>NZ_RCNX01000057.1:0-10677 GCF_004307595.1 Pseudomonas sp. Sample_23
ATATGACCCGAAACTTGCGCTTGCCCGGTGAGGCTCAAGACGGTATCTACAGGGGAAACGCATTCCAAATGTAGGAGCTGCCGAAGGCTGCGATCTTTTGACGTTGACTCAAAACTCCAGGGTGCTCGACAAGGAAACCTGCCGCGAATCCCCCATCGACACAAAGAAGCGGCTCGCCGACGAGGTGTAATAGGTGCGATCAAACAGGTTCTTCACGTTCAACTGAAACTTGACCTTCTGCCCCTCAACCGTCGTGTCGTAAGTGGCAAACGCATCCGCCACGGTGTAGCTCGGCAGGTCAAAATCATTCACCGCGTTGCCGGCACGCTCGCCGACGTACCGCACCCCTGCCCCGACACGCAGTTGATCGCCGCCAAACACATTGCCGAAGTCATACACCGCCGACAGCGAGCCGGAATTCTTCGCTACGTTTTGCAGGCGCTTGCCTTTGTATTCCGGGTCTTCGGTGACTTCGGCATCGGTATAGGCATAGCTGCCGATCAGGTTCCAGTGCTCGCTGAGCTGCCCGCTCAGGTCAACTTCCAGCCCGCGTGAACGCACCTCGCCTGCCGCACTGTAAATCGTTGTCGGGCCTTCGGAATTGGCCACCAGTACGTTGCGTTTCTTGATGTCGAACAACGCGATATTGCCGGTGATGCTGCCGGGCATATCCAGCCGCGCACCCAGCTCCCACGACTTGGCTTCCTCCGGCGCGATGCTGCCGTCGAGCACGGTACTGCTGCCGCTCAGCGGGGCGATGGTCGAGTTGGGTTTGAACGATTCGGTGTAGCTGCCGTAAAACGACAGCGCGTCGGTGTAGCGATAAACAAGACCGGCGCGCGGTACCCACTTCTGCCCGTTGCTGTCGGTATTGGCCTTGAACGGCACGCCTTTGCCGGCGTATTGGTCGTACTCCTGAAAACGTCCGCCAGCGACCAGAATCCACTGCTCGTTGAGGTGAATCGAATCCTGCAGGAACAGCGAATCGCTGCGCAGCTTATCGGTCTGCGCACTGTCGGGCGCACTCATCGTAGTGCCCATCACTTCGCGGCCATACACAGGGTTGAGATAGCTGAACGTGGTCAGGCTTTTCTGCCGGATCAGATCCTCGCGGTAGATCTTGCGGTATTCGTCATCAACGCCGAATACCAGATCATGCTGCATGCCCAGCACATTCACTTTGCCTTCGAGGCTGGCGGTGGTGAAACGATCGGTGCTGATCGCATTCTGGGTGCCGTCCATGCTGCGGGTCAGTGTGCCTTTGTTGGTGTCGATCGCCGTCACGCGCACCTGGCTGGCGTCGTAGGTTTCACGGTTCCAGCTGTAGCCGAAGTGGGCTTTCCAGTCGTCGTTAAGTTCATGGTCGGCTTCGAAATGGTAGAGGTCCGAGCGCCCTTCCATGTCGTTGAACGGCTCATCGAGACGCTGCTTGCGCGAGATATCCAGCGGATGGTTGGTGCGCGGATCGATCAAGGTGCCACGGTCGAATGGCGTGAGAAATTCGCGGTGCTCGTAGGCGAACAGCAGCTTGGTGCGCTCGCCGTACCAGGCCAGCGACGGTGCGATCAGCGTCTCGCGATGGGTGCCGAAGTTGCGCCAGTAATCTTCGTCTTCATGATCGACGACCATGCGATAGGCGAAGCCGGAATCGCCCAGCGCCCCGGTGCTGTCGAAGGCGCCGCCGCTGCCGTTCTTGCCGTCACCGTAGGTCGAACCGCGCACGGTCACGGCGTTGTACTGGGTCAGTTCCGGCTTCTTGCTGACCAGGTTGACCACACCACCCGGATCCTGAATCCCGTAGAGCAACGAGGCCGGGCCCTTGAGCACTTCGACGCGATCCACGGTCGCGTTCATGCCACGGCCCTGCACCAGCGGCATGCCGTCGCGCATGATCGAGCCGTTGCGGTTGTCACCGAAACCGCGAGTCATCACCGAGTCCTGGGTACTGCCCAAGGTGTTGCCCTGGGTGATGCCGCTGACATTGGCCAGCGCGTCGTCTAGATTGCGCGGCGCCTGATCGCGAATGACCTGCGCCGGGATGACATTGACCGTCTGCGGAATTTCTTGCAGCGACGCCGATGAGCGCATCACCGAACTGGTTTCCGGCGGCTGATAACTCATCAATTCGTCGCGCGTGGACGTGATGGTGGTGGCGCCGAGATTGAGCGCGCCTGCGGTCGGCATCGGCTCCAGCGCCAGGGTATGACTGTCGGTGCGGCGAAAGCTCAAGCCGGAGTTGCCGAGCAGGCGTTGCAGGGCCTGTTCGGCGCTCATCTGGCCGTTGACTGCCGGAGCGTTGAGGCCGTACGGCGCTTCGTCGGTGTAGACCACGCTCTGCCCGGTCACGCGGCTGAAGTCGCTCAGGGCCTGCGGCAATGGTTTGGCGGCCAGGGCAAAATTGAATTGCTGTTGCGCCTGATTGCTCACCGCTTCTGTCGCCAGCGCGATACTCATCGGCAGCAATGCCAACGCGGAAAAACTCAGCGCCGACATGCCCAACCACTGTTTGACCGAACCGGATTTTGCCCTGGACTTCATTGCTCAATGACCTGTGTAGAACCGCAACGGATGCGAATGGCTCGCAGTTTCAGTCACTACACGGATGGGGCTCGGGGTTACCTCACCTTTAATTTGAAAATATTTTGCGGGGGATTTGTTGCCTGGGCTGACGCCTTCGCGAGCAGGCTCGCTCCCACCTTTGGAATGCGTACCCTGTGGGAGCGAGCCTGCTCGCGAAGAGGCCGGCAGCCTCAGCGCAGAATAATCAGCTGCCCCAACACCCGATGCTGCTCAAACCCCAACACTCCCTGCAACGAATTGAGCACCGCCTGCGGGTCCTTGCTCGGAAAGCTGCCGCTGACCTTGCGCGCCGCCAGCTCATCGTTGAGCAGCACGATCCGCCCCGGGTAATAGCGGCGCAGATCCTCGACGACATCGGCCAGCGTGGTCTTGTAGTAAGTCAGCCAACCCTGACGCCACGCCAGTTGCGCTTCACTGTCCACGGCATGCAGTTTTTCCGCAGTGCCGCCGGCGTAGGCAACTTGCTGGCCGGCCGTGAGAATCTGTTGTTGGCCATGCTCGTCCGCCGTCACCGCGACACGTCCGGACAACACCGTCACTTGCGCGCCGTGGAGTTGCCGGCGTACTTCGAACTGGGTGCCCAGCACCCGCGCCTCGCCCTGCTCCGCCGCCACCACAAACGGATCGCCGGTGTGAGTGACGCTGAAGAAAGCAGCGCCTCTGATCAATTTCACGCGGCGCTGACCATGAGTGAAATCCACAGCAATCGCGCTATCGGCATCCAGCGTCACTTGCGATTGATCGGCCAGTGTCACCGTGCGAATTTCCCCTGGTGCCGAGACATGATCGGCGCGCAGATCGTCGAGCCAGCGCTGCGCCTGCCACCCCGTGCCGAGGCTGATCATCAACAGCAGACACGCGGCCAGCGCCAGTGCTCCAGACCAACGCAACATCGGCGAGCGACGCGGGGCGTCCATCGCCTGCAGATAACCTTGCAGCGCGAGCGCATCTTCATCGGCCAGCGTGCGCGCGGGGCTTTCGCTGAGTTCCCAGATCACCTGCGCCTGCGCATACGCTTGGGCATGGGCCGGATCGGCGCGCAGCCATTGGCTGAAGGTGAGTTGATCGCCAGTGCTCGGGCGGTCGTGCAACAGGCTCAGCCAGGCCAGCGCGGCCTGTTCCTGGGCCGGCGTCGGTGTGATCGGATCGGATGGCTTCACGGTGCTTTCCCTGGCAGGCGTGGCGCGGGGTCGCGCAGGCTGGCCTTGCAGGCCTCGAGGGCGCGCATCATATGTTTTTCCACGGCACTTTGGGACAGGCCCATGGCCTTGGCGATCTCAGCGTACTTGCGCCCGTGAATGCGATTGAGCAGAAAGATCTGCCGGGTACGCTCGGGCAAGGCGCGCAACGCGGCTTCGACATGGCGCAGATCGTTGCCGGCTTCGAGGGCGGCCTGGGGTTCGCTGCCATGGCTGTCGGGTTCGTCCGGCTGCCAGCCTTCGTTGACCCGCGTGCGCGTGCCTTCACTGCGCAAATGATCGATGGCGATGTTGCCGGCGCAGCGCAGCAGATAAGTGCTGAGCTCTTCGACCTGGACCAGCGGCCGCCGCCAGAAGCGCAAAAACAGATCCTGGACCAGATCCGCCGCGGTCGCCCGACAACCGACGCGCCGGTTCACCAGCGCCTCCATTTGCGCACGCTGGGACAGAAACACCTGGAGAAAATGCGCACGCGCGCCACGCGCTTCATCGTCACGCGATTCCGGCGGCAGACCGATCAGCACTTCAGCACTGCGCCCAGGCGGCGACCGGGCTGGCCAACAGGCTCAAGCCGGCCAGGGCCATGGCCAGACGCGGGCGATACGGCAGCAACAGCACCAATGCCAAAGCGCTTAGCATCAGCACCGCGAACCAGTCGACCAGACCGAAACTCCAGCCACTGGCCGCGACCGCCGCCCACAGCGAAAGCGCCAGCAACAGCCATCCCGCCAGCGCCAGACCCTGACGGCGGCGCGTCGACGGTTTGGCGCCGAGCAATTCGGCGTGATGACGTGGCATCGACAGGCACAACGCGGTGAAGCCGGCATAGGTGAGCAACAGGGCCAGCAGCATCAGTTGGCCCCCTGTTCGACTGTGATCGAGCGAGGCGAAGAACTTGCTTTGCGAACGCTGACGGAGTCGCCCGTACGCTGCATCTTGCGCGCAGCCCAGCCGAGAAAAAGCCCCGTCGCCAGACACGTCAGATCAAGTCCGGCCAGTGCCCAGTCGCGCTGCATCAGGCTGGCGCCAAGATTCCACGGTGTGGTCAGCGCATTGATCAGCGGCACCGCGATAAACAGCGCGGCGCCGAGCGTCAGCTGTTCGATCCACGCCTTGCGCCTCGGACGCAACACCGCGTGCACCACGCTCAGGCCCCAGCCTATGAAGAAAGCATTCACTTCCCAATCGGCCCGCCCCGCCAGACTCACCGGCAACAGTCGATTGGCCAAAAAGAACACCGCCACCGCCGATACCAGGCCGGCCATGCTGGCGATATTCAGCACCTCAACCAGGCGCAATTCGAACGGCAGCGCCGCGCTTTTTACGTGCTTGAGCTGCCGCTTACCGAGCCAGATCACCAGCCCGGTGCCAATCATCGCCGTGCCAGCCAATCCGCAAATGAAATACAGCCAGCGCAACAGCGGCCCGGCGAAATGGCCCATGTGCAAACCGTAAAACGCGCCACCCACCGCCATCGCCATGGGTTGATCGGGTGTACTGCTCAGAAGCTGCCCGGTGACGCCGTTGAACGTCACCGCCCGGCCGAAATCATGCACCACCCGATCGCCCGCGCGGGACAGCACCACCGTGGCGCTGGCATCGCCCGGGTTGCTCACCGACAGGCGCGCGGTATGGCCACCCGACCACTGCTCGCTGGCCTTGGCCAGTAGCGGCGCCATGGCGGTCAGCGGCGCGGCAATATCGGCGCGCTCGGGTGTCTTCGAGGCGGGAAAGACTTCGTCGTAGAACTTGCGTACGTCGCTGCCGTAAGAGGCAACGATGCTGGCCGGCATGACCATCGACATGAAAATCACCAGGCTGCTGTAAGTGATCATCAAGTGAAACGGCAGCACCAGCACGCCCACGGCGTTATGCCCGTCGAGCCAGGATCGCTGGCCCTTGCGCGGGCGGAAGGTGAAGAAGTCCTTGAAGATTTTCTTGTGGGTGATGATGCCGCTGATCAACGCAACGAACATCACCATTGCGGCGATGGTCGCCAGCCAGCGCCCCCACGGGTAAGGCATCTGCAACTGGAAGTGGAAACGGTAAAAGAACTCGCCGCCCATGCTTTCGCGGCCCTGTACTTCGACTCCGGTTTGAGCATCGAGGGTTCGGGATTCGAAGCGGCCGCGCTCGCCGGGTTTGCCCGGCGCCTGCTGCCAGCGCACCGTCAGGCCGGGGTCGCGGGCATCGGGCAAATCGATCAGCCAGCGCGAGGCACCGGCGGCGTGTTGTTGCAGATAATCTTGCGCCAGTGCCAGGCTCGCTTCGCTATCAAGCGAATGTGCAGCGATCTCCGGCTGCATCCAGTGGCTGATTTCATCTTTGAAATAAGCGAGCGTGCCGGTGAGAAAAATCGCGAACAGCAACCAGCCGAACACCAGCCCGGCCCAGGTGTGCAGCCATGCCATCGCCTGCCGGAAGCCCTCTTTCATGCCAGCCCCAGACCGCGCGCGGCACCGGAAACGGTGGCGAGAATCACGCTCGGCACCAACAGGCCGACCCACGCCGACCACGCGCTGCGGCAGGCAAAACACCAGAGCACCGCGACCAGATAGACCAGAAAGGACACGGTCATGCCAGTGACCACCGCTTCGGCGCGGTTCAGCGGCAGCCACAACGTCAGGGTGACACTGGCCAGCGCCGCGACCAGATAGCCGCCGAAAATCGCCGCCAGCACTCGCGAAGTGACGGCCAGACGATAGGACATGGGAAGGGTGGCGAGTTTGCCTTTCATGTTTCGACCCTGAAACGAAAAACGTTCGGCCGACAAGCCGAATCTACAGGCGAGCAATATTAATGATAAATATTCTCATACGCAAAAGCATCTGATTGCCGGACACTGTCGCCAGCCTCTACAATGCGAACCGTTCTTGTTCTCTAATGCACGTTCTCTACGCAAGTTTTGCGTCCGGAGTCATTTCGTTGCCGCCCGCCCATCCCGTCGAATCGCTCTACCATGCTCATCACAGCTGGCTCACTGGCTGGTTGCGGCGCAAGCTCGGCTGCCCCGACAGCGCGGCGGATCTGGCTCAGGACACGTTCATCAAGGTGCTGACCGCTCGCGAGCCACCGGTGATCATCGAACCGCGCGCCTTTCTCACCACCCTGGCCAAGCGCGTGCTGTTCAATCATTACCGGCGCCAGGATGTGGAACGCGCCTACCTCGAGACACTGGCGCAGATGCCGGAAATGGTCGCGCCGTCGGAAGAGCACAAAGCGATCATCCTGCAGACGTTGATCGAACTCGATGAGCTGCTCGACGGCTTGCCGCGCCAGGTCAAACGCGCCTTTCTGCTCGCGCAGGTCGATGGTCTGACTTATCCACAGATCGCCGCAGAACTGGGCATCTCAGTGGCCACGGTCAAACGCCATTTGAACAAAGCGGCCATGCGCTGCTATTTCGCTTTATGAATCGCACCCCGGACTTCTCCGCGCAGGTCGCCGAACAGGCGGTGCACTGGCTGCTGGAAATGCAGCAGGGCACGCTGACCCCGCGCCAGCAACAGGCCTGGCAACAATGGCTGGATGCACACTGCGAACACCGCCGGGCGTGGGAACACATGCAACGAGTCAATCAGCGTTTGCGCGGCGTTTCGTCGCCGTTGGCTCACGCGGCGTTGAACGGACCGAAGTCCGGCAGCCGCCGTCAGGCGCTGAAAATGTTGCTGATTCTCGGTGCCGGCTCAGCGGCGACCTGGGGCATGCGCGAGCACACGCCGTTGCCGTCGCTGCTCGCCGATTACCGCACGCCGGTCGGCCAGCGGCGCAAGATCGGCTTGGGCGGTGCCGATTCGTTACAGCTCAATACCGCCAGCTCGGTTGATGTTGATGGTGCGCAGCGGTTGATTCGTCTGCTCGAGGGCGAAATGCTGTTGAGCGCTGCAAATCCGTTCGAGATACGCACGGCACACGGCGTGCTGAAAAGCCAAGGTGCGCGCCTCAATGTGCGGCAGTTTGTTGATCGCACGCAGATCGCCCTGTTCGAAGGACGAGTCGAACTCAACGCCAGCCAGCGCGCGCCCCTGCTGCTGCCGGTCGCGCGGCAGTTGAGTTTCACTGCCAGCTCCGTCAGCGAACCCAAATACCTGGACGCCAACAGCGGTGCGTGGACTGACGGCATGCTGGTCGCCGCTCATATGCGCCTCGGTGATTTCCTCGAAGAGCTTGGCCGCTACCGGCGCGGGCAGCTGCGGTGCGACAGCCAGGTTGCCGATTTGCTGATTTCCGGGACGTATCCACTGGATGACAGCGAGCGGATTCTCGACCTGCTGCAGATCAGTCTGCCGGTCAGAGTGAAGCGCTTTACCCGTTATTGGGTGAGCGTCGAAGCGCGGGTGTAAAAAAACGCCAAAACCATGAGCCGTTTTTCAGATCTGGCGTGACAGAGAAGGAAAGCCCCCTTGATTCCACCTTCTCAGGATCATCCACATGCAGCCCACCCGCCTTACACCACTGGCCCGCAGTCTGCGCAATCTTCTGCTCGGCGCCAGCCTGAGTTTCACCGCCCTGCCCGCTGCGCTGGGCGCCGAGACCAAGGTTTATCACATCGCCCCGACGTCGCTGGAAACCGCGCTGAACCAGTTTGGCCGTGAAGCCGGCGTGCTGATTTCCTTTGGCTCGCAAGTCACCAGCGGTGTGCAGAGCCGGGGTCTGGAGGGCAATTACACGACGCAACAAGGCCTCGAAGCCTTGCTAGATGGCACCGGCCTGCAAGCCCGCGCCGAAGGCGACAATGCCTTCAGCCTGCAACCGTTGGCTGACGCGGCGCTGGAGCTGGGCACCTCGACCGTGGTCGGCGACTGGCTCGGCGATGCGGCGCAGATCAACGTCTTCGAACACCCCGGCGCGCGTGATGTGATCCGCCGCGACGAATTCGAACGCCAGGGCGCGATCCAGGCCCGCGATGTGCTCAACCGCATCCCCGGTGTGAACGCGCCGGAGAACAACGGCACGGGCAGCCACGACATGGCGCTGAACTTCGGCATTCGTGGCTTGAATCCACGCCTGGCCGCGCGCTCGACAGTATTGATGGACGGCATCCCGGTACCGTTCGCGCCGTATGGTCAGCCGCAGTTGTCGTTCGCGCCGATCAGCATGGGCAACATGGATGCGGTGGACGTGGTGCGTGGCGGCGGTGCGGTACGTTACGGCCCGCAGAACGTCGGCGGCGTGGTCAACTTCGTGACCCGGGCGATTCCGGACGAGCCAACGGTCAAGGGTGGTTTCCAGACTGAAACCAGCCCATCGTCGAGCCACGACGGTTTCAAGACCAGCGCCAATCTGCTGGCCGGCGGCACCAACGCCAACGGCCTCGGTGGTGCGCTGTTGTACTCCGGCACCCGTGGCGGTGACTGGCGCGAACACAGCGACACCGAGATCGACGACCTGATCCTCAAGGGCAAATATCAGCTCGACGAAGCCAACAGCTTCAACGCCATGGCCCAGTATTACGAAGGCAAGGCCGACATGCCCGGTGGTCTCAACGTCGCCGATTACGATGCCGATCCGTATCAATCGACGCGGCCGAAAGATCAGTTCTGGGGGCGCCGCACGATGTTCAACTTCGGCTATCGCTATCAGGAAGATCGCCGCGAATTCACCGCCAACACCTTCTTCACCAAAACCCTGCGCAGCGGTTATCTGGATCAGGGCACATTCCTTTCGCTGTCGCCGCGCGAGTACTGGGTACGTGGCCTGGAAACCCGTTTCGCCCAAGGCTTCGACCTCGGTCCGAGCAGTCACGAAGTCGGCGTCGGCTATCGCTACATCAACGAGGCCGGCCACGAACTGCGTTATCGCACGCCGATCAGCGCCAACGAATACCCAACCACCAGCAGCCGCAACGACCGCGACACTCGCGGTGGTACCGAGGCCAACGCGTTCTTCGTCGATGACCGCATCGACATCGGCAAATGGACCATCACCCCGGGCGTGCGCTACGAGATGATCGAGTCGCAACAGACCAACAACCTGACCAACGTCAAATACAAGGGCGACTACAACACCGCGCTGCCGGCGCTGAACGTGCTCTATCACCTCACCGACAGCTGGAATCTGTATGCCAACACCGAAGGCTCGTTCGGCAGCGTGCAATACAGCCAGATGCCCAACCGCGTGAGCAGCGGCGAGGTGAAACCGGAAAAGGCCCGCACCTGGGAACTCGGCACGCGCTATGACAACGGTGCCCTGCGCGCGGAGATCGGCGCATTCCTGATCAACTTCGACAACCAGTACGAAAGCAACCAGACCAACGACTCGGTGATCGCTCGCGGCGAAACCCGCCATCAGGGCATCGAGACCAGCGTCAATTACGCGCTGGATGACTTGAGCCCGGCGCTGGCCGGTTTCGATGTCTACGCCAGTTATGCCTATGTCGACGCCACCATCCGCGAGGACGGGCCGAACAAAGGCAACCGCGTGCCGTTTTCCTCGAAACACAAAGGCACGATTGGCGTCGGTTATACCGAAGGGCCATGGAAGCTGAATCTGGACAGCAGCTTCCAGAGCGACCAGTTCGCCGACAACGCCAACACTTCGAAAGAAAGCGCCGATGGCAGCACCGGCAAGATCCCCGGCTACATGCTGTTCAGCAGCCGCGCCGGGTATGACTTCGGACCGCAACTGTCGGATTTGAATGTGGCGGTGGGGGTGAAGAACATCTTCAACACGCAGTACTTCACACGCTCGTTCGATGACAACAACAAGGGCAAGTATGTGGGTGAGCCGCGTACGGTTTATGTGCAGACGTCGGTGGCATTCTGACCGCAGCCCATTGAAGATCAAAAGCCCCTCACCCTAACCCTCTCCCAGAGGGAGAGGGGACTGACCGAGGTGTATTTACGATTTACGCTCGCCTGCAATATCGAGCCGAACGCTGGACTTGAAAACAACCGGA
>NZ_RCNX01000057.1:10687-15533 GCF_004307595.1 Pseudomonas sp. Sample_23
CGATTTACGCTCGCCTGCAATATCGAGCCGAACGCTGGACTTGAAAACAACCGGAATCGGCTCCCTCTCCCAGAGGGAGAGGGGACTGACCGAGGTGTATTTACGATTTACGCTCGCCTGCAATATCGAGCCGAACGCTGGACTTGAAAACAACCGGATCGACTCCCTCTCCCTCGGGAGAGGGCTGGGGTGAGGGGCTACGGTCTTAAACCCTGCGAGCAATCACCAACACCACAAACAAAAAAACGGGCCTGCATCAGCAGGCCCGTTCTCCTTGTGTGACTTGTGAAATCAGCGCATCAACTGTTGATCGCTGCCTGTTCATTCTCGTCAAATTCTTCCGCCAACAGCTTGTCGTTGGCCTTGCCAGTAAATGGCACTACAGCGGCGCGTGGTTTACCTCGCAGTTTGCCGAACAGATGATCCAGTTTGTGCTCCAGTTTCTCGGCGGCACCGTCGATCGCCTGTTCCAGCGAATCGGCTTTGTGGGTCACGGAAATCGGTTGGTGGCCTTTTGGCCGCGCTTCCAGTTGGCAGCGCAAGTCATGGGGACCTGGTTTCTCGCCGTTCTCGTCGCTCAGGTGGACTTCGACACGGGTCAGGTCTTCTTCATAACGGTCGAGCGTGCTCTCAATAGTTGTACGTACCCACTCCTCCAGTCGCTTACTGCTTTGAATATGGTTATCGCTGTTGACTTGGATTTGCATAGTTCATCCCTTATTTCAGCTAGCTCGCTGGAGGCCTTGAAGTGAATTTCCTGACCTCCTGGTTACAACAATCGGCCCGAGCGGCGAACATTTCAACCCCTGAAAAAAGAAAAATATTCATTCGCAAAAAAAGCCGGACAACCGAGCGAGGCGCTGTTAATGTCGGGAGTTGGGTCGACCCGCTCCGCAGAAAAATCTGCTCACATCTGCTGCTCGTTCAGCGGGTGCAAACAGCGAAAAATCCCCGCCTCCTCCACCAGCCAGTCGTGCACAGCGCGAACGCCCGGATGGCTCAACGCCCCCGGTGCATACAGCAGCACATAGCGTTTATGGTTGGCCACTGACAAGCCGAACGGCACGATCAAAGTGCCGCGCTCCAGCTCATCGTTGAGCAACGTGCGCCGGGCAATCGCCACGCCCATGCCAGCGATCGCCGCTTCGATGGTCAGGTGATTGCGGTTGAACGTGTGGCCGCGTCGCACATCGGCGCCTTCGAAGCCGATCGCGTTCAGGTAGAACTCCCATTCTGCGTATTCGTAACTGCCACGCCAGGCGGTGATGTCGTGCAGCAACGGGAAATGCATCAGATCCGCCGGCCCGTGCAACGGCGGGCGCCCACGCAACAGGCTCGGCGCGCACACCGGAAATATCTGCTCGTCGAGCAAGGCTGTGGATAACAATCCGGGGTAGCTGCCATCGTTGAGGTCGATGGCCAGATCGAAATCGCCCTCATGCAGTGGCACGCTGCTGTCCTCGGCCACCAGGCGCAACTGGATATCTGGAAAACGTTGCTGCAAGCGCGGCAGGCGTGGGGTCAGCCACTTGCCGAGAAACGACGGTATCGAACGCAACCGCAGCGTCCCGCTGATCATCCCGGCGTCCAGCCGGCGCAACTCCGCATCGATGCTGCCATAGGCTTCGTTGACGGTCATCGCCAGCCGCTGCCCCTGCGCACTCAACTCAACGCCCCGCGCGCGCCGATGAAACAGGCGAAAGCCCAAGCGCTCTTCCAATTGGCGAATCTGCTGGCTGACCGCGCCCGGGGTGATGTGCAGCTCTTCGGCACAACGGGTGAACGACAGGTGCCGCGCGGCACAGGCAAACACCTGCAGCCAGACATAGGTCTGGGCGTGCAATTGACGACTCATTGTTTAGTCCTGCTAAAGGCTGTCTTAGGAGGTTTCGTTGGTCACCTCGAAGCGAGGCAGGCAGTATCGCCGACATTGCGCTTGTCCGACAAAAAATGGCAGCGATTCCTACTCCATTGCTTGTAAGGGTTTAGCATGGCTATCAGTGTTTTCGATCTATTCAAAGTGGGCATCGGCCCGTCCAGTTCCCATACCGTCGGTCCGATGCGTGCAGCCGCGACCTTTGCCCAAGCTCTGATCGATCAGCATCTGCTCAATGATGTGCGACGTGTGCAGATCCGCCTGTACGGTTCGCTGTCGGCCACCGGCGTCGGCCACGCGACTGACCGCGCAACGGTCATGGGCCTGATGGGCGAGTGGCCGGACAGCATCGATCCTTCGACCATCGATCCACGCATTCAACAACTGCGCGAAACCGGACAACTGTCCCTCGCCGGTCGACGTTCAATTGCTTTTGACTGGCAGAGCGATCTGCTGCTGCTCGACGAGAGCCTGCCCTACCACCCCAATGCGATGTCGCTGAGCGCCTTTGGCGCAAGCGCCGAGCTGTTCACGCAAACCTATTACTCGGTGGGCGGCGGTTTCATCGTCGAAGCGGCTGAAGCCAAGTCTGGTGTGGCGCCAACCAGCGACGTGGTGTTGCCCTATGATTTTTCCAGCGCCGCCGAACTGCTCGCCCTGTGCAAACAACATAATCTGCGCGTGTCCGAACTGATGATGGCCAACGAGCGCGCCTGGCGCAGCGACGCCGAAATCCGTCAGGGCCTGTTGCACATCTGGTCAGTAATGCGCGAGTGCGTCGAACAAGGTTTGCGCCACGAAGGCATCTTGCCCGGCGGTCTGAAAGTACCGCGTCGCGCGGCAAAACTGCATCGCAGCCTGTTGGAAATCGGCAAACCGAATGTGATCAGCTCGACCCTGTCGGCCATGGAATGGGTCAACCTGTTCGCCCTCGCCGTCAACGAAGAAAACGCAGCCGGCGGGCGCATGGTCACCGCGCCGACCAATGGTGCCGCCGGGATCATTCCGGCGGTTCTGCACTACTACATGAAATTCAATCCGGATGCGTCTGATGATGACGTCGTCGCGTTCTTTCTCGCCGCAGCCGCTGTCGGCATTTTGTGCAAGAAAAACGCCTCCATCTCCGGTGCCGAGGTCGGCTGTCAGGGCGAAGTCGGCTCGGCTTGCGCAATGGCTGCCGCCGGCCTGGCCGATGTCCTCGGCGCGACACCGGAGCAAGTGGAGAACGCTGCCGAAATAGGCCTGGAACACAACCTCGGTCTGACCTGCGATCCGGTCGGTGGCCTGGTGCAAGTGCCGTGCATCGAGCGCAATGCCATCGCGGCGGTGAAGGCGATCAACGCCGCGCAAATGGCCCTGCGCGGCGACGGCAATCACTTTATTTCCCTCGACCGGGTGATTCGCACCATGCGCGACACCGGGGCCGACATGCACGACAAATACAAGGAAACCTCGCGCGGCGGGCTGGCGGTGAACTGGGTGGAGTGTTGATCGGCCTGACTGCACTGTCAGCGATCATCGGCTCATTCCTGCCCTGAAAACGCGCCACAAAAAACGGCGAGCCCCGAGGCTCGCCGTTTTTTTCGCCGTGTTTATTGTTCGACAATTTTTCCGGCATGCCCCTTGCTACATCACCCTTGAGGCAAACGGACATTGCAAACCTCAGCGAACGAGATGCCAGTGGTCTGGTGTTGCGAACCAAATCGGATCATGGCCGGTCAACAACTGCACGTTCAATCAGGCGGTGACGCATCATGGACAACCCATTTCAAATCATTACCGATGCCTTCGCGCCGGACTATCAGATCAATCTGAGCATTCAGGGCCTGGACGGCAGCATCATGCTGACCCTGTCCAACGCCGGCCGCATCGTGGCCAAGCGCATGATCAGCGCCGAACAGCGCAACGATCCCGAGCGTTTGAAACGGCTGGTACAAAGCATCCAGTTCGGCATCGCCATCGAACAGGGTCACAGCGCCATGTCGATTCTCGAAGCCATGACCAGCGGCGCCGGGCTGACCCCGCCACCGCCACGGGTCAAAGGCCAGCCCGGCCAGGCGGCGGGCCTTTAGAGCTCGCCCTTCTCCACTTCAGGATGTTCGCTGGAGCCCGTGCCGATCTTGCGCTGCGGGTTCTCGATCTTCACCGAAGGGAATTGCGACGAAGCGTAACGCACCACCAGGATCGCAAACGCCAGCAGCAGAATGCCGCCGCACAGGTAGATGATGCCCATGTCCGGCGGGTTGTGGTGCGAGACGTTGGAAATCAGCAAGCGCGTCAGCGCGGTGATCGCTACGTAAATCAGAAAGCGCACCGGCATATGGTTGGTCTTGAAATAAATCCCGACCATCGCGCCCAGTTCCAGATAGATGAACAGCAACAGAATGTCATCAATCTTGATGTGCCCGACTTCGAGCATGCCGAGGAACTCCATCACCGCCGCCCACGCCGTCACCGCACCGATGGCGAACAGCGCCAGATAGTGGAAGGTTTCGACGAACAGGTTGCCCAGGGACTCGGCCAGTTGATGCACGTTACGCCGCAGTTTCTCGGCCCAGTTTATTTTCACGATGAGTTTCCTTAGCCCGTTTCGGGCGGATGATGCGTATCGCACGTGACGGTTTTGCGCGCGCGCCTTGTTGCAACGGTTTTCATGCAGGTTCAGGGCCACGCATCATGGCGATCCGCCGCAAATCCCGCGCCGTGGCGTTTGGTCGCAGGCTCGCGGCTTTGCACATTCCCCGTGGGAGCGAGCCAGCTCGCGAACAGCAGCGACACGGCTCACTGACAAACGCCAAATCCGGTCTACATTGAAAAGCCACTACCCATGGCGCAGGGATTCGCTTATCCTTTTCGCTGTATATGGATACAGTAGTCGTCAAGACAACTTAACGTGAAGGCATGTGAGGTGGTGAATGGCCGTCGAAGTGGTATACCGCAGCAGCCGAGATCTGGAGCGCTTGTTCATGG
>NZ_RCNX01000042.1:0-14070 GCF_004307595.1 Pseudomonas sp. Sample_23
TTGATCAGCTCAAGGTCCGTCAGGCGCTGGACATGGCCATCGACAAACCGGCAATCATCAAGGCGGTTTACCAAGGCGCCGGTCAGTTGGCACAGAACGCTTTGCCACCTGCGCAATGGTCGTTCGACCCGAACATCAAAGACGCGCCTTACGACCCGGTGAAAGCCAAGGCGCTACTCAATGAAGCCGGGGTTGCACCCGGTACAACCATCAACCTTTGGGCGATGACAGTGCAGCGTGCGTCGAACCCGAATGCACGTATGTCGGCGCAAATGATCCAGCAGGATTGGGACAAGATCGGCATCAAGGCCAACATTGTCAGCTATGAATGGGGCGAGTACATCAAGCGCGCCAAGAATGGCGAACATGACGCGATGATCTACGGCTGGACCGGCGACAACGGCGACCCCGACAACTGGCTGGGCGTGCTGTACAGCTGCGCGGCAGTCAAAGGCAGCAACTATGCGAAATGGTGCGACCCGGCTTACGACAAACTGGTGCAGCAGGCCAAAGTGGCCACGGATAAAGCGCAACGGGTAAAACTGTATCAACAGGCGCAACTGATCCTTAAACAGCAGGTGCCGATCACCCCGATCGCCAACTCCACAGTGTTCCAGCCGTTGCGCAAGGAAGTCAGCGACTTCCGCATCAGCCCTTTCGGTCTGACCCCCTTCTATGGGGTGGGTATAAATAAGTAACACCCGGCCCCAAGGCGTCGCGCAGCAGGTGACTGCCGCACCGTTTTGGGGCTGCATTTGCACCTTAAAAACCACTCGCAAACGGTCAAATGCGTCAAAAGTTATACGGATGCGACATTAAGGTACGTTCGTGCCACCGTTTAACGCCGCCGACCGCTCTGGATCTTGCATTGGGTATGGGGCCTGCATAAGTATCCGCAGGCACGACTCACGAGGTCGTACCTCACAACTAAAAAATGACAACAAATCATGAGGCCAACATGCTTAAACACGCGGTCATTCCGTTTCTAGTCGGCGCAGGCTTGTTAGCCTCCGCACCTTTCGCCACCGCTGCGACTAACCTGGTGTTCTGCTCCGAAGGGAGCCCGGCCGGTTTTGATCCAGGCCAGTACACCACCGGAACCGACTTCGACGCCTCAGCCGAAACCATGTTCAACCGCCTGACCCAGTTCGAGCGCGGCGGCACCGCCGTGATTCCTGGTCTGGCGACCAAGTGGGACATTTCCGATGATGGCCTGACTTACACCTTCCACCTGCGTGAAGGCGTCAAGTTCCACACCACCCCGTATTTCAAGCCGACTCGTGAATTCAACGCCGACGACGTGCTGTTTACTTTCAACCGCATGATCAACAAGGACGACCCGTTCCGTAAGGCGTACCCGACCGAATTCCCGTACTTCACCGACATGGGGATGGACACCAACATCACCAAGATCGATAAAGTCGACGACCACACCGTCAAGTTCACCCTGAAAGAAGTCGACGCCGCGTTCATCCAGAACATGGCCATGAGCTTCGCGTCCGTGCAGTCCGCCGAATACGCGGCCCAACTGCTCAAGGATGGCAAAGCCGCCGACATCAACCAGAAGCCGATCGGCACCGGCCCGTTCGTGTTCAAGAGCTACCAGAAAGACTCGAACATCCGTTACACCGGCAACAAGGACTACTGGAAACCTGAAGACGTGAAGATCGACAACCTGATCTTCGCCATCACTACCGACCCATCGGTGCGTATCCAGAAGCTGAAAAAGAACGAGTGCCAGGTCACCCTGTTCCCGCGTCCGGCCGATCTGAAAGCGCTGAAAGAAGACAAGTCGCTGAAGATGCCGGATCAGGCTGGCTTCAACCTGGGCTACATCGCTTACAACGTGATGGACAAGGTCAAGGGCAGCAACGAGGCCAACCCGCTGGCTGACCTGCGCGTGCGTCAGGCGCTGGACATGGCAGTGAACAAGCCGCAGATCATCGATTCGGTTTACCAGGGCGCGGGCCAACTGGCGGTCAACGCCATGCCGCCGACCCAGTGGTCCTACGACACCACCATCAAGGATGCCAAGTACGACCCTGAGAAAGCCAAACAGCTGCTCAAGGAAGCCGGCGTCAAGGAAGGTACCGAGATCGTCCTGTGGGCGATGCCGGTTCAGCGTCCGTACAACCCGAACGCCAAACTGATGGCTGAAATGCTCCAGTCCGACTGGGCCAAGATCGGCTTGAAAGTGAAGATCACCAGCTACGAGTGGGGCGAGTACATCAAGCGCTCCAAAGGTGGCGAGAACCAGGCCATGATCATTGGCTGGAGCGGTGACAATGGTGATCCGGACAACTGGCTCAACGTTCTGTTCGGCTGCGACTCGCTGAGCGGCAACAACTTCTCCAAGTGGTGCGACAAGAAGTTCGACGGCCTGGTGAAAGAAGCCAAACGCACTACCGACCAGGGCAAGCGCACCGAGCTGTACAAACAGGCGCAACACGTCCTCAAAGATGCAGTTCCAATGACACCTATCGCTCACTCGACGGTGTATCAACCCATGCGCGCCAACGTGCAGGATTTCAAGATCAGCCCATTTGGCCTGAATTCCTTCTACGGCGTCAGCGTCAGCAAGTAAGACATTGCAACGGCGGCGTTTCTGACGTCGCCGTTGCTTTATCTACCGGGAAAAAAGGAAAAGGCCTACACCCAAATCCGCCGCAGATGATTGCTTCGGTATAGGCGCGTCGACTTTTCCTACGAGCATTAAGGCAATTACGTATTTACTGCCAGAGGCACGGTGCCTACCGTCGCGTACTGACCAGTGTCTGCGTGGGCCACCGGTTTTGCCATACGTATTGGATTGAGCTCAATGCGACCAGAAAGTCCCGGGACAGGGACCCTGACGCATTGCACAACACTAAAAAGAGGGAGCGTCATGCGCCATACCTTGATTTTTTCCGCACTGTTGGGCGCCGGCCTGTTGGCCGCCACGTCTGCAAGCTACGCCGCCAGCGACAGCCTGGTGTTTTGCTCGGAAGGCAGCCCGGCGGGTTTCGATACCGCGCAGTACACGACGGCCACCGACAACGACGCCGCCGAGCCGCTGTACAACCGCCTCGTCGAGTTTGAAAAAGGCGCGACCAATGTCGTACCGGGCCTGGCGACCAAGTGGGACATTTCCGAAGATGGCCTGAAATACACCTTTCACCTGCGTGAAGGCGTGAAATTTCATACAACCCCTTACTTCAAGCCGAGCCGCGATTTCAACGCTGACGATGTCGTGTTCACGTTCACTCGCATGCTCGATGCGCAACAGCCGTTCCGCAAGGCTTATCCCACCGAGTTTCCGTACTTCAACGGGATGAGCCTGAACAAGAACATCGCCAAGGTCGAGAAGACCGGGCCGCTGACCGTCGAGTTCACGCTCAACAGCGTCGACGCCGCGTTCATCCAGAACATCGCCATGAGCTTCGCTTCGATTCTGTCTGCCGAATACGCCGACAAGCTGCTGGCCGACGGCAAGCCGAGCGACATCAACCAGAAGCCGATCGGCACCGGGCCGTTCGTGTTCAAGAGCTACCAGAAAGACTCGAACATCCGTTACACCGGTAACCCGCAGTACTGGGATCCGAGCCGGGTCAAGCTGAAGAACCTGATTTTCGCGATCAACACCGACGCTTCGGTACGCGTGCAGAAGCTCAAGGCCAACGAGTGCCAGATCACCCTGCACCCGCGCCCTGCCGATGTTGAAGCGCTGAAGGCCGACCCGAAACTGCAACTGATTTCCAAGCCGGGCTTCAACCTCGGCTACATCGCCTACAACGTGCGCCACAAGCCGTTCGATCAACTCGAAGTGCGTCAGGCGCTGGACATGGCGGTGAATAAACAGGGAATTCTCAACGCTGTTTATCAAGGCGCCGGCCAACTGGCCGTCAACGCCATGCCACCGACCCAGTGGTCCTACGACGACACCATCAAGGACGCCGCCTACAACCCGGAAAAAGCCAAGGAACTGCTCAAGGCCGCCGGCGTGAAAGAAGGCACCGAGATCACCCTGTGGGCGATGCCAGTGCAGCGCCCCTACAACCCGAACGCCAAGCTGATGGCCGAAATGCTCCAGTCCGACTGGGCGAAAATCGGTCTGAAAGTGAAGATCGTCAGCTACGAATGGGGCGAGTACATCAAGCGCACCAAAAACGGCGAGCACGACGTCAGCCTGATCGGCTGGACCGGTGACAACGGGGACCCGGACAACTGGCTGGGCACGCTGTACAGCTGCGATGCCATCGGCGGCAACAACTACTCCATGTGGTGCGACCCGGCTTACGACAAGCTGATCAAACAGGCCAAGGTCGTCACCGACCGCGACCAGCGCACCGTGCTTTATAAACAGGCCCAGCAATTGCTTAAACAGCAAGTGCCGATCACGCCTGTCGCCCACTCGACGGTCAACCAGCCGTTAAGCACCCGGGTCGAAGGGTTCAAAGTCAGCCCGTTCGGCCGCAACGTGTTCTCGGGTGTCAGTATCGATTAAACCAACCGATTAGCCGCAATGCTGAGGGGAGCCGTCTACTCCCCTCACGCAAGCGCTTTGCCGAAATTCGCCCATCCGGCTTTTTGCAAACGTTTGCGATGTGTGAACGAGTTCTAAACCAATAACCGGCATACCAAAAAAAGCCGGGATAAAAAGAAAGTAAAGGAGCTTCACCCATGAAACTGAGCAGCACCGCGATACTGGCCCTGGCCATCAGCAGCATCACTGCTACCGCGTACGCCGAACCTGCAAGTCAGGACTTCGTCCCTACCACATTGGCCGGCAGCAGCGCCCAAAGCGAGGCCAAAGGCTTTATCGATGGACAAAGCCTGGGCGGTACAACCCGTAACTGGTATGCCAACGAATTGCGTCGTCGCGACGACCGTTTCAGCTACGTGAAAAACAGCGACAAGAACACCACGCCTACCGTTCGCACTCCGACGCCACGCCGGATCAACTGGGTGCAAGGCACCATCGTCAACTACACCTCGGGCTTCACCCAAGGCACCGTGGGCGTGAGCACCGAAGTCGCCGCTTATAACGCCATTGTGCTGGATCGTGATCGCAAGGACATTGCTGGCGGCTCCAACCGGACCCTGGCGGATTCCGACGGCGACGCTGTCGACCAATGGAGCAAGCTGGGTCTGGCCAATGTCAAGCTTCGTGTATCCAACACCACATTGACCGCAGGTCGCCAGAACTTCAGCACGCCGATTGTCGATGTCATCGGTAACCGTCCGCTGCCTTCGAGCTTTGAAGGTATTACCCTGCACAGCGAAGAATTCAACAACCTGTCGTTCGACGCGGGTGGCTTCGACCGCGTTTCCCCTCGTACCGAGCAGAGCCTGTCGAAATTTCGCACCGAGTATTCAGCCACTGGCGTGGAGACCGACAAGGTTTACGTTGCCGGCGTCAACTACCAACCGTTCAAGAGCCTGAAAACCAGCTTTTACGGTTCCAACGTGGAAGACTTCTGGAACCAGTACTACTTCGGCGCAACCCACGAACTGGGTGACAGCCAGGTGCTGAGCCTGACCACCGGTCTGAACTACTACAAGACCGTCGACGAAGGCAAAAAGCTGATGGGCAACATCGACAACGACACCTATTCGCTGTCGCTGGGTCTGGCCCACCAGGCCCACAGCCTGACCTTCTCGTATCAACAAGTGAACGGTAACGAGTACTTCGACTACCTGCACGAAACCAACGGCATCTACCTGGCCAACTCCCTGCTGTCGGACTTCAACGGTCCGAACGAGAAGTCGTTCCAAATTGCCTACGGCATCAACATGGCCGAATACGGCGTGCCGGGCCTGAAGTTCAACATCTACCAGGCACGCGGCTGGGGCATCGACGGTACTCACTACCGTGGCACCGCTTACACCATTCCGGATGACAAGCGCGGCGACCTGAGCCTGATGGATGGAGAATCCCACTACGAATACGGTGTCGGTGCGTCCTACGCAGTGCAAAGCGGCCCGCTCAAAGCCACTGCAATTCGCGCGACCTACACCACTCACCGCGCCAGCGAGCACCAGGCTGACGGCAACATCAACGAGTTCCGTCTGGTAACCACCATCCCGTTCAACATTCTGTAAAAACGCCAACCAACGGCTGACTCATGATGAGTCGGCCGTTCGGTTTTCTGTCTTCAACCGATTGCAGAGGGTTATCGATGAAAATGCTTCCCCTACGTGCGGCCATCGCGGCTGCGTTGCTGAGTGTCGCCGTTGGCGCCTCGGCCAAACCCTTGGTGGTCTGCACCGAAGCCAGCCCGGAAGGCTTCGATATGGTCCAGTACACAACTGCAGTCACGGCGGACGCTGTGGCCGAAACCATCTTCAATCGCCTGGCCGATTTCAAGCCCGGCACCACCGAAGTGATCCCGGCGCTCGCCGAGTCCTGGGACATCAGCGAAGACGGCCTGACCTACACGTTCCACCTGCGCAAAGGCGTCAAGTTTCACACCACCGAATATTTCAAGCCGACCCGCGACATGAACGCCGACGACGTGGTCTGGAGCTTCCAGCGTCAGCTGGACCCGAATCACCCGTGGCACAAACTGTCGAGCGTGGGCTTCCCGTACTTTGAAAGCATGGGCTTCAAGGAACTGCTCAAAAGCGTAGAAAAAGTCGACGACAACACGGTCAGGTTCACCCTGACCCGTCGCGAAGCGCCGTTCCTGGCTGACATCGCCATGGCGTTCTCGTCGATCTACCCGGCCGAATACGCCGACCAGTTGCTCAAGGCCAACAAGACTGGCGATCTGAACAACAAGCCGATCGGCACCGGTCCGTTCATCTTCCAGCGCTACGCCAAGGATGCGCAGGTGCGCTTCAAGGCCAACCCGGACTACTTCCGTGGCAAGCCACCGGCCGATGCGTTGATCCTGGCGATCGCCACCGACAACAACGTGCGCCTGCAAAAGCTCAAGGCCAACGAGTGTCAGGTCGCGCTGTATCCGAAACCGGATGACATCCCGAGCATCAAGAAAGACAGCAAGCTGAAAGTCGACGAGCTGGACGCGATGACCGTTTCGTACATCGCCATGAACACCCAGCACAAGTACATGAGCGACGTACGCGTGCGCAAAGCCATCGACATCGCGTTCGACAAGGAAGCCTACGTCAACGCGCTGTTCGGCAAGGGTAACGCGTCGGTGGCGGTCAACCCGTACCCGCCGACCCTGCTCGGCTACAACCATGATCTGAAAAACCCGCCACGCGACCTCGACAAGGCACGCGCCCTGCTCAAGGAAGCCGGGGTTCCGGAAGGCACCACCTTCACCCTGTTCACCCGTAACGGCGGCGGTCCGACCAACCCCAACCCGATGCTCGGCGCGCAAATGATGCAGGCTGACCTGGCGAAAGTCGGGATCAAGATCGACATCCGCGTGATGGAATGGGGCGAAATGCTCAAGCGCGCCAAGGCCGGCGAGCACGACATGGTCTCGGCCGGATGGGCGGGCGACAACGGCGACCCGGATAACTTCCTGACGCCTATGCTCAGTTGCGAGGCCGCCAAGAACGGCGAAAACTACGCACGCTGGTGCAACGAGAAATTCCAGGCACTGCTGGATGAAGCACGGGCTAAAGTAGATCCGGCCGAACGCGCCGCGCTCTACGAACAGGCCCAAGTGCTGTTTAATCAGGACCAGCCATGGATCAGCATGGCGCATACTCGGATGTTCACTGCAATGCGCAACAATGTAGAGGGCTATCACATCAGCCCTCTCACCACTAATAACTTCGCCACCACCCAGGTGAAGTAGATAAGAAACGCCCGGTGCTCCTGACCTATGGAACACCGGGCACGCCTAACCGGCTGATGAGGTACCACACAAGATGTTTAGTTTTATTGCCCGCCGACTGGGGTTGTTGATCCCCACGTTTTTCGGCATCACCTTGCTGACTTTCGCGTTGATTCGCATGATTCCGGGCGACCCCGTGGAAGTGATGATGGGCGAACGTCGGGTCGACCCCGAAATGCACGCTCAGGCAATGGAACGCCTGGGGCTGAACAAGCCGCTGTATGCCCAGTACCTGGACTACATCGGCAAACTGGCCCAGGGCGATCTCGGTGAGTCGTTGCGTACCCGTGAAAGTGTGTGGACCGAGTTCACCTCTCTTTTCCCGGCGACCCTGGAACTGTCCATGGCCGCCCTGCTGTTCGCTGGCATCCTCGGGCTTCTGGCCGGGGTGATCGCGGCACTCAAACGAGGATCGCTGTTCGACCACGGGGTGATGGGCATCTCCCTCGCGGGCTATTCGATGCCGATCTTCTGGTGGGGCCTGATCCTGATCATGTTCTTCTCGGTGAGCCTTGGCTGGACCCCGGTGTCCGGGCGCATCGACCTGCTGTATGACATCGAGCCGAAGACCGGCTTCATGCTGATCGACACGCTGCTGGCCGATGACGTCGGCGCGTTCTTCGACGCCCTGCATCACCTGATCCTGCCGGCCATCGTGCTCGGCACCATTCCGCTGGCGGTAATCGCCCGGATGACCCGTTCGTCGATGCTCGAAGTGCTGCGCGAAGACTACATCCGCACCGCCAAGGCCAAAGGCCTGTCGCCGTCGCGCGTGGTGTTCGTGCATGGTCTGCGCAACGCACTGATTCCGGTGCTGACCGTGGTCGGCCTGCAGGTCGGCACGCTGCTGGCCGGTGCGGTCCTGACCGAAACCATCTTCTCCTGGCCCGGCATCGGTAAATGGCTGATCGAAGCCATCGGCGCCCGGGACTATCCGGTGGTGCAAAACGGCATCCTGTTAATCGCCTGCCTGGTGATTCTGGTCAACTTCGTGGTGGACATCCTCTACGGCTTTGCCAACCCACGCATCCGTCATCAGCGCTGAGGTCAATACCCATGAGCACTCCAACATCCTCAGTAGCCACCGCCACGTCCGCCGTGGATCAAAGCCTGCTGTACCCGTCGCCGTACAAAGAATTCTGGCAAGCGTTCTCGAAGAACAAGGGCGCCGTTGCCGGCCTGCTGTTCATGCTGCTGATCATCTTCTGCGCGATCTTCGCGCCGTGGGTCGCGCCGCATAATCCGAGCGAGCAATACCGTGACTTCCTGCTGACGCCACCGGCGTGGCTCGAAGGCGGGCAGATGCAGTTCCTGCTCGGCACCGATGAACTCGGCCGTGACCTGCTGTCGCGTCTGATCCAGGGTTCGCGCCTGTCGCTGCTGATCGGCTTGTCGTCGGTGGTGATGTCGCTGATTCCGGGGATCCTGCTGGGTCTGTTCGCCGGTTTCTTCCCGAAAGTGGTCGGCCCGACCATCATGCGTCTGATGGACATCATGCTCGCCCTGCCGTCGCTGCTGCTGGCCGTGGCGATCGTCGCCATCCTCGGCCCTGGCCTGATCAACACCGTGATCGCGATTGCCGTGGTTTCGCTGCCGTCCTACGTGCGTCTGACCCGTGCTGCCGTGATGGGCGAACTGAACCGCGACTACGTAACCGCCGCGCGTCTGGCCGGTGCCGGTCTGCCGCGCCTGATGTTCATCACCGTGCTGCCCAACTGCATGGCGCCGCTGATCGTGCAGGCGACCCTGAGCTTCTCCTCGGCGATTCTCGATGCCGCTGCACTGGGCTTCCTCGGCCTCGGCGTACAACCGCCAACCCCTGAGTGGGGCACCATGCTGGCCTCGGCCCGCGACTACATCGAACGCGCCTGGTGGGTGGTAAGTCTGCCTGGCCTGACCATTTTGCTCAGCGTGCTGGCAATCAACTTGATGGGCGACGGCCTGCGCGATGCGCTGGACCCGAAACTCAAGAACGCCGCCTGAGGAGATTCAAATGTCACTGCTAGAAATCAAGAATCTCAACGTCCGCTTCGGCGACAAGACCGCGACCCCGGTGGTCGACGGCCTAGACCTCAAGGTCGACAAGGGCGAAGTCCTGGCCATCGTTGGCGAGTCGGGTTCGGGTAAATCCGTGACCATGATGGCGCTGATGGGCCTTATCGAGCACCCCGGCATCGTCACCGCTGACTCGCTCAGCTTCGACGGCAAGGACATGCTCAAACTGAGCAATCGTCAGCGTCGGCAGATCGTCGGCAAAGACCTGTCGATGGTCTTCCAGGACCCGATGACCGCGCTGAACCCCAGCTACACCGTCGGTTTCCAGATCGAGGAAGTGCTGCGCCTGCACCTGAAAATGTCCGGCAAGCAAGCGCGCAAGCGTGCCATCGAACTGCTGGAAAAGGTTGAGATCCCGGGCGCCGCCAGCCGCATGGACGCCTACCCGCATCAACTGTCTGGCGGTATGAGCCAGCGTGTCGCGATCGCCATGGCGATTGCCGGCGAGCCGAAACTGTTGATCGCCGACGAACCGACCACCGCGCTGGACGTGACGATTCAGGCGCAGATCATGGATCTGCTGCTGGCGTTGCAGAAAGAGCAGAACATGGGCCTGGTGTTGATCACTCACGACCTCGCGGTCGTGGCGGAAACCGCCCAGCGTGTCTGCGTGATGTATGCCGGCCAGGCGGTGGAAGTCGGTCAGGTGCCGCAACTGTTCGACATCCCGGCGCACCCGTACAGCGAAGCGCTGCTCAAGGCGATTCCCGAGCACAGCCTCGGCGCCTCGCGTCTGTCGACCTTACCGGGCATCGTCCCGGGCCGTTATGACCGTCCGCAGGGTTGCCTGCTGTCGCCGCGCTGCCCGTACGTGCAGGACAACTGCCGCACCCAGCGTCCGGGCCTTGATCCGAAAGCCAACAGCCTCGCCCGCTGCTTCTACCCGCTGAACCAGGAGGTGGCGTAATGGCCGTCGTACTTACCGCCCGCGACCTGACCCGTCACTACGAAGTCTCCCGTGGCCTGTTCAAGGGCCACGCCACCGTGCGCGCGCTCAACGGCGTGTCGTTCGAACTGGAAGCCGGCAAGACCCTTGCCGTGGTAGGCGAATCGGGCTGTGGCAAATCCACTCTCGCCCGCGCCCTGACGCTGATCGAAGAGCCGTCGTCGGGCTCGCTGCAGATCGCCGGTCAGGAAGTTGCCGGCGCCGACAAGGCCGAGCGCAAGCAACTGCGCAAAGACGTGCAGATGGTGTTTCAGAGCCCGTACGCGTCGTTGAACCCACGGCAGAAAATCGGTGATCAACTGGCCGAGCCGCTGCTGATCAACACCAAGCTGTCGGCCACCGAACGTCGCGAGAAAGTCCAGGCGATGATGAAGCAGGTCGGCTTGCGCCCTGAGCATTACCAGCGCTATCCGCACATGTTCTCCGGCGGTCAGCGCCAGCGTATCGCCCTGGCGCGGGCAATGATGCTGCAACCGAAAGTGCTGGTGGCGGACGAACCGACTTCGGCGCTGGACGTGTCGATTCAGGCCCAGGTGCTGAACCTGTTCATGGATTTGCAGCAGGAGTTCAACACCGCCTACGTGTTCATCTCGCACAACCTCGCGGTGGTGCAGCACGTGGCTGATGACGTGATGGTGATGTACCTCGGCCGCCCGGTGGAACTGGGACCGAAAAACGACATCTACGAGCGCCCGCTGCATCCGTACACCCAAGCGCTGCTGTCGGCGACCCCGACCATTCACCCGGACCCGAACAAGCCGAAAATCAAGATCGTCGGCGAACTGCCCAACCCGCTGAACCCGCCACCGGGCTGTGCTTTCCACAAGCGCTGCCCGTACGCCACCGAGCGTTGCACCACGGAAGAGCCGCTGTTGCGTGAACTGGATAATCGGCAGGTGGCTTGCCACTACGCCGAGCAATTCCTCGACGGCGCGGCGTAAGACCACGGAATATCCATGTGGGAGCGAGCCTGCTCGCGAATGCGGTGTAACAGTCACCAACATTGTCGACTGAAATGACGCTTTCGCGAGCAGGCTCGCTCCCACAGGGAGTTCGTGTTGATTCAGGAATTCATGCGATAACAAAACCCCTTCCACCTCGATTGCGCATCAGTCGAGGCCGAAGGGGTTTTTCTTTGCCCGGCGATCTACGTCTGGCTATCGCCTTCGTCATCCGGGTCATCGGTATCCGGATCGTCCGTGGTCGAGTCGTCGTCATCGGCGCTGCCACCCTGATTCATATCCCCCGGTTCCGACTCGGACTTGGCCAGCATCAGCCCGCTATGCCCTACCTGGCCGTTAAACGCCTGAGATTCGTGATCCTCGCACTCGGCCCATGCCGTTGCGGTGCCGAGGGACAGCATCACCATCACTTTCAACAACATCAAAACCCGTAGCAATCTGCTTTTCATGGCCGACTCCATCCTGTTGCGCTAAGACATGCTTGCCGGACTGGCTCGATGTGAAATCTAGTTGCGATCCGACCGGCTCACCACTTAGGACGCGACCGCGCAGGCAGAAATGCCATCGACCGCCAGATTGCTTTCGAATAACCCTGATAACCGAATCAGCTAAGCGCCGCGCGTGGCCTGCCAGGTCAGTGGAATGGAGATCAGCACCAGCAGCGCGCTCATCAGCCACACACTGTGCCCGCCAAACTCGCCATAGAGCTGCCCACTGAGCACCGGCGACAACAGCGCGCTGGCACTCCAGCTCATGAAGAACAGCCCTAAGTACTGACCGCTTTTGCCGCTCTGGGCAAACTGCATCGCCAGTACATTCAACGGCGGCATGAACAAGGCCTCGCCCAGCGTCCAGATCAGCGTCGACAGACAGACAAAAGCCAAGCCGGAACCGAACGGCAACATGCCCAGCCCACAGGCCAGCAACAAGCTGCCCGCGAGCATCTGCCAGCGCGAGCCCCAACGCTCGACCGAGTGCGACAGCGGAATCTGCAACGCGATCACCAACAGCGCATTGAGCCCGAACTGCCAACCGATCGCTTCGGTGCTCAGGTGGTAGTAATCACGCAGATAATTGCCCAGCGTGCTG
Source organism: Pseudomonas sp. Sample_23 (assembly GCF_004307595.1). Taxonomy (NCBI): domain Bacteria; kingdom Pseudomonadati; phylum Pseudomonadota; class Gammaproteobacteria; order Pseudomonadales; family Pseudomonadaceae; genus Pseudomonas; species Pseudomonas sp. Sample_23. The sequence continues at coordinate 12,846 of NZ_RCNX01000042.1, forward strand.
TACACCGTGTCGAACGCAACACCTAGCACGGCCGTCGCCGCCAGCAGCCAGAGGAACGGCTTGTCGCGAAGCGGCACGCTCGAGCCATCGATCGATTCGTCTTCAACCACCAGCACCGGCCGCCGCCACGTCGTGCGCACGAACCACAGCAACGCCAGCATCGTCATCGCCGCACTGACAAAAAACACCCAACGAAAATCCGCCTGAGCCAACACTCCGCCCGCCACCCCGGCAGCGGCCATGCCCAGATTACGCGCGACCCGGCTCAGGGCTTGCGCACGGGAACGTTGCGCGACTTCGCAATACTCCATGATCAGCCGCTGATGCAACGTCCGAATCGCCCCATCGATGACACCGCTAAGCAACAGCAAACTGGCGAGCCAAGGCACCTGCGTCACCAGCCCCAACAGCATCAGCACCCACACCGAAACGAAAAACAGCGCCGCCGTCAGCCGCGCCGTGCGCACATGATCACTGAGCCAACCACCGAGCATCGAACCGACCAGCAACCCGGCGCCATAGGCCGACAGCAACCAGCCCACGGTTTCAATCGCCAGGCCCAGCTCCTGACGCAGGTACAGCGCCATGAACAACTTGACCATGGCGCTGAGGCGGTTGATGAACAACAGCGCCGCGAGGACCCAGGCCATGGGGGTGAAATAGCCTTTAAGAAGCAGCAGGGGATTCAGCCGACTTGTCACTCCATTGACCTCTTCGAACGACTTGCAGGGACTGGAACACTACCGGTCAACATGGCGGTTGTCGCATACCAGCACATCCAAAACATGGGAAAAAGGAACCGCCCTACAACACGCTGTAGGAAATGTCGCAGGCTGAGAACTTTTGACCTTGCTTTTCAGGCTCGCAGTCTTCAACGACCGAATTGGATTGAGTGCATCAAACAGAAAATCGTCGGCTCGCAGATTGCCTTCGCGAGCAGGCTCGCTCCCACAATTGGATTGGGGACGACCTCAAGAAACAGGCCGGCTGTCAGGCCGCCATCGCGAGCAGGCTCACTCCTACAATTTGACCGCGTACCTCCTCAGAAACAGGCCGGCTGTCCGGCCGCTTTCGCGAGCAGGCTCGCTCCCACAATTGGATTGGGGCGACCTCAAGAAACAGGTCGGCTGTCAGGCCGCCATCGCGAGCAGGCTCGCTCCCACAGAAAAGCAAAGCAGCGCAGCTGCCCGCGGCAAAGCCGCCCCACTCAACAATGAGCGCAAGC
>NZ_RCNX01000027.1:0-12799 GCF_004307595.1 Pseudomonas sp. Sample_23
CCGGTGGAGGACGAGGACGCGGTCAAGCCGCCGCCCAAACCGGTGGAGAAGCCCAAGCCGATCGAAAAACCCAAACCGGTGGAAAAGCCAAAACCGGCGAAAAAAGTCGAGCCACCGAAAACGCCGCCCGCCCCGGCGCAACCGTCCGCACCTGCGGCGCCGACGACACCGAGCGCACCACCGGCACCACCTGCTGCGCCCGCTCCGGTCAAGGAGTCGGCGGCGATTTCCGGCCTGGCCAGCCTTGGCAACCCGCCGCCGGAATACCCGTCGCTGGCGCTGCGCCGCAACTGGGAAGGCAGCGTGGTGCTGCGCATTCAGGTGCTGGCCAACGGCCGTGCCGGCAGCGTGACGGTGACCAAGTCCAGCGGCAAGCCGCAACTGGATGAGGCGGCCGTCGCGGCGGTGAAGAACTGGAAGTTCATTCCGGCCAAGCGCGGCGACACGCCGATCGACGGCTTCGCCACCCAGACCATCGATTTCAAATTGCCGCAATGACGGCGCAACCGACTCATTACTGATTAACGCAAGCGAGGTGTAGCCATGAACGATTCACTGTCTTCGATGATTGTCCCCGGTGTGCTCTGGGGCCTGGTGCTGTTTTCCGTGGTCAGTTGGGCGATCCTGCTGGTCAAGTCGGCCCAGTACCTGCGCCAGAAAGCGCAGAACAAACAGTTCACCAAAGCCTTCTGGAGCGCGCCGGACCTGCTCACCGCCGCCGAACACGCCAGCCAGTATCCAGGCTCGCTGGCGCGCATCGCCAGCAGCGGTTTCGAAGCCCTGCTGGTGGAAGATTCGCCGCGCACCACGCAGCAACTGGCGCACACCATCAACCGTTCCGATCGCCTGGAACGCAACCTGCGCCAGCAGATCCAGAAAGAACGTCGCTCGCTGGAAAACGGCCAGGCGATTCTCGCCAGTATCGGCAGCACCGCGCCGTTCATTGGCCTGTTCGGCACCGTGTGGGGAATCATGGAAGCCCTGCAAAGCATCGGCGAAACCGGCTCGGCCAGCCTTGAGGCGGTGGCGGGGCCCATCGGTCACGCGCTGATCGCCACCGGCGTGGGCATCGCCGTCGCCGTGCCGGCAGTGCTGATCTACAACTTCTTCCTGCGTCGGCTGAAACTCGCCTCGGCGGACATGGACGACTTCGCCCACGACTTCGACGCCCTCGCCTCGCGCAGTGCCTTTTCCATCAGCCGCCAGGCCATCGCCAGCAAAAGCACCAACGCCGTGCGGGAGGCCAGCTGATGTCCTTTTCTACCCAAGACAGCGATGAAGTGCTCAGCGAAATGAACGTCACGCCGTTGGTCGACGTGATGCTCGTGCTGCTGGTGGTGTTCATTGTCACCGCGCCGCTGATGACCAACGCGATCAAGGTCAACCTGCCGAAAACCGACGCCGTCGCCCCCGCCGAAAAGAAGGATCCGGTGGTGGTCAGCGTCGATCAGGACGGCAAGTTCTATCTGGCCAAGACCGAACTGGCCCCGGAATCCCTCGAGGCCAGCCTCAAGGAGGTCAAGGCCAAAGACGCCGAAGTGCGTGTGCAATTGCAGGCCGATGCCGCCGTCAATTACGGCCAGGTGGCCAAGGCGATGGCATCGATCGAACGCTCCGGCATCAGCAAGATTTCGGTGATGACCACCCACTGATGACGGTGCCGGGCGGCTGTTGAAAGCATCCGCCCGGCACCGCTGAAAAAAGAAATCCCGTCGCACCCGGCCGACCGAAAAAACGCTACGCGTCTTCGGAGGGGATCGGCTTGCTTGAAGAAAGTGGTTTTCCGCGCGCGGTATCACCGGAAGCGGAGCAATGAGCGGCTCACAAGGCCAATTCGATAACGTCTGAAAATCGGAAACAACCATGCTGATGAACACTCCACGCTTCACGCTCAAACCTTTGGTGGCAACCATGTCTCGCCACCGTTTCGTTCCGCTGTATCTGGTGGCCATGGGGATGGGCGCCGGGACCGTGCAAGCGGCCGAGGACGACAACAGCGCCACGCCGGCAGCCGCTGTGGTGGCGGCGCCGACCACGCAACTGCAACGGGTCGAAGTGACCGGTTCGGCGATTCGCCGGGTCGATGCGGAAACGGCGGTGCCGATCACCATTCTCAAGGCTGAAGAGCTGCGCAAACAGGGCGTGACCACCACCGCCGAACTGGTGCAGCGCATCACCGGCAGCCAGTCGATCAACAACAGCGCTGGCTCCGTCGGCGCGGCCACTGGCGGTGCGTCGTTTGCCGACATGCGCGGCATCGGCGCGAACAAGACGCTGGTGCTGCTCAACGGTCGACGCCTGGCCAACAATGCCCTGTCGGGGACCAACTCGGCCGGCGGCGCGGTGGACCTGAACATGATCCCGTTTGCAGCCATCGAGCGCGTGGAAGTGCTGCGCGACGGCGCCTCGGCCCTGTACGGCACCGACGCCATCGGCGGTGTGATCAACTTCATCACCAAGAAGTCCCTTACCGACGGCGCGTTGACCCTCGGCGGTGAAACGCCGACCCACAGCGGTGGCGGCGCGACCAAGGACATGAGCGCCAGTTGGGGCTACGGCGATCTGGAAGAAGACCGCTTCAACGTCCTCGGCGTGTTCAACTACAACAAGCAGCAGAACCTCGACGCCAACGACCGCTCCTTCGCCACCGACTACGCGCCCGGTCGCGGTCTCGATCAGACCTCCGGCACCGCGTTCCCCGGCAACTACAGCCAGAACGGCAACGCCACCAACCCGTTGGCCAACAGCAACTGCAACGGCCCCAACCTGATCGCCCGCGACGGCTTGTGCCGCTTCAGCACCCGTGAATTCATCGACCTGGTGCCGCAAACCGAGAAGACCTCGTTCTTCGGCAAGACCACTGCCAAGCTCGGCGATGATCACAACGCCAACCTTGAGTATTTCTGGTCGCGCAACAACAACGCCGTCGCCGTCGGCCCGGCGCCACTGACTGGTCTGAGCCTGGATTCTTCCTCGCCCTACTACCCCGGCAACGGCATCACCCCGGCGCCGACCGATTTCGCCCTCGACCCGACGCAGCCAGTCGATGTCAACTGGCGTGAAACCGCTGCCGGCCCGCGTGAATCGAAAGACCAGAACACCAGCCAGCGTTTTCTGCTGAGCTTCGACGGTCTGGTCGGCGGCTGGGATTACAACGTCGGCGCCTCGTACAACCAGAACAAAATCGTCTCCAGCGTCACCAGTGGTTATGTCAGCGACCAGGCGATGATTGACGGCCTGGCCAGCGGTCTGCTCAACCCGTTCGGCCCGCAGACCGCTGCCGGCCAGCAGTACATCGACGCCGCCGCGTACCACGGCGCCTACTCCACAGCCGTGGGCCGCGTCGCCGGTTTCGATGGCCGCGTCAGCCGTGAAATCGGCGACTGGTTCGGCGCCGGTCCGTCCGGTCTGGCGCTGGGCGGCGAGTACCGCAAGGAGAAATTCCATCAGGACTTCGAGTCGTTCGCCGGCGACATCCAGAGCCTCGGCATCGATCCGGCCGGTAGCGTCGAAGGTGATCGCAGCGTCAAGGCCGCCTATGCCGAACTCAACGTGCCGGTGCTCGACAGCCTTGAACTGTCCGCCGCTGTGCGCCACGACAAATACAGCGACTTCGGCAGCACCACCAACCCGAAATATTCGTTCCGTTATCAGCCGATCAAAGAGCTGGTGGTGCGTGGTGCCTACAGCGAAGGTTTCCGCGCACCATCGCTGTACGAGCTGTATTCGCCGCGCAGCATCACGTTCACTCAGGGTTACTACAACGATCCGGTGCTGTGTACCGGCGGCGTAGTGCAACCAGGCGGCAACGGCGGCCGCGATTGCGGTCAGCAGTTCCTCAACCAGATTGGCGGCAACGAAGATCTGGCCCCGGAGAAGGCGCGCAACGTGACGTTGGGCTTCGTCTACCAGCCGATCAGCAACCTCTCGGTGGGTCTGGATTTCTGGTGGATTCACATCTCCACCAGATCCAGCCATTCCCGGAATCCACCGTGTTCGATCAGGCCGGCTCCTACCCGGACCGCTTCGTGCGCAACGCCGACGGCACGCTCAACTACATCGTCACCGGCAACGCCAACCTCGGCGTCGTCGAGACCAATGGTGTCGACGTGTCGCTCGACTATCGCTTTCCGAACACGCCGTACGGTCAGTTCGGCCTCGGCCTGCAAGGCACCTATGTCGACGAGTACGACTTCCAGAGCACCATCAAAGGCCCGTTCACCGACAAGGTCGGCGACTTTCAGGGTGACGGCGTGATCGCGCGCTGGAAGCACAACCTCACCGGCAGCTGGAGCCTGGGTGCGGCGCGAGCAGCGCTGACCAACCGCTTCACCACCGGTTACAACGACTATGACCGCGACACCCATTCGCGCGTGGCCTCGTATTCGGTGTGGGATCTGTCGGCCGGTTACACCTTCAACAAGGTGCTCGATGTCGATGCCGGGATGAAGAACGTGTTCGATCGCAACCCGCCGTTCTCCAACCAGGCCTACAACTTCCAGAGCGGCTATGACCCGCGCTACACCGACCCGCTGGGCCGGACATTGTTTGCGCGCATGACTTACCACTTCTAACCCCAAATAAAACGCATCCCTCTGTGGGAGCGAGCCTTTGTGGTGAGGGGATTTATCCCCGATGGGGCGCGAAGCGCCTCCAAGACCTGCCGACGCGGAGCATCAGAAGTACCGCATGCGTTGATCTTGCGACTGCTGCGCAGCCGATCGGGGATAAATCCCCTCGCCACAAAGACTCGCTCCCACCGGGGGTCCGGGTTCCTTCAGGGATTTCAAGGGTGACTTCATGAATGTTTTGCGCAACATGCCCGCTCTGCTGCTCGGCAGTGCGCTGCTGTGCTTCGGGGCGTCGGCGTTGGCCGCTGGCGGTCACGCGCTGACGGTGTACGGCGAGGCGCCGAAGTATCCGGCCGGCTTCAAGCATTTCGATTTTGTTAACCCCGACGCTCCCAAGGGCGGTTCGCTCAGCCGTGCGTCGATGGAGATCGGTCAGTACAACTACATCACGCCGTATGCCGATCAGGGCATTTCGGTGGTGCAGGTCAATGACTGGGTATACGCGCCGCTGGCGTTCCGTTCGCTGGATGAGCCCTACACGGTTTACGCCTTCGTCGCGCAGCAGATCGAGCGCGATCCCGAAGGTTTGTGGGTGCGCTTCACCCTCAACCCCAAGGCACGCTTTGCCGACGGCACGCCGATCACCGCCGAAGACGTGCGCTACACCTTCAATTTGTTGATGACCAAGGGCAGCCTGAGCTATCGCCAGCAATATGCCGACGTGCAGGACGTGCTGGTCGAAGGTCCACGCCAGGTCCGTTTCACCTTCAAGAACAACCTCAATCGCACCCTTGCACTGGATCTGGCGACGCTGCGCGTGTTGCCCGAGCACTGGTGGAAGACCCGCGACTTCGCCAACGGCGGCGGCTTCGAGCCACCGCTGGGCAGCGGCCCGTACCGGGTGAGCAAGGTCGACGCCGGGCGCAGCATCAGTTTCCAGCGTGACCCGGACTGGTGGGGCAAGGACCTGCCGGTCAGTCGCGGCATGTACAACTTTGACAGCCTGACGGTGAATTTCTACGGCGACACCGACGTCGCTCGCCAACTGCTGCAGGCCGGCGCGTTCGACTACAACCGCGAGTTCTCCTCGTCCGGTTATGTGGTCGGCTATGACAGCCCGGCATTGCGCGACGGTCGTTTGCAACAGTCGATCCTCGCCCCGGACAAACCCACCGCCGCTCAGGGCTTCGTGTTCAACCTGCAGAATCCGTTCTTCAAGGATCGCCGCGTGCGTCAGGCGATCAGCCTGCTCTGGGATTTCGAGTGGACCAACAAACAGATGATGCGCGGCTTCTACGTGCGTCAGAACAGCTTCTGGCCCAAGAGTGAAATGGCCGCCAGCGCCCTGCCCGATGCCGAGGAATTGAAGATCCTCGAACCGTTGCGCGGCAAGGTTCCTGACGAGGTGTTCACCACGGTCTATGAAGCGCCGAAAACCGATGGCAGCGGCTACATCCGCGACAAGCAATTGCAAGCGCTGAAGCTGCTCGGCGAAGCCGGTTGGACGGCGAAAAACAATCGTCTGGTCAACGCCGCCGGCGAGCCGCTGGAATTCACCTTTCTCGATGGTCAGGGCGGCTTCGATCGCATGCTGCTGCCGTTCAAACGCACCCTCGCGCAGATCGGCATCACGCTCAATCTGCGCCGCATCGATTCGGCGCAATACATCAACCGTCTCAACGCCCGCGATTACGACATGATCGTCTGCGCTTTCCCGCGCAGTGGCGATCCGATCGTCTCCCCGGGCCGCGAGTTGTACAGCCTGTATGGCTCGCAAAGTGCCACGCAAGTCGGCAGCTCGAACGCGATGGTGCTGGCCGATCCGGCGGTCGATCAACTGCTCAACGGGCTGGTCCAGGCCAACAGCCGCGAAGCCATGGTGCATTACGCCCGCGCCCTCGACCGGGTGCTGCAATGGGGTTACTACATGATTCCCAACTACTACTCCAAAGGCACGCCGACGGTGTATCAGAACCGCTTCGGCATGCCCGCCGTGCAACCTTCGTATGACGAAGGCCTCAACACCTGGTGGGAAGTCTCGGCCAGGCCGCTGACGACGCAGCAGATGAGCGCTCAGCTTGCGGGAGGCCAGTGACATGCTGCGTTATCTGAGTCGCCGTTTGCTGCTGATCATCCCCACGCTGTTGTGCATTCTGGTGGTGAATTTTCTTATCGTGCAGGCCGCACCCGGCGGCCCGGTGGAACAAGCCATCGCCCGCCTGCAAGGCTTTGGCGGGCACAGCATGGGCGGTGGCGGCGAAGTCGCGGCGGTCGGCGGTGCCGGGCGCAGCAGCCGTGGGCTGGACCCGGCGCTGATCGAGGAAATCAAACGCCATTACGGCTTCGACAAACCGCTGCACGAACGCCTGTGGCTGCTGCTGAAAAACTACGCACAACTGGATCTGGGCAACAGTTTCTTTCGCGGCGCCAAGGTCACCGACCTGATCGTGCAGAAGCTGCCAGTGTCGCTGTCGCTGGGTTTGTGGGCGACGCTGATTACCTACCTGATTTCAATCCCGCTGGGCATTCGCAAGGCAATCAAGAACGGCAGTGCCTTCGATGTCTGGAGCAGCACCGCGATCATCGTCGGTTATGCGATGCCAGCGTTTCTCTTCGCGATTCTGTTGATCGTGGTATTCGCCGGCGGCAGCTACGTCAACTGGTTTCCGGTGCAGGGGCTGGTGTCGGACAACTTCGACAGCCTCAGCACATTGGGCAAGGTCGGCGACTACCTCTGGCACCTGGTGCTGCCGGTCACGGCGCTGGTGATCGGCGGCTTTGCCACGCTGACGATCCTGACCAAGAACAGCTTTCTCAACGAAATCAGCCGGCAGTACGTGATCACCGCACGAGCCAAGGGCCTGACAGAGCGGCGCGTGCTGTACGGCCACGTGTTTCGCAACGCCATGCTGCTGGTGGTTGCGGGTGTGCCGTCGGCACTGATCGAAGTGTTTTTCGCCGGCTCCCTGCTGATCGAAACCATTTTCAATCTCGACGGCCTCGGGCGCATGAGCTACGAAGCGGCGGTATCGCGCGACTATCCGGTGGTGTTTGGCGCGCTGTTTCTGTTCACCCTGTTCGGCCTGCTGATCAAGCTGATCGGCGACCTCTGTTACACCCTGCTCGACCCGCGCATCGATTTCTCGGCGAGGACTGCCTGATGTTCACACTGTCGCCTCTGGGCCAGCGCCGCGTCGCGCAATTCAAGGCCAACCGCCGTGGGCGCTGGTCACTGTGGCTGTTCATCGGCCTGTGCCTGATCTGCCTCGGTGGCGAGCTGATCGCCAATGACAAGCCGCTGGTGATCCGCTACCACGACGCTTTTTACTTTCCGATCCTCAGCGATTACCTGGAAACCGATTTCGGCGGCGAGCTGCCGTTTCAACCGGATTACGCCAGCAGTTACGTGCACAAGCTGATCGAGGATCAGGGCGGCTGGATGCTGTTTCCGCCGATCCCGTTCAGCTACGACACGGTCAACTACGACCTCACCGAACCGGCGCCCAGCCCGCCGTCATCGAGCAATTGGCTGGGCACCGATGATCAGGCCCGCGATGTTCTGGCGCGGGTGATTTTCGGCACGCGGATCTCAATTCTGTTCGCGCTGATCCTCACCGCCATCAGCGCGTTGATCGGCATTCTCGCCGGGGCCTTGCAGGGCTACTACGGCGGCTGGGTCGACTTGCTCGGGCAGCGTGTACTGGAAATCTGGTCGGGGCTGCCGGTGCTGTATCTGCTGATCATTCTCTCCGGCTTCGTCTCGCCGAGTTTCTGGTGGCTGCTGGGGATCATGGCGCTGTTTTCCTGGCTGGCGCTGGTCGACGTGGTGCGCGCCGAGTTCCTCCGTGGACGCAATCTCGAATACGTGAAAGCCGCGCGCGCGCTGGGCCTGACCGACAGCGAACTGATGCACCGGCACATTCTGCCCAGCGCCATGACCTCCACCCTCACCTACCTGCCGTTCATTCTCACCGGCGCCATCGCCACTCTGACCGCGCTGGATTTCCTCGGCTTCGGCATGCCCGCCGGCACCGCGTCGCTGGGCGAGTTGATCGGCCAGGCCAAACGCAATCTGCAGGCACCGTGGCTGGGGCTGACAGCGTTTTTTGCCTTGGCGCTGATCCTGTCTTTGTTGGTTTTCATCGGTGAAGCGTGCCGAGATGCCTTTGATCCGAGGAGCTGACATGCAAGACAACCTGATTGAAATTCGCGACCTGCGGGTGGCCTTCGCCGGGCAAGAAGTGGTGCACGGTGTGAACCTCGATATTCGCCGTGGCGAGTGTCTGGCGCTGGTCGGTGAATCCGGCTCGGGCAAGTCGGTGACGGCGCATTCAATCCTGCGCCTGCTGCCTGGCAAGAGCGTCAGCAGCAGCGGCGCGATTCGCTACAACGGCGTGGATTTGCTGCACGCCAGCGAACAGCAGATGCGTGGTTTGCGCGGCAATCGCATTGCGATGATTTTCCAGGAGCCGATGACCTCGCTGAACCCACTGCACACGGTGGAAAAGCAAGTCAGCGAAGTGCTGGAAATCCACAAGGGCCTCAAGGGCCGCGCCGCCCGCGCGCGGACCCTGGAGCTGCTCGAGCTGGTGGGTATTCGCCAGCCGTTGCAGCGCTTGAAAGCCTATCCGCATCAGCTTTCCGGTGGTCAGCGGCAACGGGTGATGATCGCCATGGCGCTGGCCAACGAGCCGGAACTGTTGATTGCCGATGAGCCGACCACGGCGCTGGACGTAACCGTACAGCAGAAGATTCTTGAACTGCTGATCGAACTGCAGCAGCGCCTCGGCATGTCGCTGTTGCTGATCAGCCACGACCTCAATCTGGTGCGCCGGATCGCTCAGCGTGTGTGCGTAATGCGTCAAGGCGAGATCGTTGAACAGGCCGATTGCGAGACGCTATTCCAGGCGCCGCAACATCCTTACAGCCGCTTGTTGATCGAGGCTGAACCGAGCGGCGCGCCAGTGCCCAGTGAGTACGAGCACAACCTGCTGGAAGTCGATGATTTGAAGGTGTGGTTTCCCCTGCCGAAAAAACTCTTCAGCCGTCAGCAGGATTACATCAAAGCGGTGGACGGGGTCAGTTTCACCCTGCAACGCGGCAAGACGTTGGGCATCGTCGGCGAGTCGGGTTCGGGCAAGTCGACGCTGGGCCAGGCGATCCTGCGACTGGTCGAATCAGAGGGCAATATCCGTTTCGGCAACAAGCAGTTGAGCCTGCTCAATCAGCGCCTGATGCGCCCGTTGCGCCGGCAGATTCAGGTGGTGTTTCAGGACCCGTTCGGCAGCCTCAGCCCACGCATGTCGGTGCAGCAGATCATTGCCGAAGGCTTGCTGACCCACGGCATCGGCAGCGAGGCCGAGCGCGAGGCAGCGGTAATTCGCGTGCTGGAGGAAGTCGGCCTCGATCCGCAGAGCCGCCATCGTTACCCTCACGAGTTTTCCGGCGGCCAGCGCCAGCGCATCTCCATCGCCCGCGCACTGGTGCTGGAACCGGCGCTGATCCTGCTCGACGAACCGACGTCGGCGCTGGATCGCACGGTGCAGAAGCAAGTGGTGGAGTTGTTGCGCCAGTTGCAGATCAGGCATGGGCTGACCTATCTGTTCATCAGCCATGATCTGGCGGTGGTACATGCGCTGGCGCATGACTTGATGGTGATCAAGGATGGCAAGGTGGTTGAACAAGGATCGTCGCGGGAGATTTTCGCTGCGCCGAAACATCCGTATACCCAAGAGTTACTGAAAGCCTCGGGCCTCAAGCCTTACAGAGAGCCTTGTGGGAGCGAGCCTGCTCGCGAATGCGCTGCGTCAGTCACATAAGTGCTGACTGACCCGACGCTTTCGTCGGAACGCCGCCCGGAGCAGGCTCGCTCCCACAGGTTTGATCGGTGGTGTTTGAAATTTATTTTTCCGGCACTGCATCCAATCGCCTCCGTCACGGGTAGTCCCTGTAACAGCCCACTCTGGTGCTGTCAGCGCCCTACCCTTTTCGGAGAATCATCGGATGAACATCACCCAGCTGATTGGCTTCACCGGTTTGCTCGCTTTCACCGCGACCACCTTCGCCCAGAGCAGTTATCCCGACGCGATCAAGGTGCCGGACGGGCACAAGATTGCCCTGGAAACCACCGGGGTTGGCGAGATCACCTACGAATGCCGCGACAAGCCCAATATGGCCGGGCAGACCGAATGGACCTTTGTCGGCCCGAAAGCGGTGCTCAATGATCGCAGCGGCAAACAGGTCGGCACCTATTTCGGCCCGCCAGCGACATGGCAAGCCAAGGACGGTTCGAAAGTCACCGGCACACAACTCGCCGTGGCACCCTCGAGCCCGGGCAACCTGCCCTATCAACTGGTCAAGGCCAACCCGGCCGAGGGCAAAGGCGCGATGACCGGGGTCAGCTACATCCAGCGTGTCGCGCTCAAGGGCGGCGTCGCGCCCGGCAGTGAGTGCACCATGGCAAACAAGGGCAAGCAGGAAGTGGTGAAGTACCAGGCGGATTATATTTTCTGGGCGGCTAACTGATATTCAGAAGCAGTGCACAATCCTGTGGGAGCGAGCCTGCTCGCGAAGACGGAAGGTCAGTCGCCTTATTACTTTCTGACCCACCGCATTCGCGAGCAGGCTCGCTCCCACAGGGAACAATGCGTCTGGATGTTTGGGAAATGTGAGCTAGATTGCACCCCATGCCTTTAGCCGAATCCGTTTTCGATTACGAAGCCCGCCTCGCCGCCTGTGCCCGGGGTGAGCGCGCGGCTTTGCGCGATTTGTATGTGCAGGAAGGCCCGCGCCTGCTCGGCGTGGCCAAGCGGCTGCTGCGCGATACGGCGCTGGCGGAGGATATCGTGCATGAGGCGTTCATCAAGATCTGGCACGGCGCGGCCGGGTTCGATCCGGCGCGGGGTTCGGCGCGGGGCTGGATGTTCAGCGTGACCCGGCATCTGGCCTTGAATCAGCTGCGCAAGCAAAGTCGGGAAACGCCGTTCAGCGAAGAACATGAGGCAGCGGCGCCTGATGAGGCGGTCGATGTTCACTCGGCACGCATTCATCGCTGCCTCGAGCAACTGGAACCGCAGCGCCGCAGCTGCATCCTCCACGCCTACGTCGACGGTTACAGCCACGCGCAGATTTCCGCGCGCCTCGACACGCCGCTGGGCACGGTCAAAGCGTGGATCAAGCGCAGCCTCAATGCTTTGCGGGAGTGCATGGGATGACCGGCGAATCAGCGCAGGAACGGGATGAACTGGCCGGCGAATACGTGCTCGGCACCTTGTCGTTCGAGCAGCGCATCGAGGTGCAACGGCGCCTGCCGAACGATCCCGAACTGCGTGCAGCGGTGGATGCCTGGGAGCGGCGCCTGCTGGAGCTGACCGATCTGGCCGAACCTCAGCAACCCTCGGCGCAGTTATGGCCTCGTATCGAACGCAGTCTCGAACGGCTGACGGTGAAGAAACCGCTAACCTCGTGGTGGAATCTGCTGCCGCTGTGGCGCGGCTTGAGCGCGGCCGGGCTGGCGGCGACATTGATCCTCGGCACGATGCTGCTGACGCAGACTGCGCCGAAACCGAGTTATCTGGTGGTGCTGGTCGCGCCGCAGGACAAGGCGCCGGGCTGGGTGATTCAGGCGAGCAATGCGCGGGAGATCCAGTTGATCCCGCTGGGCGTGGTCGAGGTGCCGGCGGACAAGGCGCTGGAGTTCTGGACCAAGGCTGACGGCTGGTCGGGGCCGGTGTCGTTGGGCTTGGTCAAGCCGGGGCAGGCGTTGTCGGTGCCACTGGACAAACTGCCGCCGTTGCAGCCGAACCAGCTGTTTGAGCTGACCCTGGAAGGCGCCAATGGCTCGCCGATCGGCAAACCGACCGGGCCGATTCAGGCGATCGGGCGTGCGGTGAAGGTGCTCTGAGGCTCTGCTACGCGGTTGTCCGCAACCATCATCGACGTCGATGTTCACCATCACGGCAATGAAGTTCTCATAAAAAATTCCGGGCGTAACATCAGCTCCATACCAACCAACAACACCCCGGAGCACACCATCATGAAACGCCAGACTCTTCTCAGCATCGCTTTCTCGGTTTTCGCAGTTAACGCTTTCGCCGCCACCCCGGCGCACACCATGATCGCCGAAGGCGGTTCGGACAAGCTGATCGAAAGCCGTCTGGCCGAAGGTGGTTCCGATCGTCTGATCGAACGCCGCGTCGCCGAAGGTGGCTCGGATCGTCTGATCGAAC
>NZ_RCNX01000076.1:0-730 GCF_004307595.1 Pseudomonas sp. Sample_23
CCGGCGTCTTTGTAGACGTCGTCGGACGGTGCAGGAACAGTTGCGGTGCCGGTGGTTTCGCCAGCCTTGATGGTGATCACGGCACCGTTCGACAAAGTCACGGTCACTGGCGAGCCAGCGGCGTTGGTCAGCGTAGCGGTGTAAACGATCGAGCCACCTTCGGCCACGGAACCGGTCGCACTCAGAGACAGGTTGGTGGTGTCGGCAACGTCGGTGACAGAAGTCGAGACCGGAGTTTTATCCGCAACCAGATCTTCGAAGTTGCCACCGGTTACGCCAGTGATCGAGTTGGTCAGCGGCGCATTGCCGGTCAGCGCATCGTTCGCAGCAACAGCAGTTGCAGTGCCAGTAGTCTGGCCGACGCCGATGGTGATGGTCTGACCGTTGGCCAGGGTCACGACCACAGGCGAGCCAGTCACTGGTGCACCAACGGTGGCGGTGTAAGTCACGGTGCCGCCTTCAGCCACCGAAGTATCGGCGGTCAGTTTGACGGTCGAGGTATCGATGGTATCGGTGACAGTCGTTACGGCCGGAGCTGTGCTCGGTACCAAGTTCTCGAAATTGCCGCCGGTAGCGCTGGTGATCGTTGCCTGAACAGAGCCGGCGTCTTTGTAGACGTCGTCGGACGGTGCAGGAACAGTTGCGGTGCCGGTGGTTTCGCCAGCCTTGATGGTGATCACGGCACCGTTCGACAGGGTCACGATCACTGGCGAGCCAGCGGCGTTGGTCA
>NZ_RCNX01000046.1:0-12639 GCF_004307595.1 Pseudomonas sp. Sample_23
GTGAGTATGAGGTTGGCAAGTCTCAGTCATAGCCGCAAGTGATCGTTCCCATGCTTTGCGTGGGAATGCAGCCCGGGACGCTCAGCGTCCCAAGCGGACGCAGAGCGTCCAGTGAGGCATTCCCACGCAGAGCATGGGAACGATCAGTGTCCAGGCCGATCCTTGCCACTAACCGGCATGACACCGCCGGTTTTTCGTCTTCAAACCATTTCAGATTCTCCCTCCGATCCCCTCAAGTCCCCTGTTTACCGGGCCTTCGCCCGCCAATAAAAAGTTGGTCTGCAAATTGCTTATGGCTGAGCAGTACAGCGGTGGGCGGCAAACGTCCGGCATGCAGAGGAAACACAGTGGACAAGTACCTTTATGTGGCAATGACCGGCGCCAGCCAGAACGCACTGGCGCAGCGGGCGCATGCCAACAACCTGGCGAACATCTCCACCAACGGCTTCCAGCGCGACCTCGAGCAGGCGCGTTCGATGCCGGTGTTCGGTGACAGCTTTCCGGCGCGCGCGTTTGCCATGAGCGAACGTCCCGCCACCGACTTCACGCCGGGCTCGCTGGTGCAGACCGGGCGTGAACTCGACGTCGCGGTATCCGGCAACGGCTTCATCGCCGTGCAAAACCCCAGCGGTGGTGAAAGCTACGTGCGCACCGGCAGCCTCAACATCGACGCCCTCGGCGTATTGCGCGCCGGCAACGGCATGCCGGTGATCGGTAATGGCGGCCCGATCGCCGTGCCGCCCGAGCAGCAGGTCGAAGTCGGCGAAGACGGCACCATCAGCATTCGCGCGATGGGCGAAGGCCCCCGCGTCATGGCCGAAGTCGACCGGATCAAGCTGGTCAACCCGGACATCAAGAACATGAACAAAGGCCTCGACGGTTCGATTTACACCAAGGACGGCCAGCCGGCGCAAGCCGACGCCAACGTCAAACTGGTCTCGGGTTTCCTTGAGTCGAGCAACGTCAATGCCGTGGAAGAAATGACTTCGGTGCTGGCCCTGGCCAAGCAGTTCGAGTTGCACGTCAAGATGATGAACACCGCCAAAGACGACGACCAGGCCATGGCTCGGGTCTTGCAGATCAGCTAATTATCAGAACGTCGCGCCGTAAAACAGGCGCACGAGGAGAATCGAATGCTTCCGGCTCTATGGGTTGCCAAAACCGGTCTGTCCGCCCAGGACACCAACCTGACCACCATTTCCAACAACTTGGCGAACGTCTCGACCACGGGTTTCAAACGTGACCGTGCCGAGTTCCAGGACCTGCTCTATCAGATCAAGCGTCAGCCAGGTGCCCAGTCGACCCAGGACAGCGAACTGCCGTCGGGTCTGCAAGTGGGTACCGGTGTGCGCATTGTCGGCACCCAGAAAAACTTCACCGCCGGCAGCCTGCAAACCACTGAGCAGCCGCTGGACATGGCCATCGACGGTCGCGGTTTCTTCCAGATCCTGCAGCCGGACGGCACCACGTCCTACACCCGTGACGGTACTTTCCACCTCGACTCCAATGGCCAGATCGTCAACGCCAGCGGTTTCGCCCTGGAGCCGGCGATCATCATCCCGAACGATGCGCAGACCTTCACCGTCGGCCGTGACGGCACCGTGTCGATCACCATCGCCGGCAACCCGGCCTCGCAAGTGATCGGCAACCTGCAGACCGCCGACTTCATCAACCCGGCCGGCCTGCAAGCCGTGGGCAACAACCTGTTCCTGGAAACCGCTGCTTCCGGCGCGCCGCAGGTCGGCACCCCGGGCCTGAACGGTTTCGGTACCACGCTGCAGAACACCCTGGAAACCTCGAACGTCAGCACCGTTGAAGAGATGGTCAACATGATCACCACTCAACGCGCCTACGAGATGAACTCCAAGGTGATCTCCACCGCCGACCAGATGCTCTCGTTCGTAACGCAGAATCTGTAATCCAGTCTTTGGGGCGGCCTGAGGTCGCCAGCAACACCGTGAGGTAGGGTCATGAAGCGCTTTGTATCTGTTCTGGCATTGAGTGGGGTCGTCTCGCTCGCGGGCTGCGTCGCCCCGACGCCCAAGCCCAATGACCCTTACTACGCCCCGGTGTTGCCGCGCACACCGTTGCCGGCGGCTGCCAACAATGGCTCGATCTATCAGGCCGGCTTCGAGCAGAACCTGTACAGCGATCGCAAGGCGTTCCGGGTCGGTGACATCATCACCATCACCCTGAACGAGCGCACCCAGGCGAGCAAGAACGCCAACTCGCAGATGGACAAGAACAGCGATAACTCGATCGGGCTGACCTCGTTGTTCGGCTCCAGCCTGACCACCAACAACCCGATTGGCGGCGGTGACCTGAGCCTGAACGCCGGCTACAGCGCCGACCGTTCGACCAAGGGTGATGCCAAGTCCGGGCAGAGCAACAGCCTGACCGGTTCGATCACCGTGACCGTGGCCGACGTGCTGCCCAACGGCATCATCGCCGTGCGTGGCGAGAAGTGGCTGACGCTCAACACCGGTGACGAACTGGTACGCATCGCCGGCATGGTCCGCGCCGACGACATCGCGACCGACAACACCGTGTCGTCGACCCGTGTCGCCGATGCGCGCATCACCTACTCGGGTACCGGCGCGTTTGCCGATACGAGTCAGCCAGGCTGGTTCGACCGTTTCTTCCTCAGCCCGCTGTTCCCTTTCTAGGTGGCTACGTTGAATCTGAAAAGCCTTATGGTGGCCGCGTTGTTGATGTCTGCGGCGTTCACCGCACACGCCGAGCGGCTGAAAGACATCGCCAGCATTTCCGGCGTGCGCTCCAACCAGTTGATCGGTTACGGCCTGGTGGTCGGGCTTAACGGCACCGGTGACCAGACGACGCAGACCCCGTTCACCCTGCAGACCTTCAACAACATGCTCTCGCAGTTCGGCATCAAGGTGCCGCCGGGATCGGGCAACGTGCAGTTGAAGAACGTCGCGGCGGTGTCGGTGAGTGCCGATCTGCCAGCGTTTGCCAAACCGGGTCAGCAGGTCGACATCACCGTGTCCTCGATCGGTAACTCCAAGAGCCTGCGTGGCGGCACCTTGCTGCTGACGCCGCTCAAGGGTATCGACGGCAACGTCTATGCGATCGCTCAGGGCAACCTCGTCGTTGGCGGTTTCGACGCTGAAGGCCGCGATGGTTCGAAGATCACCGTCAACGTTCCGTCGGCCGGTCGCATCCCTGGCGGTGCGTCGGTGGAACGTGCGGTGCCGAGCGGTTTCAACCAGGGCAACAGCCTGACGCTGAACCTCAACCGCTCCGACTTCACCACCGCCAAGCGCATCGTCGACAAGGTCAACGACATGCTCGGCCCTGGCGTCGCCCAAGCCATCGACGGCGGATCGGTGCGGGTGACTGCGCCGCTGGATCCGAGCCAGCGCGTCGACTACCTGTCGATCCTGGAGAACCTCGAAATCGATCCGGGTCAGGCGGTGGCAAAAGTCATCATCAACTCGCGTACCGGCACCATCGTCATCGGCCAGAACGTGAAAGTGTCGCCAGCCGCCGTGACCCACGGCAGCCTGACCGTGACCATCACCGAAGACCCGATCGTCAGCCAGCCGGGCCCGCTGTCCAACGGCCAGACCGCCGTCGTGCCGCGCTCGCGAGTGAATGCCGAACAGGAAGCCAAACCGATGTTCAAGTTCGGCCCGGGCACCACCCTCGACGAGATCGTCCGTGCGGTGAACCAGGTCGGCGCGGCACCGGGTGACCTGATGGCAATTCTCGAAGCTCTGAAGCAGGCCGGCGCATTGCAAGCCGACCTGATCGTGATCTGAGGCCGGCCACCATGGATATGCGCAAAAGCGGTCTGGTCAGCAGCAGCGATTCGGGTTCCTACTCCGACCTCAATCGTCTGAACCAGCTGAAGGTCGGCGACAAGAACAGCGACGAAAACATGCGCAAGGTGGCGCAGGAATTCGAGTCGCTGTTCCTCGGCGAAATGCTCAAGTCGATGCGCTCGGCCACCGAAGCGCTCGGCCAGGACAACCCGCTGAACACGCCGGCGGCCAAGCAGTATCAGGAAATGTACGACCAGCAACTGGCGGTTTCCATGTCGCGGGAGGGCGGTGGTATCGGCCTGGCCGACGTGCTGATCCGGCAGATGTCGAAGAACAAACCGATGGCGCCGGGCGAGGCTGCCGCCGCGTCCGCCGCCAAGCAGCAGGAAGCGCTGGCCAAGGCCGCCGCCGTGCCGACGCCGATTGCCGCCGGCACCGTCGCCACCGGTCCGCTGTCCCGCGTCAACGGCGAGCGTCCGTTGTGGGCATCGCGCTCGGTGCATGTGCCGAACAACACCGATATTTCCCATCGCAACGACATGGCGCTGATCAACCAGCGGCGTCTGGCATTGCCGCCGAAACTGGCCGATCGCTTGCTCGCTGGTCTGGTGCCGTCGGCGCCGAGCGTGGCCACTGCCAGCACTGCGGCCGCAGCGACCAACGCCTTGCCGCAACGTGCTGCGACTACCGCCGTCACAGGCTCCGGCGCTTTGTACAACGGCGACTGGCTGGCCCGTGCCGAAGAGCAGAAAGCCGCTGGCGGGCAGATGCAGGTCTACGGCCGCGCCATGGCGCAGATTCCGCTGGCACCGGCGAAAAAGGCCTTCAGTTCCGCCGACGAATTCGTCAACACCATGCTGCCGATGGCCAAGGAAGCCGCCGACCGCATCGGCGTCGATCCGCGTTACCTGGTGGCGCAAGCGGCACTGGAAACCGGTTGGGGCAAATCGGTCATGCGCGCCCAGGATGGCAGCAGCAGCCACAACCTGTTCGGCATCAAGGCGAGCAGCAACTGGAAGGGCGATTCGGCCCGCGCGATCACCAGCGAGTTCCGCAATGGCGCGATGGTCAAGGAGACGGCGGAGTTCCGTTCCTACGCCTCGTACAAGGACAGCTTCCACGATCTGGTGACGTTGCTGCAGAGCAACAATCGCTATCAAGAAGTGCTGAAGTCGGCCGATAACCCAGAACAGTTTGTACGCGAGTTGCAGAAGGCCGGTTACGCCACCGACCCGAACTACGCGACGAAGATTTCGCAAATTGCCAAGCAGATGAACAGTTTTGAAAACTACGCTGCGGCGGGTGTCTCCACCACGCCTTTATAAGGCACCAGGTAATAAGGTCTGAACCATGAGTTTGCTCAATATCGGGATGTCGGGACTGTCGGCCAGCCAGTCCTCTCTGGCTACGACAGGCAACAACATTGCCAACGTCGACACCGCCGGTTATTCACGTCAGCAAACCGTGCAGGGCACCAAGTCCTCGCAGCAGTACGGCAGCGTTTTCATCGGCACGGGCACGACCCTGGCTGACGTGCGCCGGGTGTACAACTCGTACCTGGAATCGCAGCTGCACACCGCGACTTCGCTGGACAGCGAATCGGCCGCGTTTCTCAAGCAGGCGACGCCGCTGGACGCCATGCTGTCGGACACCAACACCGGCCTGACCGGTGTGCTGCAGAAATTCTTCACCTCGATGCAGGGCGTATCGACGTCGGCCACCGATGACACTTCGCGTCAGTCGGTGCTGACCGGCGCGCAGGCGCTGACCAGCCGTTTCAATACCCTGGCCAAGCAGCTCAACGATCAGAACACCACGATCAACGGCAGCCTCGGCGACATGACCGCCCAGGTGAACAAGCTCGCCACGGCGATCGCCAATCTCAACCAGAAGATCGGCGAAATCTCCACCAGTGGCGGGGCGCCGAACGACCTGCTCGACAGCCGTAACGAAGCCGTGCGTCAGCTCTCGGAGCTGACCGGTGCCCAGGTCGTCGAACGCGGCACCAGCTTCGACATTTATGTCGGCAGCGGCCAGCCGCTGGTCATCGGCAACACCACCAACAGCCTGAGCATGGTTGCGAGCAAGACCGACCCGTCGCGCATGTCGATCCAGATGGATCGCGGTTCGAGCACCATCGACATTACTTCGGTGATCAGCGGTGGCGAAATCGGCGGTCTGCTGACCTATCGCAAGGAAGTCCTCGACCCGTCGCTCAACGAGCTCGGTCGCGTCGCTCTGGTGATTGCCGATCAGATCAACAGCCAGCAAGCCCAGGGCATCGACAAGAACGGTGACTTCGGCGCGGCGATTTTCAACAACATCAACAGTGCCGCCCTGATCAGTCAGCGCAGCATTGCGAAGGATGGCAACAGCGCCGGTTCGGGCAACCTCGATGTGACCATCAAGGACACCGGCAAGCTGACCACCAGCGACTATCAGGTGACCTTCACCAGCGCTACCGATTACACCGTCAAGCGTTCCGACGGCACCGATCTGGGCGCGTTCAGCACCACGACCAATCCGCCGCCAGTGATCGACGGTTTTACCCTGGCCTTGAATGGCGGCGCGCTGAGCGCGGGTGACTCGTTCAAGATCACGCCGACCCGCAACGCGGCGGCGAGCATTCAGACGGTCCTGACCGATCCGAAGAAAATCGCTGCGGCAGGTCCGCTGACCGGCGTCGCCAGCGCCAACGGTCTGGGCACTTACACCCAGCCGACGCTCAGCGACAAGATCGACATCTACAACCCGACCGCCCAGGCTGACATGCAGGCGGCGCTGAAGAATTCAACGCCGGTCAAACTGGTCTTCGGCGCGGTCAGCGGCGGCAGCCAGTCGTACACCCTGGTCGACGCCAAGGGCGGAACGCTGGGCACCGGTACCATCGTGCCCGGCCAGTCGAACACGCTGAATCTGAAAGTCGGCATCGTCGACGCCAGCGGCAACCCGGTGATGGACACTACGGTCACGCCGAACGTGCAGAAGACCTTCACCGTGCAGACCACCGTGGGCGGCACGCCGAAAACCGGCGAGACCTTCACCATGAACCTGACCGGCGCGGCGTCTTCGGACAACCGCAACGCCCAGGCACTGGTCGCGTTGCAAACCAAACAGACCGTGGACACCGGTTCGGCGAGCAAGGGCATCAGCCTGACCGACGCCTACAACACCCTGGTGACCAACGTCGGTACCAAGACCGCCCAAGGCAAGTCCGACAGCGCCGCGACCACGGCGATTCTGGAGAACGCCAAGGGTGCCCGCGATTCGCTTTCCGGGGTCAACCTGGACGAAGAAACCGGCAACCTGGTCAAGTACCAGCAGTACTACACAGCGTCTTCGCAGATCATCAAAGCTGCGCAGGAAACTTTCGCCACGCTGATCAACAGCCTTTAAGGAGTCGTAATTCATGCGCATTTCCACCGCCCAGTATTACGGAACGCAAGCTTCGGATTATCAGCGTAACTTCAACAAGGCTGTCGCCACCGCGAGCGAGGCGAGCAGCCTGCAACGCATCAACACCGCCGCCGATGATCCGATCGGTGCCGGGCGTCTGCTGCAGCTGGGCCAGCAGGCAGCGATGCTCGATCAGTACAAGACCAACGTCAACACCACCAAAAGTGCGTTGAACGTGCAGGAGTCCACGCTGGATTCGATCACCACGGCGTTGGCACGGGCCAAGGAACTTGCGCTGGCCGCGAACAACGGCACGATCACCGACAAGGATCGCCAGGCGTACGCCTCGGAGATGGGCGAGATCCAGCAACAAGTGCTGGGCCTGATGAACGCCAAGGATGCCAACGGCAATTACCTGTTCTCCGGTTCGAAAACCGATACCGCGCCGTACTCGAAGAATTCTGACGGCACGTTCAGCTACAACGGCGACCAGACCACCATCGATCTGGGCATCGGCGACGGCATGACCGTGGGCACCAACACCACCGGTTGGGACGCGTTCCAGCAGACCATCAACACCGGCCGCACCAACACCAAGATGACTGCGCCAGCCGTCGATGACGGCCGTGTCGTGCTGTCCAACGGCACCGTCGGCACTGCCGCCAATTACGATGCCAAGTTCACTGCCGGGCAGCCGTACACCATCGATTTCGTCAGCAGCACCCAGCTGAAGATTACCGATGCGCTGGGCAACGATGTGACCGCCGAAGCCAGCCAGAATGGCCTGATCAGCAACAGCAGCGGCGCCAACCAGACTGTCAGCTTCCGTGGCGTCGACCTCAAGCTGAACGTCAACCTGAAGGCCGGCGATACCAACCCGGACGCCGTTATCGCAGGGCACAGCTTCCAGCTGTCGGCCTCGCCGGACTCGTTCACCACCACGCGTAATCCGGGTAACCCGTCGACCAGCGTGATCACCGGTTCGACCATCACCGATCAGGCAGCCTACACCGCGGCTTTCCCGCAGGGCGGCGCGGTGCTCAAGTTCACCAGCGCCACCGATTTCGATCTGTATGCCGCGCCAGTGACCGCCGACAGCAAGCCGGTTTCTTCGGGCACGGTTGCCGGCGGTAACGCCACCGCTGCCGGTGTGACTTTCGCCCTGGGCAGCGCGCCGGCCGCTGGTGATCAGTTCTCGATCCAGCCGAACAATCATCAGACCCAGAACGTGCTCGACACTCTGGGCCAGATGATCACCGCGCTGAATACGCCAGTCGACGGTGACCCGGTTGCCAAGCAGAAATTGCAGGGCGCGATGGAGGCCGGCCTCGGCAACATCGATGCCGCTGCCAATCAGATCGGCACGGCGGTGACCACCATTGGTGCCCGCGGCCAGGCCCTGGACATGCAGACCATCACCAACGACAGCCTGACCACGGCGAACAGCACGACTCAGGGTTCGATTCGTGATTCCGATCCGGCTGAAGTCATGACCCGTCTGACGCTGCAACAGACCATGCTGCAAGCCGCGCAACTGGCGTTCAGCAAGATCAGTCAGTTGGGTCTGTTCAACAAGATCTGATGGTTGGCGGGTGCGTGAGCGCCCGCCAACGTTGTGCCTCTGTTAATGATTTTTTGCGGTATCAAGGGCTCGTTTTTGCGAGCGGGCTCGTACCGCCTGTGAGCCCGCCGTGAATTCACTTCCTCTCGTCAGCATTGCCATCCCTGCGTTCAATCCGCGCTTTTTCGAGCGGGCATTGAACAGCGCCGTCAGCCAGACATACGTGCCTCTTGAGATCATTGTCTGCGATGACAGTCGTGGTCGTGAGATCGAAGGGATTGTCAGCGCTGTGGCCGAGCGCTCGGGTGTTGCCGTGCGCTATGTGCGCAACCCGCGCACACTGGGCCTGGTCGGCAATCTCAAGGCGTGCCTTGATCAGGCGCAGGGTGAATTCGTCAAGTTCATGTGTGACGACGACCATCTCTATGCCGCCTGCATCGAGCAGCAGGCGCACGAGATGTTGCGTGAGGAAGTCAGCCTGGTGCTGGCTCAGCGGCTGTTCTGGGACGCCGACGACATCATTCTGCCGGCGCGCCTTGAAAACACTTCGTTGTCACCGGCCAGCGGTCTGTTCAAGGGTGATGACCTGCTGGGCATCTTCGAAAAATTTCCGGTCAATGTGCTGGGCGGTTTCTCCAGCGCCTTGTTCCGTCGTTCGGACCTCGTCGACTTGTTGCCGGCGCTGACTCAGGACGGCCACTGCTTTGTCGCCACCCTGGATTTCGCCTTGTACGTATGCTTGCTGCGGCGCGGCAATCTGGCGATGTCGAACACCGTGCTCAGTGCCGAGCGGCTGTATCCGGAGCGCTTGAGCGCTCAGCAGCCGATGAAAGACGCGGTCGAGGTCGAGCGCGAGTGGATTTTGCAAATGCTCAAGGCGCGCAGCGGCGAGTCGGCGCCAGCGCCGGGTTGGGTGCGCTATGTCCCGCTGACCAAGGCTGACGTAATGCCGCGCGTCTGGGAAGAGCTGCCCCTGAGCCGAACGCTGGGTACCAAGCAGAGTCGCCAGGAGTGGTGCGTCGGCATCGATAGCTGGAGCTTCGCCGAACTCTACGCGCACTGGCTGCAGTGCCGCAGTCTCACTGAAGGGCAGCGCAAGTTACTGCCGGAAACTCTGGCCGCCTGGCCACAACAGCCGCGAATAGTGCCGATCGTCATTGATGCCCAGGGCAGTCGCGATGGAGTCGAGCGCACGCTTGAGGCGCTTGCTCGGCAGGACTATGCGCCTGAACTGATTCTGGTGCTGTCCGCTTCCTGTAACGAGGCGACGCTGGATGGGCGCGTGTTCCACATGCCACTGGAAGGTGACGGGCTGGGTCAGATCAACGCTCTGTTGCCCCAACTGGAGGGCGCCGACTGGTTCTACCTGTTGCAGGCCGGTGACCGGCTGATGGTGCCGGCCTTGCTGGTCATGGCTGACCGGATTGCGCACTCGCCGTCGCTCGGTTGCGTGTACAGCGATGAAGGCGGTCTGCGCGATGGTGAGTCCGTGGAACCCGCCTTCAAACCCGATTTCAACCTTGATCTGATGCGCAGCTACCCGTATGTCGGGCGCGCCTTGGCGTTCAAGCGCGAACGCTTTCTGGCGCTGGGTGGTTTTGACACGACGTTCACCGAACTGGCTCCTCACGACATGCTGTGGCGCATGGTCGAAAGCGACGGCACTCAGGTGATCGGGCATGTCGCCGAAGTTCTGCTGGAGTCGCCATTCGATCTGTCGCGGTGGTTGGCCGAGCCAGGCGTCATCGAACAGAACCCTCGTGTGCTCGAAGCGCATCTGCAACGCATTGGCGTTGCCCATGAAATCCGCCGTGGCAGTTGCCAATTGCTCAATCGTGTCGACTATCGGCACGCGCGCCGTCCGCTTGTGTCGATCATCATCGTCACCCGGGATCAGACCGCTGCCTTGCAGCGGTGTGTCGAGACCGTGCTGGAAAAAACCGCCTACGCCGACTACGAACTGCTGCTGGTCGACAACGGCAGCGAAACCGCTGAGGCCAGAGCATGGCTGGACGGCATCGCGCAATTGGGTGGTGACAGAATCCGCGTGCTGACGTACCCGCAGCCGGACAACATGGCTGCCCTGCACAATTTTGCCGTGGCCAAGGCCCGTGGCGAATATGTGCTGCTGCTCAATACCTTTGCAGTGATCACCCACGCCGACTGGCTGGACGAACTGCTCAATCATGCGCAGCGCCCGGAAGTCGGCGTGGTCGGCGCCAAGTTGTTCAACCCGGATGGTTATGTGCTGCATGCCGGCATGATTCTGGGGATGCAGGGCGCGGTCGGGCTGCCATTTTATGGACAGTCGCTGCAGTCGGACGGTTATATGTTCCGGCTGCAGGCCACCCACGATCTGAGTGCAGTCGGCGGTGATTGCCTGATGGTGCGCAAGACGGTTTTCGAGGCGGTGGCAGGGCTTGACGAAGAGGATTTGAAGCAGGCGCTGAACGTGGTGGATCTGTGCCTGCGCATCGGCCAGGAAGGCTACCTGGTAGTGTGGACGCCTTATGCCTTGCTGGCTCAGGGCGTGCGCCCGACTGTCGAGTCGACAACTGAGCAAGGCCAGCAACATTTGCACGAGCAAGAGACCTTCTACAAGCGCTGGCTGCCGCGCATTGCCCGCGATCCGGCCTTCAACGTCAACCTGTCACTGCAGGGCGTCGGAGCGACCAGTTTCAGCCTTGAGCCGGGCCTGCGTACGGGGTGGACTGCTTTTTCCAGGCCGCAATTGCCCAACGTACTCGCCGTGCCGATCAATGCCTCAGCCATTGGCCATTACCGCATGAGTCAGCCGCTGATAGAGCTGGAAGCGGCGAACCGCGCCGAAGGGTGTATTCGTTACGGCTTGCCGTCGATCATTGAAATCGAGCGTCAGTCGCCGGATGTCATCGTCCTGCAAGGGCGCTATTCCCAGGGCGCGATCGATGAAATCCCGCCGCTGAAAAAGTTCTGCCATGCCCGGCGCATCTTCGAGCTGGATGACTATGTGATCGATGTTCCGCATCGCAATGCGCATATCCGCAACATGCCCAGCAAGCAGGAAATGGAACGGATGGTGCGCCAGGCGATCAGCCTGTGCGACCGCGTGGTGGTCTCGACTCAACCACTGGCCAATGCGCTGTCGGACATGCACCACGACATTCGCGTAGTCCCCAACATGCTCGCGCAAAACCTCTGGACCGGTTTGCGGGGTCAGCGCCGCACCTCGAAAAAACCTCGCGTGGGTTGGGGCGGAGGCACCAGCCACCATGGCGATCTGGCGGTGATTGCCGATGTCGTGCGTGAATTGGCCAACGAAGTTGACTGGGTATTCTTTGGCATGTGCCCGGATGACCTGCGTCCGTACATGCACGAGTTCCACGGTGTGATTCCTCTGGACGTCTATCCGGCCAAGCTGGCCAGTCTTAACCTCGACCTGGCCCTGGCACCGCTGGAGTTTCACATTTTCAATGACTGCAAGAGCAACCTGCGTTTGCTGGAATACGGCGCCTGTGGTTATCCGGTCATCTGCACTGATACCGAAGCCTATCAGGGCTACCTGCCGTGCACGCGGGTGAAGACCAACAGCACTGATGAATGGCTGCAGGCGATTCGCATGCATCTGGCCGACCCTGACGCGAGTTATCGCATGGGTGACGAGCTGCACGAGGTGGTCATGCGCGATTATGTGTTGCGTGGTGACAATCTGCGGTATTGGGAGAATGGCTGGCTGGCGGATTGATCGTTTATATGGGCGGCTTTTTGGGGTTGCCTTTTTTTTGGGGCCTTGGCGGCCTTTGGGCCGACCAGGCGTTGGTTGGTTTGGGTGAATATCCGTTTTTTGCTGCGCTGCGGTTGGCGGTTTCGCCCTTACGGCGACTCACTTTTTTTACAAACGCCTAAAAAAAGTAAGCA
>NZ_RCNX01000025.1:0-12008 GCF_004307595.1 Pseudomonas sp. Sample_23
GCCTGCTTTGGGAGCAGGATGTCAGGAGTTCGAATCCCCTTACCCCGACCATATTGAAAATCCTCGTATCGAAAGATACGGGGATTTTTTTTGCCTGCCGAAAGCTGAATCCCTTCAAGTCGTCATACAACCTGCCGATAGCCCGCTAACACGAGGGGACTGCCAACGCTTCGCCCCTTGATCTGGCCATTACAAGAATAAGGGCGTTCGTCATGTTGCTTCGTCAGTTGAATATTGCTCCCCGGGCTGCCTTGGGATTTGCCCTGATCGCGGTGTTGGTGGCCTTGCTCGGCGTGTTTGCGCTGGGGCAGATGTCGAGCATCCGCGACAGTGAGGTGGCGGTGGAGAACCGTTGGTTGCCGAGCATCCGTGGCGGCGACGAGATCCGCGAACTGATGCTGCGCATCCGCACCATCTCTCTGCGCATGGCGCTCGATCAGGATTCGGCCAATATCGCCACCTATCGCGGCCAGATGGACACCCGCGACAAGGAACTGAGCGAGAAGATCGCCGCCTACGACAAACTGGTCGACACTGCCGAAGGCCAGCAGCTGTATGACCAGTTCAAGAAAACCTTCGCCGCCTATCGCACTGGCATTGCCCAGTCGTTCACCCTTGCCGAGCAAGGCAAGCGTGACGAGCTGACCAAATTGCTCCTGGTTGACATGAAGACCGTGGTCGACGGCTCCGGCAAGCAACTCAACGATCTCGCCGATCTGTTCGCCCGCCAGGTCGCTGCCGAAAGCGAGAAGTCCGCCGCGCATTATGAAACCTCGCGCACCATCGTTACTCTTTTCATTGCCTTGGCAGCGCTGGCCACGGTGGCGCTGGCGATGTTGCTCACGCGCAGTATCGTGCGCCCGCTGAGCAGCGCCGTGGATGCCGCTGAAAGTGTCGCCAAGGGCGATCTAACCCGACCGATCGAAACCCATGGCAATGACGAAGTCAGCCGTTTGCTCAAGGCCTTGGCGACGATGCAACAGAACCTGCGCGAGACCCTGCAAGGTATCAGCGGCTCAGCTACGCAACTGGCCACCGCCGCGGATGAACTGAGCGCCGTTACCATCGACAGCACCCAGGGCCTGCAAGAGCAGAACAACGAAATCGAACAAGCTGCCACTGCGGTCAACGAGATGACCGCTGCGGTGGAGGAGGTCGCGCGCAACGCGGTGTCGACGTCCGATGCCACGCGCCAGTCCAGTCAATCAGCGCAATTGGGCCAGGAGCGCGTCAGCGAAACCGCCAGTGCGATCAACGCCCTGGTCAGTGATGTACAGAACACCGGCGAACTGGTGCAGTCGCTGGCCAATCAATCGCAAGACATCGGTAAGGTTCTGGACGTGATTCGCGCCATCGCTGAGCAGACCAATCTGCTGGCGCTCAACGCTGCCATCGAGGCCGCACGCGCCGGTGAAAGCGGTCGAGGTTTTGCGGTGGTGGCCGACGAAGTGCGCGCACTGGCTTATCGCACGCAGCAATCGACGCAGGAAATCGAGCAGATGGTGCAAGGCATGCGCAGCGGCTCGAGCCTGGCGCTGGAGTCAATGCAGGCCAGCGCTTCCCGTGCGGCGAGCACCTTGGTTCTGGCCGAGCGGGCAGGTGAGGCGCTGGTGACGATCACGGCGTCGGTGCACGAGATTCACGAGCGCAACCTGGTGATCGCCAGCGCCGCCGAGGAGCAGGCGCAAGTGGCGCGGGAAGTGGATCGCAATCTGGTGAATATTCGCGACCTGTCGGTGCGTTCGGCTGCGGGGGCTGATCAGACCAGCGCATCGAGCCACGAACTGTCGCAACTGGCCAATGCGCTGCAGGGCATGGTGCGGCGCTTCCAGCTGTGATCGACAGCCAATAAAAAGCCCCGCGCGATGCGGGGCTTGGAATAAAGATCAAAGGTGGGAGCGAGGCTGCTCGCGAATGCGCCGGATCTTCGAGCAGCACGAAAATCTGTGGGAGCCGGGCTTGCCCGCGATAGCGGTGGGTCAGGCAACAGAAATATCAACTGACCCGGCGCCATCGCTGGCAAGCCAGCTCCCACAGATGTTGGCCTTAGTGCAGCTTCAGACGCGGTTCGGTGCCACGACCAATCTTGCTCCCCAGCATCAGCATCGCCGTGCGGAACGGCCCGTACAGTGCCATCTGGTGCATACGGTACAGCGACACATAGAACATCCGCGCCAGCCAGCCTTCGAGCATGACGCTGCCGGTCAGGTTACCCATCAAGTTACCCACAGCAGAAAAACGCGACAGCGAGATCAGCGAGCCGTAGTCGGTGTATTTGTACTCCGGCAGGGTCTTGCCTTCGATGCGCAGTTTCAGCGACTTGGCCAGCAACGAGGCTTGTTGATGCGCCGCTTGTGCCCGTGGCGGCACGTTGCGATCAGTGCCCGGTTGCGGACAGGCCGCGCAGTCACCGAAGGCAAAGATGTTTTCGTCGCGCGTGGTTTGCAGAGTCGGCAGCACTTGCAGCTGATTGATGCGGTTGGTTTCCAGACCGTCGATGTCCTTGAGGAAACCCGGTGCGCGAATGCCGGCAGCCCAGACTTTCAGGCTGGCCTTGATCTCGTTGCCATCGGCGGTGATCAGGCTGTCGGCAGTCACTTCGCTGACTGCTGCGTTGGTCATCACATTGACCCCTAGCTTCTCCAGGGTTTTGTGCACCGGCCCGCTGATGCGCTCCGGCAGGGCAGGCAGCACCCGTGGGCCGGCTTCGATCAGCGTGATGTGCATGTTTTCCGGTTTGATCCGGTCCAGACCATAAGCGGCCAATTCATGGGCGGCGTTGTGCAGCTCTGCCGCCAGTTCGACGCCAGTGGCGCCAGCGCCGACGATGGCCACGCTGATCTGCTCGACCACGTCGGTCTGCCCGGCGTGGGCGCGCAGATAATGATTGAGCAATTGCTGATGGAAGCGCTCGGCCTGTTTGCGTGTATCGAGGAACAGGCAATGCTGCGCCGCGCCCTGGGTGCCGAAATCGTTGGTGGTGCTGCCCACGCTGATCACCAGCGAGTCATAAGCCACTTCACGCGCCGGCACCAGCTCGACGCCGTTTTCGTCATAGGTCGCGGCCAACTGGATTTTTTTCTGCGCGCGATCGAGCCCGCTCATGCGCCCGAGCTGGAACTCGAAGTGGTTCCATTTCGCCTGGGCGACATAGTTGAGTTCGTCTTCAGAGGAGTTCAGGGAACCGGCGGCCACTTCGTGCAGCAGCGGCTTCCAGATGTGGGTCAGGTTCGCGTCGACCAGCATCACGCTGGCCGTGCCGCGCTTGCCCAGAGTCTTACCCAGGCGGGTAGCCAACTCCAGACCGCCGGCGCCGCCGCCGACAATGACAATACGATGGGACATAGGGATAACTCGCAAGGTTTTTAAAGGAAATCGGTGCGGTTACCCGAGGGAGCGCAAGGCAGCTCATAACGTCAGGTAACTGATAAATCGGCTCAACAGGCCCAGACCAATGGTCACTGCCAGCACCAGCACCAGGAGCATCCACAGCCGGAAAGGCCGGCGCTCGACACGGTGTTGGGACAGTTGCAGGTACTCTTCGACATGCTTTTGGTCTTCGGGGTTCAGGCGGCTGGTCATATTTGCCTCGTCAGGTAGACGTTACTGAATGAGCACAGGCTACAGCGGTTTTCAGCCCGGATTGAACGCAGCGTAGCCACTGTCCGGAACCGGTTCGACGCACACGCTATCGTCGAGGCGAATGATGCCGCTTTGTAACACCCGGGCGGTGATCCCGCCATGCCCGCGCACGGCTTGAAAAGTGCCCGGGCCGAGGTTGTTCTGCAAGCGTGCGCAGGGCTGACACCAGCCAGTGGTTTCGAGTATCGCTTGCCCGATGCGAAAGCGCCGCCCCTTCAGGCTAAACAAATTGATTCCGCTTATAACGAGATTGCGCCGCAGATCTTCAGGCCGGATTGGCTGGTCAGCGGGACGGCCCATCAATGCGTTGATCACCGCCAGGTGCTCCCACTGGATCAGCGTCACCTGTCGCGCATTGCGAATGCCCGGGCGGGCGTGATCGCCGGTGAGCCCGGCTTCCAGCCGCGCCTCGACCGCGTCGAGCTCAAGCATCGGCCCGCGGGATTCTGGACGCACGCCGATCCAGCGCACACGACCGGTTTGCGGAACCTCGGCGATCAACTGCTGCAGCGGCGTCACAGGCTGATGCCCACGTCGAACACAATGCTGCGGCCGAGGTTGCTGCGCAGAAAGTCCGGCGCGTCGGGATGAGCAAACAGCACCCTTGCGAATGTCGGGCCGACCAGCGACAGCGAGCGCCAGCCCTGACGCAGGTATTCGGTCGGTGGCGGGAAGTGGCTGTTGAGATCCAGCACTTCGCGTTTGAGGCTGGCGAAGGCGATGATGTCCAGCTCACCCAGATCCATGCCGCGTTCCTTGTAGTTGTGCGCCTTCTTGCGCAGGGTTGGCGCCAGACGCAGGAGAAATTCATTGGCCGGGATGCGCTTGGGTTTGGCTTCGCGGCGCACCAGTTGGCTCAGGGAAAACGCGCTGCGCCGACGCTGCAATTCGTCGCGCCACTCGTCATTGAGACGGCGGCCTTCATCAAGGACGAAAAAAACTTCGAAATTGGCATCGCGGAACAACACGTCCGGCGGCTCACCGGCCGGGGCGAACTCATCGGCGCGGTAGGGGATGTTCAGACCTTGCAGCAGGCGCTGGCAGACCCAACGCTCACGCTCCCATTTGCGGGCATTGGACAGGAACGCATTGGCCTGCTCGGCCGCGATGGTCAGCAGGCGTAAATAATCTGAATCATCCATAAGCCCAAGCTTAGCGTCCAAATGCGACAAGCAGATAGCTTTGCATCGGCTGGTGCACATACATCAGCGGTGTAGACTGCGACAAAGCGGTAAGTCCATGGAGAGGGTGAGGGAATCATGATCGGTGCCGAACTGCTGTCCTCGGCAAGCCTGACGCTCGGCTGGCTGATTTATCTGCCGGTGCTGCTCTGGGCGATCATGCGTGCACCATGGGTCGAGCTGTTCAGCGACAGTCGCCGGCAGCACTTGCTGTTCGGCACGGTGTTCGCGCTATTTCTGCTGTGGCTGGTGCGCAGGGATTTCGACACCGGCGTGTCTTATCACTTCATCGGCATGACGGCAGTGACGCTGCTGCTTGATTGGCCGCTGGCGATCGTCGGCGGGCTGGTTGCGCAGATGGGGCTGGTGCTGCTGGGGCGTCAGGACCTGGCGGCGGTGGGCGTCAATGGCGCGTTGCTGATTCTGCTGCCAGTGCTGATCACCGAGTGCGTGGCGATTCTGGTCGAGCGTGCGCAGCCACGCAATCCATTCGTTTACATCTTCTGTTCCGGTTTCTTCGCCGCTGCGTTGTCAGGCCTGTTGTGCCTGATTCTGAGCCTGACGTTGCTGTGGTACGACGGCCTCTTCGCCATGCCGGAATGGCTGGAAGATTTCGTCGGCTACCTGTGGTTGCTGCTGTTTCCCGAGGCCTTTATCAACGGCATGGTTGTCAGTGCGTTGGTGGTGTTCTGCCCGGAATGGCTGGAGACCTTCAACCGCACCCGTTACCTTTCAGCGCCGTGGAAGGACGACGATCCGAAGTCTTGATCCACATCAAACCGGCCATGCCGCAGAGATTTCATGCTCGCGCAAATTCCTTCAGGAGCAGTGGCATGGGCGTTTACGAATGGGCGCGGCAGGAAACCCGGCAGAGTCTGGAGCTGGCGCAGGAGGTGGGCTTTGACCCGGGCCTGAGTTTGCGCGCCCTGCTCAGCGCCGTGGTGCAGCAGAGCAAGGCCGTGCGCAATGCCGAAGACCTGGCCGACGAGTTGCGCTTTCTCGCGGAGAACCTCGACGACAGTCAGGACTACGGCTTTATGCGGCCCTGATCAGCGATCAGTGACGCGGATCGAAATCGCCGGAAAACAGCTCGTCTTCGGCATCCGGGGCGACCGGAATCTTGTGCTCTTCCGAGGCCCAGGCGCCGAGGTCGATCAGTTTGCAGCGATCGGAGCAGAACGGACGGAATTTGTTCGCCGGGGTGAATTCGACGGGGGCGCCGCAGGTTGGGCATTCAACGGTTGGAATCTGGCTCATGCTTGGCCTCCGGATAAAGTCAGATAAAAGTGATGCAGACGCTCGACCTCGCTGTGCAGCCAGGCGAGGTCGCGGTCGTTGACGATCACATCGTCGGCACGGCTCACGCGGTCTTCACGGCTCGATTGCGCCTTGAGGATCGCCTGCACTTGTTGTTCGCTGGTCTGGTCACGCTGCAAGGTGCGTTCGATCTGCAGTTGTTGCGGCGCATCGATGACCAGAATGCGCTGGGTCATCGCGTATTGCCCGGATTCGATCAGCAACGGTGAAACCAGAATCGCGTAAGGCGATTTTGCCTGCGCCAGGTGATGAGCGATTTCTTCGCCGATCAACGGATGCAACAGCGCCTCTAGCCAACGCCGCTGTTCAGGGTCTTCAAAAATCAGTTTGCGCAGGGCGGCGCGGTCCAGCGTGCCATCGGCCTGCAACACGCCGGAACCGAAATGCTCGGCGATTTTCGCCAGCGCCGGACGCCCCGGCTCGACTACCCAGCGCGCCGCATGATCAGCGTCCACCACGTGCACGCCGAGGTCGATGAAGTGCTGCGCCGCCGCACTTTTGCCGCTGCCGATGCCGCCGGTCAGGCCGAGGATCCAGGGTTTTTCCACAGGGGTATTCATTTCAAACCGACAGACTGCCAATAGAAGTCGGTTATTTGACCACCCCAGAGCAAGGCAATCCAGCCGGCAATTGCCAGAAAGGGTCCGAAGGGGATCGGCGTCGAGGTTGCCTGGGCGCGCAGGCGCAGCATGACGACGCCCAAAATCGCCCCCACCAAGGATGACAACAGAATCGTCAGCGGCAGAATCTGCCAGCCACCCCAAGCGCCAAGCAAGGCCAGCAGCTTGAAATCACCATGACCGATGCCGTCCTTGCCGGTGAGCAGTTTGAACAGCCAGAACACCGACCACAGCGCCAGATAACCCGCGACCGCGCCCCACAACGCATCGGGCAACGCCACGAACACGCCGAAGCTGTTGACGATCAGCCCCAGCCACAGCAGCGGCAGCACCAGCACATCGGGCAGCAGCTGATGTTCGCAGTCGATCAGACTCATCGCCAGCAAGCCCCACGTCAGCAAGATCAGCAAGCCCGCCGGCCAGCCGAAGCCCAGATGCCAGGCAATGAATGCCGACAGCAGGCCGCAGGCCAGTTCGGTCAGCGGGTAACGTTTACTGATCGGCGCCGAACAAGCCGAGCAGCGCCCGCGCAGGCACAGATAACTGAGCAGCGGAATGTTTTCCCACGGGCGGATTCGATGTCCGCAATGCGGGCACGCGGAGTGCGGCAGCATCAGGTTGTAGGTCGGCACGGGCGTTTCGCTGGGCAGGCCGAGCACATCATGGGCTTGCTGGCGCCAGTCACGCTCAAGCATCTTCGGCAGGCGCCAGACCACAACATTGAGGAAGCTGCCGACCACCAGCCCGAGCAGCAGCGCGCTGACCACAAAGGCCAGCGGATACACGGCAAACAGTTCATCGATAGGCATGTCAGATCGCTGAGCCGAGTTGGAAGATCGGCAGGTACATGGCCACCACCAGTCCACCGACGATGACCCCCAGCACCACCATGATGAACGGCTCCATCAGGCTGGTGAGGTTGTCGACCATGTTATCGACTTCCGCTTCATAAAAACCGGCGACCTTGTCGAGCATGTCATCCAGTGCGCCCGATTCCTCGCCGATGGCGGTCATCTGCACCGCCATATTGGGAAACACACCGGTGCTGCGCATCGAAAAATTCAGCTGCATGCCAGTCGAGACGTCCTGCCGCACGCGCAGCACCGCGCGCTTGAACACCACGTTGCCGGTGGCGCCCGCCACCGAATCCAGCGCCTCCACCAACGGCACGCCGGCGGCGAAAGTGGTCGACAGGGTGCGGGCAAAGCGTGCAACGGCGGACTTGTACATCAAGGTGCCCACCAGTGGCAGCTTCAGCAGCCAGGCATCGCGCCGGTCGCGCAGGGCCTGCGAAGTCTTCAACGCGTGGCGAGTGCCGAAAAACGCTGCCACCAGCGCAAAAAGAATCGCCCACCACCACTGCTGCATGAATTCCGACAGGCTGATGATCATCAGGGTGAAGCCCGGCAGTTCTGCGCCGAACCCGGAAAACACCGACTGGAACTGCGGCACCACCTTGACCAGCAGAATGCCGGTCACCACCGCCGCCACCAGCACCACGGCGGTGGGGTAGGTCATGGCCTTCTTGATCTTGGCCTTGAGCGCTTCGCTTTTTTCCTTATAGGTCGCGACCCGTTCGAGCAAAGTGTCGAGGGCACCGGACTGTTCGCCGGCGTCGACCAGGTTGCAGTACAACTCGTCGAAGTATTGCGGCTTCTTGCGCAGGGCCGTGGCGAAGCTGTTACCGGCGGCGACCTCCTGTTTGACCTCGTCGACCAGCTTGCGCATGGCCGGGTTTTCGAAGCCCTCGCCGATGATGTCGAAGGACTGCAACAGCGGTACACCGGCCTTCATCATCGTTGCCATCTGCCGGGTGAACAGGGCGATGTCCTGCGGTTTGATGCGTTTGCCCCAGCTCAGCAGGGACGCGGATTTCTTGCGCACCTTGCCCGGGTTGATCCCTTGTTTGCGCAGCTGCGCCTTGATCAGTGCGGGGTTCTGCCCGCTCAACTCGCCGCTGACTTTACTGCCTTTGCGGTCGGTGCCTTCCCAGGCGTAAACGCTGACTTTCGCTGCCTTGACCGCCATGTTCAATCCTTGGTGACCCGGTTGATTTCCTCAAGGCTGGTGATGCCTTGCATGGCCTTGTGCAGCCCGGAGGTGCGCAGATCGGCGAAACCGTCGCGGCGCATCTGGATGTCGATTTCCAGCGAATTGCCTTCGGCCATGATCAACCGTTGCAGGTCCGGTGTGTTCTTTACCACTTCATAAATCCCCACGCGTCCTTTGTAACCGCCGTTGCAGTGATCGCAACCGACCGGCTCGTAGATCGTGAAATGGCCGATGCGTTCCTCGGGGAAGCCTTCCTTGAGCAAGGTTTCGTGCGGGATATCCAGCGGTCGCTTGCAGTGCGCGCACAATTTGCGCGCCAGACGCTGGGCGATGATCAGGCTGACCGAGGTGGCGATGTTGAAACCGGGAATGCCCATGTTGTGCAGGCGCGTGAGGGTTTCCGCTGCGCTGTTGGTGTGCAGGGTCGACAGCACCAGGTGGCCGGTCTGCGCAGCCTTGATTGCGATCTCGGCGGTTTCCAGATCGCGGATCTCGCCGACCATGATCACGTCCGGGTCCTGACGCAGAAATGAGCGCAGCGCCTGGGCGAAGTCCAGCCCTTGGCGGGGATTGACGTTGACCTGGTTGATGCCTTCCATGTTGATTTCCACCGGGTCTTCGGCGGTGGAAATATTGATGTCGACGGTGTTGAGGATGTTCAGCCCGGTGTACAGCGACACGGTTTTACCGGAGCCGGTGGGGCCGGTGACCAGAATCATCCCTTGCGGCTGTTTCAGTGCGGCCAGGTACAAAGCCTTTTGCTCGGCCTCGTAGCCCAGCGCATCGATGCCCATTTGTGCACTGGACGGGTCGAGAATCCGGATTACCACTTTTTCGCCCCACAGGGTCGGCAAGGTGTTGACGCGAAAATCGATGGATTTGCTTTTCGACAGGCGCATCTTGATCCGCCCGTCCTGGGGTTTGCGTCGTTCGGAAATATCCAGACTGGCCATGACCTTCAAACGTGCGGCAATACGCCCGGCCAACTGGATCGGCGGCTTGGCCACCTCGCGCAGCATGCCGTCGGTGCGCATGCGCACCCGGTAGTTTTTTTCGTACGGCTCGAAATGCAGGTCGGAAGAGCCACTCTTGATCGCATCGAGCAGCATCTTGTGCACGAAGCGCACGACCGGGGCGTCGTCGGCATCGAGGCCGCCGATCACGTCCTGTTTGTTGTCATCAATGGACTCGACGTCGAGGCCGTCGAGATCGACATCGGCCATTTCCTCCAGGCCCGAGGCGTGGCTGTCGAAGAACTTGTCGATGGCGTCGCTGAGCTTGTCGTCCTCGACCAGAATCGCTTCGGTACTCAGGCCGGTGCTGAACTGGATGTCGCTGATCGCCTGCTGATTGCTCGGGTCGGAAAGGCCCACGAACAATTTGTTGCCGCGCCGCCACAAGGGCAGGGCGCAGTGCTGACGAACCAGTTTTTCACTGACCAGGCCCCTGGGCTGAGTCTCCTTGTCGAGGCAGCTGAGATCGAGCAGGGCCATGCCGAAATGTTCCGAGGCGATCTCGGCGATCTGCCGGCTGTTGACCAGTTTGTTGTGTACCAGGTAATTGACCAGCGACACGCGATTGCGCTGGGCCTGCGCCCAGGATTGCCGGGCGCTTGTTTCCGTGAGCAGTTCGGCCTGGACCAATTGCTTGGCCAGACCGCTCAGAGCGATGTCATTCATGGGGATTCCGCACACTTGCCGTTCATGACTTATAGCCTAGTCAAGTGACAGCGCCAAACACGGCCGGTGCAGGTGACAAAAAGTGTCAGATAGTGCGGTTGCCGGTTGTAGGAAACGGCGCAGGGGATTGCGCACGTCCAGCAGGCCGGGCCTGAAAGGCGTTGGCATGGGCTGTGCTGAGCCTTGTTCAGATCATGAGATTTCGACTCATGCATGGAGCGTGTCTATGAAAAAACAACAAGGTTTCACATTGATCGAGCTGCTGATCGTCGTGGCGATCATCGGCATTCTGGCGACTATCGCCCTGCCTCAGTATTCGAAGTATCAGGCGCGGTCGAAGGTGACGGCGGGGTTGGCGGAGATTAGTGCATTGAAAGTGCCGTTCGAGGACACGATCAATCAAGGCACAGCTCCAACTCTGGCCAACGTTGCCAATGGTGCGACTACTACTTCCAACTGTACTTTGGCAGTTACAGGCACAGCCGCGACTGGCGAAGGCACGCTTACCTGTACCCTGCTCAATGCACCAGGTCCGGTGTTAGGTAAAACCATTACGCTTTCTCGTTCCGGGGCGGCGACGGGGAATACCTCCGGTGTTTGGACGTGTGCGACGACGGTCAACTCTGATTATTCTCCGCGCGGTTGCACGGCCAGCGGTACGTAATCACAAAGGTGATAATCAGGATGCCCCGCATTGCGGGGTATTTTTGTATCTGCGATCACTTAAAAAAAGCTCCAATAATTTCAGCAGCTTATGAACTTTCCGAAAAACCGCAACTTGCATGCGAAATTGAAGTGAGTCATGCATTTTGCATGAAAATGAAAATCAGCGTTTTTTATAACTCATTGTTTTTAAACAGTTTTATACGGCTGAAAAAGTTGGCACAGCGTTCGCAATATTTCCGGTAACCCTGCTGACAAGCGTTACAGCAGACTTCCAGTAAAAACAGGAGTTACTCGTATGAAGAAGTTCGCTATCACTGCCGCTGCTACCGCTCTGACCCTGACCATGGCTGGTGGCGCTTTCGCCCAGTCCGCTCAGGCTACCCAAGCGCCAATGGTTCTGGCTGCCGGTGAAGTTACCGAAATGAAACAAGATACCAGCGACACCTGGATCACCACCAAGGTCAAAGCTGACCTGGTTACCGAAAAAGGCATTCCAGGCACCGACATCAAAGTCGAAACCAACAAGGGTGTAGTTTCCCTGTCGTCGACCACTGCGGTAACCGAGTCGCAGAAAGAAGTCGCCGTTGGCATTGCCAAGAAAATCAAAGGCGTTAAAGCGGTCTCCGCTGACGGCCTGAAAGCCGAGTAAGGCAAGACTTCTCGCCTGAACCGGGAGAAGACGCGACAGACGGGCCGAGCAATACGTCTGCCGCAACTTTAGAGTTCATGCGAACGGTCACACGGATGTGACCATTACAGGCCCCGGCACTTGTGTCGGGGCCTGTTCTATTTGGAGAATCAAAAGATCGCAGCCTTCGGCAGCTCCTTGTATCTCGACTAACGCTCCGTCA
>NZ_RCNX01000086.1:0-10818 GCF_004307595.1 Pseudomonas sp. Sample_23
TTTACGGTTCGCCGCGCTCAACCATCGCGCGCCATTGCTGCACACTCGGACGTTGCTGCATGCGCGCGTGCCATTCGCGCAGTGCCGTGCAGTCTTCGGGGACTTCCAGCTCAACCAGCGCCGAGAAGATCATCCCGCCCAACACGGCGATATCGGCCATGGAAAAACTGGCGCCGGCCACAAACGGCTGATCACGCAGCAAGTCGTCGAAATAGCGCATGCCGCGCACAGCCTTGTCCCGCATGCGCATGCCCCATTCAACGTTCTGGTACAGCTCCACTTCCGGGCCAAGCCCTGGGGTTGCATGGTGGAAATACACGCTGACGGCATCGAGAAATTCGATCTCGGCACGTTTGGTCAGCATGTGGATCCGTCCTTGCTCAACCGGTGTGCGGCCGGTGAGCAGGGGGTTGCCATCGAGGACGTCCAGGTATTGCGTGATGGCCGTGCATTCGGCGAGCAGCGTGCCGTCTTCCAGCTCCAGCACTGGCAGCGTTCCGGAGTAGTTCAAGCGCAAGAACTCGGGGTTCTTGTGTTCGCCTTTCCACAGATTTACCGAGACGAATTCGGTGCGGGCCAATAGCGATTTTTCCGCCAGGGCGATGCGCACGCGGGCCGGGTAGGGGCCGTTGTACCAGTCGTAGATTTTCAATGCGGAAATGGAGTGAGCGTCGTTTTGAGTCGAGTTAGCGGTCATTTTAGTTGCCCTGCCTGTCAGTTGGTAGGCAAAGACTGCGACCAGAATTCATTCCTGTCAATCCCCTACCTGCCAATTGGCAGGTAAATCTTTCGCGGGTACACTCCGCCCCATCGACCGATAGTCAGCGAGGACACAGACATGAGCGTGAACGCACGCGAAGCGATTCTGGACGCCGCCAAAACAGCGGCGCAGACCCACGGCTACAACGGCATCAACTTCCGTAGCATCGGTGCA
Organism: Pseudomonas sp. Sample_23; assembly: GCF_004307595.1. NCBI lineage: Bacteria > Pseudomonadati > Pseudomonadota > Gammaproteobacteria > Pseudomonadales > Pseudomonadaceae > Pseudomonas > Pseudomonas sp. Sample_23. The sequence continues at coordinate 935 of NZ_RCNX01000086.1, forward strand.
GTGGTGGGTATCAAGAACGCCAGCATCTACTACCACTTTCCCAGCAAGGCCGACCTCGGCGCGGCAGTCGCCGAGCGTTACTGGCAAGACGCGGCCAAGGCGCTGGACAGCATTCGCGAGGCCAATCCCGAGCCGCAACAATCCCTGAAGCTGTACCCGTCGATATTCCGCACTTCGCTGGAGAACGGTAATCGGCTGTGCCTCGTCAGCTTCATGGCTGCCGAATACCAGGATCTGCCAGACCCGGTGAAGGACCAGGTGAAGAAATTCGCAGAGGTCAACATCGAGTGGCTGACCCAGGCGTTGATCGCTGCAGGAGCTGCCGACGAAGACAGCTGCAAGGCGCGGGCGCGGGCGATTTACGCGGCGGTGGCCGGTGCGCAGTTGATTGCACGCAGCCGAGGGGATATTGCGTTGTTTGATGAGTTGATCGGCAGCTACGAAAGCGCCGGGCTGATTTCAGCGGATTTCGCTGAGTAGCTTGCCACTCGTGCCGAAATCCACTTGCGGCTGTAAGCGAGCACATGTTCAGCAGTGGCCGTCGGGAAGTGAATAAACCCATGCGGACACTCCGGCAGCACATGCATTTCCACGGGCGCTGCGTGTCGCCAGCGCTCGGCGATGAGGCGCGTGTCATCCAGCAGCGGATCGAGATCGCCGGCAAACAGCAGCGCTGGCGGCAGCCCGCTGAAATCACCATACAGCGGCGACAGCGGTGGCTGGCGTCGTTGTTCGTCGCTGATATCCGGCGTGAGCAGGCGCAACGCTTCGACCATGCCGGGGCCGTCGAGCACCAGAGTATCGGCGGGCGCGGTGCGCACGCTGGGCGTGCCGGTCAGGTCGTAGACGCCGTAATACAGCAGCGCGCCGCAGATCCGTTGCAGCAGTTGCGGCGAAGACTTGAGCGCGAGCAGGGTGGCCGCCGCCAAATGCCCGCCGGCCGATTCACCGACGACAACCACGGGCAGTCCGGCAAATTCGCCATCGTTCAAGATGCCGCGAGTGGCGCGCAGACAGTCGTCCAGCAAGCCCTCGATTGGCGTCGACACGGCCAGCCGATAATCAACCGACACCACCGCCACGTCGCAGGTGTTGACGATGGCGATGTTGAAGTTGTCGTTCATCTGCGCATTGCCGATCACCCAGCCGCCACCATGGAAATCCAGCACCACGCCTCTGGTTTTGCCCTTGGGGCGGATGATGCGCACGGGCACCGTGTCGATGATCTTCCGTTCGGCGGTCAGCCCATGCTGGCGCAGCTTGCCGTCGCCGCCGAGCTGACCCGCCCGCAGCAACGCCTGAATCAGCCGTGGGGTGAGGCGATTGCGAATCTTGAAACGCGGCAGCCAGGCGAGCTTTTTGTTGAACGCGCGAACCTGCGCCAGATCGCGCTCGCCGTGCGGCCATGGGAAGTCACTCACAGGCGATTCTTCATCAGGATCGAGCAGTTCAGCGCTGCCGCGACGCACAGCCACGCCAGATACGGGAACAGAATCAGCCCGGTGACCACGTCCAGTTGCAGCGCGAGTACCACCATCACCGCGACCACCACCCACAGCACCGCCAGAATCACCAGCGCCGCCAGCACCTGATGCGCGCCGAAGAACACCGGTGTCCACAGCGTGTTCAGGGCGATTTGCGCGGCCCACAAGGCCAGCACCGTTTGGCTGCCGGGGATCAGGCTCAAGCGATAACCGGCCCAGGCCAGCAGCAGGTAGATGATCGTCCACGCTACGGGAAAGGCCCAGTTGGGCGGGGTGAAAGAGGGTTTGGTCAGCGATTCATACCACGGGCCGGGTTTGAACATCACGCCAGTGGTTGCCGCCGCCGCGCAGGCCAAAAGGAAGATGAAAAAGGTCATTGCCAGTCCTTAGCTGTGATCAGCTGTTATGGAGAGTTAAGAAGAGGACGCTTCGCTGCGCAAAAAGTTTGTTTGCAAACGCAAAATGGCAGTCAGGTTGAACTAAAAGCTGACCGTCGCGTCAGGATAAACACTGCCTTTTCCCACCGACGCGGACGACATCATGTACACCTATCACATCGAATACCGTTTCAACGGCGAGCCTCGTACTTATCTGCTCGAACTCAAGGAAGCGCAACTGGCCGAGCACGACGCGGCGATGCATCTGCTGGAACTGCATCTGGGCGATGCCGAAAACAGCCTGGTCATGCCCACGGCGGATTCGACGTCAGAGCAGATTCTCGAGCAGGCCGAGCGGGTAGGGATTACGCATATCCGGGTGGTCAGCCGGACCAATTGACCTTCGGATGCGGCGCAGGCGTCAGCAAAATGTGCTCTGGATTCAGGCCATGCGCCGCAATACCAGCACCATGCCCGCACCCACGAAGCCCATGCAGGCGATCAGCACGGGAAAAGACATCCACCACGGAACGCCGGACGTCATCATGCTGAACTCCGACATGCCACCGATGCTGGCGATCAGGTTCAAGGGAAGGAACACGACGTTGATCAGCGTCAGCTTGCGCAGCGCCCGGTTCATGCTGTTGTTGGCAAGGTTGCCATGCGACTCGATGAGGTTGGCGAACACCTTGGCGTGAATTCTGGCCTGCTGGAAGCTTTGTTCGTTTTCCACGATCAGATCATTCAGCGCAGCCAGTTGACTGTCGCTGAAGCCCTGACGCTGCCCGTGGTTGCGCAGCAGCGTCAGCACCGCTCCGTTACTTTGAATCGCATTGACGTAGTACACGAGGCTTTCGCTCAAGTTGTACATCTGCGCCAATTGCTGATTGTCCATCGCCCGGGTGAACTGCTGTTGAATCTCCCGCGCGATCTGTTTGACCACGCGCAAATGCCCGAGATAGTGATGAACGCTTTCAGCGAGTAACGCCATCAGCACGTCCAGCGGCCCGGTCATTTGCGCATCGTGCTCCAGCCCCGAAAGCAGCGAGTTGCTCGCGCAGATGACCACCAAACGTTTTTCGCTCAGCACCACTCCGAAGGACGAAACGTTGAATGCGCGCCCGTCGAAGCTTTCCGGGCGCTTCCAGATCATAAACAGGTGATCAGGCTTGACCTCGATGCGGGCCACTTCGTCAGGGTCCAGCGACGACTCTATCGCTTGTGGGCCAATGCCCAGGCGTCTGTGCAAATTCAGCTGCTCGGCTGCGTCCGGGGCGACACACAGCCAGACAGTCGCCTGTTCTCCAGATGTCCTGTGCAGGGCGCCGCAATCAATGCCATAGCCTTCAATCATTGCTCACCACGCTTGGCCACGGTGTTTGAGCTCGAGCCTTTGCGTGAACGCTTGCAGCACGCGCCGATAAAGTTCGTCGCCCAGCACCGCGTCTTCGATACCCGCATCGAGGTTGGGGTTGTCGTTCACTTCGATGACCAGGACTCGATCGCCCGCCTGCTTGAGGTCGACGCCGTAGAGGCCGTCGCCGATCAGCCGGGCAGTCTGTACGGCGAGCTGCACGACTGCGGGCGGGGCTTGTTCGACGGGCACCGCCTCGCACATCCCGTTGATCTCGCCGGGCAGCGCCTTGTGGTTGTAAATCTGCCAATGCCCCTTGGACATGAAGTATCTGCAGGCATACAGCGCCTCGCCATTGAGCACGCCGACGCGCCAGTCGTACTCGGTGTAGCAGTACTCCTGCGCGAGCAGCAGCACCGAGTGTTCGAATAACTCCTGTGCGGCTGTGGCCAGCGCTTGTGCATCGGCGACCTTGATCACACCACGTGAAAAGCAGCCATCGGGGATTTTCAGCACCAAGGGAAAACCGAGGCGACGCCCTGCGTTTTCGAGTTCCTGCGGACGATCCTTGTAGAGGATTTCCGTTGCCGGCATGCCCAGCCCGCGACGCTTGAGCAGGTCGGCCAGATAGACCTTGTTGGTGCAGCGCAGGATCGACGACGGATCGTCAATCACCACAAGGCCTTCGCTTTCAGCCTTCTTGGCAAACCGATAGGTGTGATCGTCCACTCGCGTGGTTTCGCGGATGAACAGCGCGTCGAATTCAGCAAGACGCGCGTAGTCTTTTTTCTCGATCAGCTCGACATCGATACCCAGCTGTTCGCCCGCAGCGATGAAACGCTGCAATGCCTCGGGGTTAGACGGCGGCAGGACTTCGTCAGGATCGTGCAGGATGGCCAGGTCGTAGCGGGCCACGCGTTTTGAAGCGGGCTGACGCCACGTTCTGCGATTGAACGCGTCCAGTGCGTCAGCGAAGACATGCTGCTGTTCGTCGCGAAGCTTGTGCAGCGCTCCGGCTTTGATGCCTGCGATCTGCCAGCTCTCACCGCGGCGGAATTCCACCAGCAGGATAGGGCAAGGGAACGCCTCGAACAGTTGACGGCCGATCTCTTGCAGCGGCTCGATCGAGGCCTTGCCGAAGTACAGCGACAGCGTGAACGCCTCGGTTTCGCCGTACGGGTGGTTGGCCAGCGCCCGCTCCAGGGTGCGTTGCAGATCATTCAGCCCGACCCCGTACAGCGCTTTGCGCGCCAGCTCGCTGACGGTGCGCACCGAGGGAAAAACCTTGTGCCCACGCGCCTCGGCGAGCAATGAGCAGTAATAGCCCTGACCGAGGTATTTGTAATTGCGGCAGAGGTTGATGACCTGGGTGCGATGAGGAAAATCATCGCTGTGTTCAAGGTAATCCTGAGCGAGCATCAGGCTCTCGCTGGGCAGGTAATCGGCCCAGTCATCCTTGCGTTCGACCAGTATGAGCAATCGACTTCCCGAGGGTTTGAGACTGGGAGGTTCCTCGCTGAGGGAGATTGTCGAATGCTCGGTTTTGTCTAATACTTCGTTCACGTTGGCTTGCACCGCTGACATGAGTAATGAATCCCTGTTGAAGAAGACGCCGCTTCAATAAATCACGGGCCTTTCGGTCTGTCCCGGTTCGTTACTCAAACTTTACGGTGCGGTCATGTCTTTTGATTTTCGCTTTGCATCCATGGACGATATCGACGATCTGGTCGAATTGGAGCGGGTGTGTTTTACCCTCGACCGGTTGAATCAGCGCAACTTCAGCTGGATGCTCAGTCGAGCGAATGCCGCGTTGATTGTTGTCACCTCGGGCGCAACTCTTTGCGGTTACGCGCTGGTGCTTTTTCACCGAGGCACCTCTCTTGGACGCCTGTATTCGATTGCCGTCAGCCCTGCGTGGCGCGGACATGAGCTTGGCCAGCGTCTTCTGGAACAGGCCCAGGCCTGCGCATTGGCGCGCAACTGCGCATGGCTGCGGTTGGAGGTGCGCGCTGACAACAGCGCTGCCATTCGCCTCTACGAAGCCAACGGCTATCAGCGCTTTGCCAGTGTCGAGGACTACTACGAGGACCACTGCGAGGCGTTGCGCTACGAGAAACGCATCCTGCGCGAAACACCTGCCCCCGCACGTCAAGTCCCGTATTACCAGCAGACCACCGAGTTCACCTGCGGCGCCGCGTGCTTGCTGATGGCGATGTCTGCCATCGATCCGACCCGTGCCATGACCCGAGCGGAGGAAATCCAGCTGTGGCGCGAGGCAACCACCATTTTCATGACGGCGGGGCACGGTGGCTGTAGTCCGCAGGGCCTGGCATTGGCGGCCTGGCGGCGCGGTTTCGATGTGCGCCTTGAGGTCAGTCACGCGGGCTCGCTTTTTCTTCACGGCGTACGCAGCACGGAGAAGAAGTCGATAATGAAACTGGTCGAGGACGGCTTTGCCCAAGACCTGGCGGCCACGCAAGTCGAGCAGGTGCTGGGTGATTATCTGCAGATCGGCGCTGCGTTGGCGGCCGGATACAAACCGCTGGTGCTGATCAGCAGCTACCGATTCACCCGCTTGAAAGCGCCGCATTGGGTCATCATCACTGCGTGTGACGAGGACTTCGTCTACTTGCATGATCCTGATGTCGACCACAGCAAACTCAAGCGCGGCCTGGACTGCCAGCACTTGCCGGTCAGTCACCAGGAATTTCTGCGCATGACGGTGTTTGGCGTGCAGCGGGTTCGCGCAGCCGTGATGCTACGCTCACGTTGAGGAACGATGGCTAGGCGCCGAGCACTTCATCGCCGATACAGTAGCGATCCCTGCCTTTCTGCTTCGCGGCATAAAGCAGTTTGTCAGCCGACTCGATAAGAGTGGCGGGGCTCACTTCTTGTTCGGCCGGTTTGCCAACCGCAATACCTGCGCTGGCGGTGACGTGACCCAGCGGATGGGCTTTGTGCTCCATCCGCAAGGATCGAATGGCCTCAAGAATTTCCTGCGCCACAAGCGCCGCCCCGCGAATATCGGTGTTGGGCAGCAGCACGGAGAACTCCTCGCCGCCATAGCGCACGGCGAGATCACCCGGCCGTTTTACTGCTTGCGCAATGGCTTGGCCGACGGCGCTCAGGCAATCGTCACCCGCCGCGTGCCCGTAGCTGTCGTTGTAGAGCTTGAAGTGATCGACATCGATCATGATCAGTGAGATCGACGAACCCTGGCGTCTGGCCAGGCGAATTTCGTCAATCAAAGCAGTGTCCAGCCGCCGACGGTTGGCCAGTCCGGTCAGGCTGTCGGTCAAGGCCATGTCCTTCATGGCCTGATGTGCACGGCGCAAGTCCTTTTCCATCACCATGCGTTGACGCAGTTGCCTCAAGACGATCAGTCCGAAGACCGTGAACGCGGTGATCACCGACATCAACACGAAACCGGTTTTGATCAGGTCCCAGCGCCACGGCGCAATGATCGATTCGCGGGAAAGGCCGGTTTCGACCACCAGCGGGTAGGTGCTCAATGCTCTGTAACCATACAGACGCTGGGTGCCGTCGACGACCGCTCGGACCTCGGCGATCCCCTGACTGGAAAAGGGCAGGTAGTTCTTGAACACCTCACTGTCGGCGAGGCTCTGACCGATGACCGAAGCGATGAAAGGACGACGCACGAGAATGGTGCCGTTGCGCAGCGCCAGCACCAGGGCACCCTTGTCGTCGATCTTGAAATCGCCGTAATAGTCGACGAAGTAGCTGACCTTGATGGTGCCAAGCAGCACGCCGGCGAAGGAGCCGTCCGGGTTATTCAAGCGGCGGGAAATCGGGATGATCAGGTCGTCTGTGGATTTGCTCTTGACGACGTCACCGATACGCACGTTTCGATCAGTGTTGGCGCGGTGATATTGGAAGTAGTCGCGGTCGGCGTTGTTCGCCGGGTCCGGGATCATTTCCTTGTCGGTGACGATCCATTTGCCGTCCGGGCCGTAGATAAACAGTCCATGCAACTGCGGCATCAATTTGGCCTGCTGCACCAGCAAGTTGTGGATGCGCGGTACGTCTATGTTTTGCAGGCCATCACCTTCGACGCGCTCGCCCAGGGTGGCGGTCAGCACATCGACCTGGCGGATGGCGTCTTCAGCGTGTTGCGCGGTTGCCCGCGCGAGGTTGGTGACTGAATCGCGCGCCGACGAGAAGGCTGCATGATAGTCACGCCAGGTTCGCCATCCCTCCACGCCGAGAAACGCCAGAATGACCGTCAGCATGAAGATGACTGTCAGGCGGAAAGCGGCGATCTCGCTGGCAGCTTTGATGGGAGCGGTTTGTGCGGCGTCATGCCCCTTGGTTTTGGGCATCTTACGACCGAGCATTTGAGGGTCCTTATGCTTGTCATCTCTCATCTCTTGAAAGATGACCATCCTTTTCCACCTGGAATTCAATTTACTGCCTTGGCCAGGCGGTTGCGATTGGATCGTTCAAAGCCGTGCCGGGTCAACATCTGTAATTGAAGCGCGCCTTGAGGTGAGACTTGTGAGCGAAATCATCACCGCCGGTGACTTGAACATCGACCTGCACAATGCCAACGAAACCGGCCTGTTCAAATGGCTGCTGGCGAGTTTTCTGATGGGCAAAAGGATTCAGGGCGCCATCGCCGCCAAGGCGTATCAAGTCATAGTAGAGCAGCATCACCAAGACACCCCGCAAAAGCTGGCGCAGTGTACGCACCGTCAACTGGTGTCGATGCTGGGGCAGGCGCGGTACGTGCGCTACGACGAAAGCACGGCGTCGCGATTACTCGCGCTGGCCAACAAGCTCAACAGCGAGTACGCCGGCAAGGTGAGCAACATCGTGGCGGCGAGCGCGGATCGTAAGGCGCTGGAGAAGCGCCTGTCCGAGTTCGAGGGGATAGGGCCGAAGACCGTTGAGATCTTCATGAGGGAAGCGGCTGCGGTGCTGTTTTGAATGGCCGATAGCGAACCAAGGCTCACATCGTAAAGAAGGTTGCCGCCAGTTCGTTCATCAGGATCAGCGTTCCGCCGGCGAATATCGCACAGCCCAGCAGAAACTGGAGTCCCGGGGCGACACCCAGGCTTGAGGGGAAACTCAGGTTTTTATCAATTCTCATGTCGCGCTCCTGTTACCGATGAAAACTTTCCGCCCCGTCGATGGAACGGTTGCGCTGCGCCAATACGCGCTTGGCGACCACAGGCATCGTGGGCAAGGCGTCGTCGACGGCTGGATGTCCGTCCGCTGGCGGAACGGCAGTCTCCTCAGCGAAATTATTCGGCAGCAGGGTGCCCAGGCCAAAAACATTCACCGCCATGCTGACTTTCAATCCTCGACAGGCCTGTTTGCAGTCCAGCTCAAAACCGGCGTACGCGTGCTCCATCAAACGTTGAAAATGTTCAGAGGTCAGTGCCAGGATTTTGCTGTTTTTCATGTTGATCACCTTGAGCAAGTGGCGACCCCTATCCGGGGCCGCCGAACGGGGTTCAGACATCTTTGCCTTGCACGTAACCGGAGCCCAGATCAGCACCGGTCACCGGCTCGCTGAGTGGGTCAGAGGCTGTACGGGTCTTCATCGCTTCCAGCACCTGTTCGTCTTCTGCCGGAAGGGTGACCGTCGCCAGACCATCACCGCCGTCAACTGCCGGCTCTGGAGTTTCCACATATTCCCAAACGCCGCCCTCATTCCATGGACCACGAACGTTGGGCTCGCCAGACATGTTGAAGTACTTGTTGGTGAACTCCGGCATGCCCGGCAGTTTGCCCTGCGGGAAGTTCGGCTGGATCGAATGCAGGGCTTTTTCGAAGGACTGTTGATGGGCGATTTCCCGCGTCATCAAAAAGCCCAGCGCCTCTTTGACACCCGGATCATCGGTGATGTTGATCAAGCGTTCGTAGAGAATTTTTGCCCGCGCTTCGGCTGCGATGTTGGAGCGGAAGTCGGCGGTCGGCTCGGTGATCGAGTCAACATACGCCGCCGTCCACGGTACGCCAGCCGAATTGACCAGAGGCGCGCCTGCGCCATAGAGCAGGCTGGTGATGTGCGAGTCATTACCGGCGCCATTCAGCGCGCGGTACAGCTCGCCTTCCTCCTGAACGCCTTCGGCGAGTTGACCTTTGGCGCCTTTGTTGAGCATGACAATGATCGAGCCGACCACCTCCAGGTGACTCAATTCCTCGGTGGCAATGTCCAGCAGAAGGTCTTTGCGCCCCGGATCTTCTTCAGCCAAGGCTTGGGTGAAATAGCGCGCTGCCGCGGCCAATTCGCCATTGGCGCCCCCGAATTGTTCCAACAGCAGATTGGCCAGACCCGGGTTGGGCTCGGCCACTCGAACGGTGTACTGAAGTCGCTTGTTATGTATGAACATTCAAATTTTCCTCAGACCAGGCTATCGCGCCTCGACCCTTGTGGGCGTTGGCGCATGCATAGTTTGTGAGGAGGGCGCGCAGCAGAAATTTCGTTTTTTGCCGAGTGGCAGGACGGGCGGCAGAGCGCGGAAAGTTCCGCAAACAGGACGGTTGGCTTAGCCAGGTTCCTCGACCAATGTGGGAGCGAGCCTGCTCGCGAATGCGGTACGTCAGTCACCGATTTGGCGGCTGATCCAGCGCTTTCGCGAGCAGGCTCGCTCCCACCTTGGTTCGTTTGCAATCAAGCGATTTTAAGCGCCCTCAGCACAG
>NZ_RCNX01000086.1:10918-14602 GCF_004307595.1 Pseudomonas sp. Sample_23
TCGCTCCCACCTTGGTTCGTTTGCAATCAAGCGATTTTAAGCGCCCTCAGCACAGGCAGCGTTTGCTCGGCAAACACCTGCGCCTGTGCGGTCAGCGCGGCGATGTTGGCTTCAGCGGTGAGCAGCGGCTGGCCATTGTCGACCAGCACTTCACCTTGTTCGCTGATCACCCCCCACGCCAGTTGCGCCCATTCGGCCGGCTGCTGTTTGCCCTGTTTGATCGAGATCAGGAACAGCTGCTGGAAGCGGCTGACCGTCACGCCACCACCGGTGACCGGGCTGGCCAGGGTCTGGATGTTGGCGCCGTACAGCGAGCGTTTGCACAGTTGCAGATTGAGCGCGGCGCAGCGACCGCTGACCTGCGCCTCGGCGGCCTCGCTTTGGCACGGAGCGACCGCGCCCATACCGATCAGCACGGCCAGGGCTTGTTCGAGGTCGTCGTAAGCCATTGCAGTCTCGGAGAGCAATTGGCGCATGGATTTGGCCGCATAGTTCTGCGCCGCCAAGGCATCGAGCACCGGGCCGTAGATTTCCGCTTGCAGGGTCGCTTCGCCGGCAGGACCGGTGACCGAACCCGCGACAGTTTCCCAGGGTTGCAGCAACGCGAAACGGCTGTGCAGCATTCTCGCCCGGCGTTCGGCAGCGGACAGGCGCGTCGCGCCACGCACGTACAGGTCGCGGCGGAAGTGCTGGTTGACGAAGTAGTCCCGCGCTTGCTCGCGCATGATCGGGTGTTCGATGGTTTCGAGAAAGTCCATGCCTTCGGCGCTCAGGTTGAGCGGGTCGATTGAGTCCAGCGGCACTGCCGTGGTGGCGTAGTCGAGTTTGGCCGGGGCCAGCGCGTCGACCATGTCGGCGAAGTACATGCAGTTCCAGTCGCGGTTGAAATATTCGTGGGCGACGTAGTGACGATCCTGGCCCTTGATGCTTTGCAGCCGCGCCCCGAGACTCGGCGCCGCAGCGGCATACTTCGGATTGGCCGCGAGCAACGCTTCGGAAAACTCCAGTGCGGCGTCAATACGCTCATCGGAGCGCGCCGAGGCATTGGCGAAACGGTCATGCAGGCTGAACAGATTGCGCAGCGGCGCCGACGGCGACCAGCCGGGGAAGCAGTTGTAGCTGACGTAGAGCATGCCGCCCGGTTTAAGGTGACGGCGGGCGAATTCGACGATCAGCTTCTGATTGTCGCGGCTGACCCAGGTCCAGATGCCATGCAGGCTGATGCTGTCGAACTGCGGCAGATCGTTGCGTGCGAGCAGCTGTTCGAAACTGTCGTCGTACAGGCGGGCGCCGTTGTTGGCGGCAGTCGCGAGGTCGATGGCATGGGCCGCCATACCCGGGTGAAAGTCCGTACCGACAAACGAACCCGGGTTGGCGGTGGCGTGGATGTTGATCGACACGCCCTGACCGAAGCCCAGTTCGCAGTGCACGCCGTCGTTGCTTTCCAGCGTGGCGAACCCGCGCAACAACAGGCAGTAACGCAGGAACACCGGATTGATCTCCCGGCTATAGCTGTAGGTGTAGCCTTCGTCGGTGAAATAACCTTCGTTCCAGGCGTTGCTCATGGGTACAGCCTCTTGTTCTTGAAAGTGATGGCAGTCTTATAAGGGGTTGGCATTGCGCGCGACAAATTGAAAAAACGGATACTTCCCCAAACCCTGTGGGAGCGAGCCTGCTCGCGAAAGCTTTTTTTCAGTTTGAATATAATCGGCTGACACGCCGCTTTCATGAGCAGGCTCGCTGCCACAGGGATCTTCAACATATCCAAGCAGGATTGATGGACCGATCACGCACTCCACGGCCCATTCGCGCAGGCATTTTGTAGCCAGCCGAAACTGTCATATTCCCTCCCACTCGTCTGCCCATAGTGACCAGCCCAACGCTGATTTCATGAGGCTGCACTGTGTTCCAACGTCTTCTGTGTTCGCTGTCCGTTCTGAGCCTGTCCATCGCCGCTGCCCACGCGGCCGAGCCTGTCACCCTTGATACGCCGCGCTTGTCCGGCATCGACAACTTTCGCGACATCGCCGGCATCACCACCGCGTACTCCACCGCCCACGACGGCGTGATGCGCAGCGGCGTGTTCTACCGCTCCAACGCATTGACGCCGTCGGCGACGGATCTGGCGACGCTCAATGGTCTCGGCATCAAAGCCATTTACGACTTGCGCACGCCCAGCGAAATTGCCGCCACGCCTGACACGATGATCGGCGGCGCGGCCTATCGCAATATCGACATCATCGGCAGCACCACCTCGGGTGCGAACATCACCAATATTTCGTTCCACAGCGCCGCCGAAGCGGTGGCGATGATGGAGGACACCAACCGCGCTTTCGTCAGCGATGCCGGCATGCGCGGGCAGTTCGGCCAGTTGTTCAATGAGTTGGCCAGTGTCGACGCCGCGCAGCTGTTCCACTGCACCGCCGGCAAGGACCGCACCGGCTGGACCGCCGCCGTGTTGCAGAGCATCGCTGGCGTCGATGAGGCGACGATCATGGCCAATTATCTGGCGACCAACGACTACACCGCCGCCCGTGTCGCCGCGACCCTGAAAGCCTTGCCGCCGAGCATGGCCGCTGTCTACGGGCCGCTGCTCGGGGTGCAGGCCAGTTACTTGCAGGCCGGTCTCGACCAGGTCGCCGCTGAGTACGGCAGCATGGACAACTACCTCAAGCAGGGCCTCGGTCTGTCCCAGGAAACCATTTACGTACTGCGCGGCAAACTGGTCGAGTACAACAGCTTGCCGGGGCAGGCCGGGCTGGTCGGCAACGCCGCCGCTGGTGCCGAATTGCTGCGGCAGTTGCAGAACTCCGAGCTGTCCGGCACCTACAGCGCCTATAACTACTACCTGCAATCGGCGATCGACGCCGGCACTCTGGGCGGTGTCGAATCTCAAGTCGGCGGTCAGGTCCACGCCGATGCGGCCAGTTATCTATTGCGGCAGAACGCGATGATCGAACAAGCCGCTGCGCCGTTCGCCAGCGGCAGCGATTTGAAGGTCGGCCAATACCGCCTCTGGAGCACCGCGCTCGCCAGCTACGTCGGCACGGACGGCTCGGCCCACGCCGAGAGCAGCAACGAACACAGCCAGGGCCTGATGCTCGGCATCACCCAGCGCTTCAGCGAACAACTCAGCGCGCGCGGCAGCTTTGGCTACAGCAAGGGCAGCGTGGGCGGAGCGGGTGGCGAGGCCGATACGGACTTCACCTTCCTCAACCTCGGTGCGCGTTACGGCCTCACCAGCCTCGAGCGCGGCTTGTTTGTCGACGCAAACGCCAGCGCCGGTTACGTCGACTACGACAGCAAACGCGAGCTTGGCGGTGGCCTCGGCACAGCCAAAGGCGACAGCCATGGCAACCTCACCGGCGCGACCCTGGCGTTGGGTTATCGCGCACCGCTCAACGGCGTGACTCTCGAACCGAGCCTGGGCTTTCGCGTCAGTCATCTCGACTTGCAAGGTTTCAAAGAGAAGGGCAGTGAGCTGGCGCTCGACGTCGATGGCATCAAGCAGACCCGCCGCAGCGCGGTGGCCAATCTCGACGTGTCATTTGCCCCGGTGACGATGGGTGCGTGGCAGTTGGTCCCGGGTGTTCGCGTGGGCTATGAACGCGCGCTCGGCGATCAGCAAGTCGACAGCGAAGGCCACCTGCTGGGGCTGGATATCGAGCAGCGCGCGGCGTTCGA
>NZ_RCNX01000086.1:14702-142498 GCF_004307595.1 Pseudomonas sp. Sample_23
TCGACAGCGAAGGCCACCTGCTGGGGCTGGATATCGAGCAGCGCGCGGCGTTCGACAATCGCGACCAGTTCAGCGGCGGCGTTAATCTGATGGCCAACCTCGGCGCCCTGAGTGTAGGCGCTGAGGTCGGCGCCAACGGTGGCGGTGACAGCCATGGTTTCAATGGCGGACTCAAGGCCAGTTACGCGTTTTGAACACAGCGAGCCCGGCAAATTGCCGGGCTCTTGCGCTCAAGCATGCTGCGCACGCGAAGGTTGCTGTGTGCGTGCCGGCTGCGCGCTGGGTTCGGGCAGGGAGGCGACATGCACGGTGCGCGCCGGGAAGGCGAACGTCGCGTCCAGCTCGGCCACCGCTTCCATGATTGCCAGATTGATGCGTTGCTGCACGTCCATGTAGACGTTGTAACTAGCGTCCAGAACGATGTACACCGTTTCGAACTCCAGAGCGCTCTCACCAAAACTGCGGAAATGGCAACGGTCGAAGCGTGCCTGTTTTTCGTTCTTGATGATGCTTTCAACGCGTTGAGTGATCTGGCGGATCTGTTCGCTGGTGCACTCGTAAGTCAGACGAAACTCGAACACCACTCGACGTTCCTGCAAGCGTTTGTAGTTCTGAATGGTGCTGCCGATCATGTCGGCGTTGGCCATGACAATCTGCTCACCGCCGAGACTGCGGATGCGCGTGGTCTTCAGGCCGACGTGCTCGACCGTACCGGCCAGCGTGCCGACGACGATGAAATCACCCACCTCAAACGGCTTGTCGACGGCAATCGACAGCGAGGCGAACACGTCGCCGAGAATGTTCTGCACCGCCAGCGCCACCGCGATACCGCCGACACCCAGGCTGGCGACGAATGCAGTGATGTTCACGCCCAGGTTCGACAGCATCGCCAGCAGAATCACCGCCCACAGCAACACCTTGACGCCCCACAGGCTCAGAGTCGCCAGGGCGCTCGCCTGAAAAGTGCCGGTCGCGTTATGCCGCGAGAAATACCGATGCAACCCCAGCGCCAGCGCGCGGTTGGTCCACAGGCCGACCTGCAACGCTGCCACCACGAACCATAAACTGCTGACCCGCCCGAGCCAGCGCTCCGGCAAATCCAGCAAGCCGATGCCGACCAGAATCGATGCCAACAGCAGCAACGTGGTGCTGGTCGCCGCCAGCACTTCGCTGGCCATGTAGGTCAGATGCCCATTGCCGGCACTGGCCCGCGCCTGCACCTTGCGGAAAACGAAACGGATCGCCGTGGTGGTCAGCAGATAACTGAGTGTCGCGGCGAGGAACGCCAGCACCCAGTTCGCCAGTGAAATTCCTAAAATCGTGTGAGCCGTGAAAAAGCCGATGAAATCCTCGGTCATGGAAACCCCCTTGCGAAGTCTGCACCGACGCGCGCAGAAACGCACCGTCGGTCGCAGCCAGGTAAACGCCGCTTGAATCGGCGGTGCCGTCAAACGACCTGTCTGGGGTTAGTCGCCCTGAGATTCCTGCTGTTCAATCAAATGCAGGTTTCGCCGGACCGAATGGTCAACGCCTGGCCTTCAACTCCGCTGGGCTTACGCCGTAAGCACTCTGAAAATACTGACAAAAGCGCCCGACATTGCTGAAGCCAAAACGCAACGCCACCTCCGTCACAGAGCCTGCATGCCCGCGCACCAACGCCTCATAGGCGCGCTGCAAACGCACCTGCCGCTGATAAGCGACGATCGACATCCCGACAAAACGCCGAAAACCTTCCTGCAACGCGCGCTGGCTGACATGGCTCAACCGCGCCAGATCCACGCCACTGACCAACTGCTGCGGATGCGCCTGAATAAACTCCATCGCCACCTTCACATGTCGCGGCGCCACACACGGCGCCGGCCCCCGTAATGCCTCGGTGAAGTTGTGCGGCCACGCCTCCAGCACCGCATCGATCAACATCTCGCGCAACCGTGACGGCATCAACGTGCCGCTGTTGATCAAGGCATCGAACTCAGTGCCCGTGGCCAGATCGATCAACGCCTTGAGGCCCTGAAATGCCGGGGTATTCAGATCCACGCTTGGCTCAAACACGATCTTCTGCACGACCGGTTTCTCCAGCAGCGCCGACAACCGCTCGGTGAGCTGCAGACGATTGATCGAAATGCCGTGATGCGCGTGATCGTCAACAAAGCGCATCGAACGGATATCCGCCTTGTCGATCGCCAGACCGATGTGCGCCATGCCAATGGATTCAGTGACGTGGTTGAAAACGATCTTGCCGGCGGTAGGGATGACGAAAGTGATTTCGTTCTGCGGATCGGGGAGGGCGACGCTGAAGTCGCCGTGGTAATGCATACGCCGAAAACTCACCCCGTCGTGCCGCCCGTAGACCCCGCCGATGATGATGTTGGAAGGTGGCGGCGGAGTATCGGCGTAGCGGTTGCCGAAGAGCCTGGAGAACAGGGCGCCGAAGTCGGAAGAGGTGAGGTTGTCGGAGCGCAGGATGATCTTTTGGCGGAGTGGGGAGGTGGCGGTGATGGGCGGCATTTTGGAATGCGGGCTCTTGGGGCGACGGTCGAGATCGGTCGAGCGTAGGAGGCGGGTGTGACGGTTCAGTGACAAGGCTGGAACCATGGACTGCTTTCAGGCAAAAGCAGACAGCCAATACTCGCACTTGTATATTCCCGGCATACAGATCACCACGACCGAACAGGCTCGGGAACGTACGCATTCATGGATAGGAAAAAAGGCCAACCAGACAGCACTGACTGGGTCATCCGCAGTGTTCAACCAGGAGGAATCGAGCGTATTGAAGCGTGGTTCGGCAGCCACGGCTACGATCCTCATCGACATGACACCTACTCCATCGGCCGCACGTTGGCGGGCGTCCAGAGCTTTCACTATGTAGGCTCGTTGCGCCACGGTATCCCCGGCAATACGCTCGTGCTTCATCCAGACGAACTTCACGATGGCATGGCCGGGACTGATGCAGGCTTTCGTTATCGGATGGCTTACATTGATCCGGCAATGATTCAAAACATCCTGGGTGGCGAGCCCTTGCCTTTTATCACGGGGGGGCTTTCAAACGACCCACGGCTGTTACATGCCAGTGAAACATTTGTGCAAGCAGTGGATCATCCGCTGGAAGCATTGGAGCAACAGGACGCGCTGTATGACTTGGCAATGGCGTTGCGTGCCGTCGCGGGCAAGCCGCGCGGGCGCAAGCGCCTGGATTACCGCGCAGCCGAGCGTGCCAGAGCGTTCATCCTGGAACACTTGGATTCATGCATCACGCTGGAGATGCTCGAGTGTGCCAGCGGGCGCGAACGCTGGAGCCTGTCACGCGACTTCAGAACGCTTTACGGTACGAGTCCTTACCGATTTGTCACCCTGCGCCGCCTGGACCGGTTCCGCTCATTGGTGGTTGAAGGTTTTACCCTGGTCGATGCAGCGCTCGTCGCGGGGTTTCACGATCAAAGTCATATGACGCGACATTTCACCCGCTGTTACGGCATCCCGCCCATGCGCTGGCTGGAACGATTGCGCGCCGCACGCTGAGTTGCAGGATCGTACAAGAGACCCTATTCATTGCTCTATAGGCTGGCGACTTCAACCACAGAGGATTCGTCATGGCAGAGCTCCGTCATCAATATTCATCAGTTCCTGTAAACCTGGCACATAAGGCTTCGCTGATCGAACAACAATGGAGTCCCAGGGTTGTGGCAGAGATGAATGACTACCAGTTCAAGGTTGTGCGAATCGAAGGCGAATTCATCTGGCACTCGCATCCTGAGACCGATGAAGCATTTCTTGTTTTGGAAGGCACCTTGCGCATTGATCTGCTGGAAGGCTGTGTCTATGTGAATCCAGGTGAACTCTATGTGGTACCCCGCGGCGTGGAACATCGCACGGCTGCCCAAGGTGAAGCCAAGCTGATGATGATCGAGCCGCGAGGCATCTTGAACACGGGGCATGAAGATGGCGAAAGAACGGCTTTGAACGACGTCTGGATATAATCCAACGCACATCCTGTGCAATGTCTGCGCAGAGTTGCAATTGCTGACCTGACCAGCAGCTATGAGTTAAAAGCGAGTTCTGACTTCTCATGCAAAGATTGTTATGAGAAAGGACCATGGACTTGATTATCGATTTGATAGGTCATCGGATTGGCGTGTTCGTGTTGGACTTAATGAATGACGGCCGTTTCAAGGTAGAGAGTGGTTTAGCATGGGGTTGTCGTCGGCGGACTGATTCTGTTATCTCCATTCGCAGCATTCTGGGGTTAAATCTGCAAGTACGAATTAGCCCCGTTATGCAGCTCATCAAATCACAGCGCAGGCGATTGACTGTTCTGTTTCCAAGCCCTGGGAGTCACACCTTCGGTTTGCACAAATGTTCGACTGAAGTGAGACTGATCAAAGAAACCACATTCTAGTGCGATCTCTGCAACCAACAATCTTGACGTCTGAAGCAGCTGCTTGCCCCGTAGAATCCTTTGCTCTCGCATCCATTCTTTGGGTGAGACGAGAGTGCTTTTTTTGAACTGACGAGTGAAATGGCTGCGCGACAGCGCACACGCCTGTGCGATAGCTGCCACGGAGATATGTGCGTCCAGGTTATCGAGCATCAGCTGCTTGGCGCGCTGGATCTGCCAGGGTTTCAATTGTCCGGTTTGTTTAGCCGGATCCTTTTGTGAGGACGCGCATGTTTCCTTGTTCATCCTGATTCCTTTTTCCCATTAGCCGGTTGATCAGCTCAATCCAGCGGTCAGTCGATGGGAAAAATCTAACGGAAGGCGCGACGGGATGGGGGCGCAATTTTGCGCTACTGGAGGCGCAAAAATGCACATTCCCAGTCGCGTTCCCGATGCTAGCCTTTGCCTCCCGACAACTCGAATCGACATCATTCGATTCGTCATCTGCAAGGAGAAAGCAATGGCTGCCTCACAACCGCACGGCAAAAACACCGCTTACTGGGGAGTCTCATGGGAGGAGGGCTACGGCTATCCCCAGGCCAGAAAAGTCGGAAACGAGATCTATATCTCGGGTCAGTTCAACCACGATGAGGAGGGTAATCTCGTTGCTCCCGCGCCCCTGAATAGCGAGGGTAAACCCAGCGATTTCTCGTCGATAGGAGAGCAAATGCGCGCCTCCTACGACAATATCGCCAAGCTGCTCGCGCTCTATGGAGCAACCCTTGATGATGTCGTCGAAGAAACGCTGTACGTATTGGATATGGACGCGGCATTCGCCGTCGTAGGTGATGTGCGCAAAGCCGCATATCGCACTGAGCGGCCACAGTGCGCGAGCAATATCATCGGTGTATCCAGGTTGGCTCAACGTTCACAGCTGATTGAAATTGTCTGCAAAGCTGTCATCGGATCTCGCGCCGACTAAGAGACGCTCCCGGTTTCGCCCTGCGCAACCGGGAGATCCAATTGCCCTTCGATCAAAGGCTTTTGATGCGCTACGGCTGCTGCACAAAAAGTCATGAATGCTTTGACTCTCCATGACTTTCGAATGTCCTGATGCGTAAGCAGCCAGAGCTCGTCCTGTAGTTCGCGCACAACTGGCCCTACGCGTGTTAACCCAGGCGTAATGTCTCCCAGCATGCACGGAAGAAAGCCGTAACCAAGTCCTGCCGCAATGGCGACGCTCGCGGCCGCGACGGAGTCCGTACGATAAGAAATACAGTCGGCGCCGATTCTGTCTTCGACGTAGCTTTTGGCCTTCAGTCCACATAATCCTGCGGAATACGACACCCATCGCTGGCCTTCTGCGAAGGGGGTAGTAGTCGCGTGTTTTATGCTGCCATAAGGCGCCCATGCGATCGAAGCGAGCTTGCGCCCGACGAGACTTTCGGCAGGTTTTTTGGTCGCTCTTACCGCTACGTCAGATTCATCGCGGGCGAGACTTAACGTCTCGTTGCCGACCAGCACCTCGATGGCAATTCCTTCATTAAGCGCCTTGAAGTCGGCGATGATCGGTGTGAGGAAATACAAAAGCAGGGAGTCGCTGGTAGTGATCCGAAGCTTTCCCTGTGGCCCTTGACCTGCCCGAGAAACCCGACGTGTAACGCTGACGATATCAAGCTCGACGCGTTCGGCGAGCGCCCTTAACTCGATGCCTTCTGGCGTGAGCATGTACCCAGAGCGACGGTGGTCAAATAGGGCGACCCCAAGTGTCTTTTCCACTTGAGCCACGCGACGCGATACGGTGGATACATTGATCCCCAACCGTTTCGCTGTCGTGGCTCTATTACCGCATTCGCTTAGCGTTTTGATGATTCGCAAGTCGTCCCAAGAAAGCTGACTTACAGCATCGCTTAAATTCTGGGTGACGCCGGTTGGTACGGGCGGAGTGGTTGAAGCTTTTTTTGATGACGGTTTCACGCCAAGCATCCCAAACTTAGATTGCTCATCATACGAAATGGCTGGAGGTGAACCAAGAAATCGCGTGCACAAGCAGACTTTGCCCAAGCATTCTGATTGAACAAGGTGTCAGTCGGTGGGGTGGCGAAGGTCGGATTTTTGCTATTGGCCGATTTCGGCCCAAAGCGGTCATCCTTTGTGCAAGAGGTGTTTGGGATCTGGGCCAGGAAAAATCGATGTTATGAAAGCGGGCATAACGGACGCGCCTATGAAGATGGATGCCATTGGCCGAAGACGTACTCTCGCCAAAATTGGTTTCACTCATAAGCAAACTGATCAATCAACCCCAGACGAGGAACACGTGTGTGGGGCCGCAACAAAGCGCCAGGAGCAATCACAGCGTTTGCGCCAATCTTGCAGCCGTCACCCACCAGCGCTCCGAACTTGCTGACGCCTGTGTCGATCACCTGATCTTCGTGGCGGATCCTGATATCAGCCCCGTCCAGTTCGTTACGGTAGTTGGCGATGATCGCGCCGGCTTCAATATTGACCGCTTCGCCAATCAATGAGTCGCCGACGAAGTTGAAGTGGGCAAGCTTGCTGCCATCGAGCATGAAGGTACTTTTCAGCTCGCAGCTGGGGCCAACAATGCAGTTTTTGCCGAGATATACACCTCCCCGTAGATAAGCCCCCGCCGCGACGAAGCAGCTTTCTCCGATGATGATTGCGCCTTTGAGAACGGCGCCTTGCTCAACGATGGCGGTTTCATGAATCGCACAATTGTTGTGGCGCCGGTATCCCGCGCCGAGCGTTTCAAGCAATTCCAGAATCCGGCTCTCGCAATCCTGAACCACCGCCCAAGGGGCAGCGGAGTCCACGCCCAGTAATGGCCATTGAGCGATGTAATCTTCGATTTTTGGCGATTTCATAAGAGTCTTCCGAATAAGTGAGAGTGGGGCGTGGGTGGACTGTCGACGACTTGAACGACTCGCAATGCCTGCCAGTCGTACCTGTACAAGCATTTTCAAGGTACGGCGCAATGGATAAGACAATCACCGTGGATCAACTGGCAACCACTGATCTTGGATCAATCAACGAGATATGGCTCGGCGGGACCCATACCCAGTTATGCCTATGGCGTGCTGAACAAGTCTTCACCCACGAAATGCTCAGCGAGGGAACCCATGATCAGAATGTTCGACGCCTGTGCTTGCAGTTGGTTGACCCTGACGATCGAGACGCAGTGGCCCGTGTTGAGGCGGTAGCGCGCGAACGACTCGAAGAAATGGGCAAGCAGGGCGAGTTTTACCCGGCCGAGGCGGCGGACACTCGTCAATAGCCGCTGCGCATCTGATGAAAAGCGCTGCTGCTAAAGCAGCGCCTCAAGCGGGCTCCTCAACCCTGCGCACATCCCCCAAGGAATCACGCTGCATCGACTGCAAGTTCTTTTCGATGGTTTCGCACAGCGCTTCCATTTGAATCTGGTGTTCGCTGTGGCGGAACGGACTCTGCAGATCGGTGCCAATGCGCTCGATGGCCAGCAGCATGAACCCGACCACGGTCGACGCCAGCGGCGTGAACCAACCGAGGGATTCCACCAGTCCTATCGGGACGATCAGGCAGAACAGCGAAATGAACAGCCGTGGAAAATACACGTAAGGGTAGGGCAGCGGGGTGTTGGCGATCCGCTCCATGCCGCCTTGGCTGTTGGACAAGTCCACCAGGGTCGACTCGAGCCGCGCCAGGCGAATACTGTCCAGATGCCCGGCCTTGTATTCGCGAGCGAGCAAAGTCGCCGAGCCGGTGAGAATATCGTTGGCAAAGTTATTGGTTGTGCCACTGCGGGCGAATTCTTCGGCGGGAATAAACGCCCGCACCTCGTCGGGACATGGCTGGCCCTGTAGGTGCGCGGCGAGGCAATTCACGTAGGCCACGTGGCGGCGCAACAGCGTCGATTTGACCGGATTAACCTCGCCACCTGCGTCGTCCAGCAGCGTCAGCACTTGCCGGGCGAAGCTGCGGGAATTGTTGATCATCGACCCCCACAGCGTCCGCGCTTCCCACCAGCGGTTGTAAGCGCTGCTGTTGCGAAAACTGATCAACACGATCAACGCTGAACCGAGCAAGGTCAGCGGCATCAACGGCAGGTTGAGTTTTGTGTTGAGAAACAGCATGAAGTCGACGGTGACGGCGATGTCCCAGAGCAGCAACCAGAACAAAGACCAGCCCACGTAACCCAGGGTCTTGATGATCAAACGGTATTTTTTGACGATGGCAGCTTTCAAACGGAAACCTCGCGACGAGCTGTTTGCTTAAACGCTTAAGCTCGGACGATGCCTGGCACCGGCAGTTCCCTGGTGGAGCGGTCAGCCGTCAGTCAGTCTGCAAAGTCTGGCCCTGTGCATGGCGAATGTTTTCGAGAAAAATCCTCGTCTCTCGATTCGACCGCAGATGAACTACCCGGCAAGCCGATGGCGCCATTGACACGAATTGGCGCATTTTGGCTCGCGAGGTTTTTCTCGTCCGCCACATGAACTTTAGAAATTCAGGCAGGTTCGCCAGCTGTTCGGGGCAGTTTTCCGGCAAGTCGGGCCGAGACTGACCGTGGTTGAGCAGCGTTCTACGCAAGACGCGCGAGAATCGAAGCGGTGGCGAACGATCGATCCAGATCAGCAGATCTGCACGGGCGACGCGATTTTCCCAAGTGGTTGAATGGCCACCTTCGAATATCCAGCGATCACGCGCCTCGACCTCCAGGCAGAGTCGGGTCTTCTCATCCGGGCTTCGCTCGATCCAGCCTGGCTGCCAATGGATCGTGTCGATATGCACGACCGGCAACCCCGTGCGCTCACCAAGCCTGCGCGCCAACGTACTTTTGCCAGACCCAGGCTGACCAACAATCATCACCCGTTGCATCGAAGCTCCTTCTCGCTCTGCAAGCTGATTTTTTGGGCGGGCGATTCTACGGCAATGCCTGTCTCAGTCAATGACCGTTGAACGCTAGGCGGGGTTTTGCCGCGCCGCCGACAAACTGGCTCGGCGGTCCGCCCGCTCGCCGAGCCGCCACCCCAGCAGCCCCCACAGCAGTGCACAAAACGCGCCGACCAGCGCCGCCACGCCTGCACCTTGGCTGAGGGCCTCCAGCGCGCTTTTCGCCCAGGCACTGATGGCATCGCCGGCGCGGTAGACCACGGTGTCGATGAAGTTCTTCGCCTTGTACTTGCTTTCGGCATCGAGCGGGGCAAACAGCATCTCTCGGCCTGGGCGCACGAAGGCGTACTCACCGATGCGGCGTACGATCATCAGCGCGGCGATCAGGCCAAAGCCGGGGGCGAAGATCAGCCCGATAAACCCCGCGCTCATGACCAGCGGCACCATGGCCAACAGCACGCCGACGCCGAGCCTTTGGGCGAGGCGTCCAGTGATGAACAGCTGACAGAGCAGGGCGCCCGCCTGCACGACAAAGTCGATGATGCCGAACACGCGCACCTGCGCCTCGCGGTCCGGGAAGTGTTCGGCGACGACGCGTGCCTGCTCGAAGTAAAGGAAGGTGGAGACTGTCGCCAGCAGCACCACAAAACCGCAGATGCCGAGCAGATAGGGTGATTTCAAAACGGCCGTCATACCGCTGAACGGATTGCCCGGCAACGGCCTGCGAGGGCTTTCGCTCGGCGCGGCATCGGGGCGTCCTGCGCCACCCCGTTCACGCCAGCGCATCAACTGGCGCTTGAACCACATCGCAGCGGCCAGCAGAACAGCGGCCAGCAGCATCAGGCCGGACTCACCCAGAGGACCGATCAGCAAGGCGCTCAGCGCAGGTCCACTCAGGCCGCCGACGCTGGCGCCCGCCGCGATGAACGCGAACAGACGTTTGGCCTGGGCACTGTCGAATACATCGGCCATCAGGCTCCAGGCGACCGATACGACAAACAGGTTGTAGACCGATATCCACACGTAAAACACGCGCGCCAGCCAAGGACTTTCCTCACCCAGGAACAAGGCGGCGAACAACAGCAGGTTGGTGCAAAAGAATCCGTATACCCAATCCACGAAATGCAGGCGCGGCACGCGTGCGCTGAGCCAGGCGAACAGCGGCACGGCCGTCAGCATGACCAGGAAGGTCGCGGTGAACAGCCACTGCAAGTTCTCGACGCCGGCAGTGATGCCCATCGATTCGCGGATCGGACGGAGCATGAAATAGCCGGCGAACAGGCAAACGAACAGCAGAAAGCCATTGAGCGCAGGGCGCAGCTCGTGAGCCTCGGCATTGATGATGGCGCCGGCGCGGTGGGCAAGAAGAGACGTATCCATGTTGCGCTCCTGTGGGAGTGGCGGGGCAATGGCACGGGGCCTGCCCGTGCCTGGCGGTCAGCGGTAGGTGACGCCGGTCAGTCGCTCGGAGAGTTGCCACAGTGTGGCCGAATTCGAGCGATCGGCAGCGGCCGGCGGCATCTTGGCGAAGCCCAGCGGCCCGCGCTTCTCGTTATCACCGGTGGGGCCGTAGTAGGCGCCGCCAACCGCCTCCAGCGCTGTCGCCGCATACAGCGTGGGCAGCGCGCCCTGCGCTGCGGAATGATACCTGTCCCGCTCTACTGCCCATTGTTTGCCGAATTCACTGTCCAGGCCAGGCCCCCGGGCGATCAGCTCGGTCACGGCAACGCCGGGGTGCGCGGCGATGCTGCGTATCCCCCAACCGGCGGCATCGCTGCGCTGCTGCAGCTCAATACTCCACTTCAGAACCGCCAGTTTCGATTGGCTGTAGCTGGCGAAAGGGTCGTAACTGCGCTCAGCCTGCAGGTCATCGAAGTTCAGGCTTGCGCGCCCGGCGGCGATGCTCGACAGGCTGACCACCCGACCATCGTCGCTTTTGCGTAGCAGGGGCATCAGCAGGCCGGTCAAGGCGAAATGCCCCAGGTAATTGGTCGCCAGTTGCATCTCGTAGCCATCGGCGGAAACGCCTCGAACAGGCGGCGACATGATCGCGGCATTGTTGATCAGCACGTCGAGCCTCGGCAGGCGCCCTTGCAGACGGTTGGCGAGGTCGCGCACCGATTGCAGATTGGCAAGGTCCAGCGTTTCGAATTGCACGCGCGCCTCGGGCACGGCTTGCTTGATCTTCGTGATCGCTTCGCCGCCGCGCTCGGCGTTGCGTGCGGCGATGATCACCTCGGCACCGGCGCGCGTCAGGGCCAGCGCGTCTTCATAGCCCATGCCGCTGGTCCCTCCGGTCACCAGCACAATGCGGCCTTTCTGGCTGGGCATGTCGTGGGTTGACCAGTCCGGCTTCGGCTCCGTTTGGGGAGCAGCCTGCGCAGCCAGTGTGCCGGCCATCGCGGAAATGGCGAACAGCATTCGGGTGGCCTTGAGGAGGCGTTGGGTCGCGGTATTGCTCGGCGTAGCGGGTGAATGGCTCATCGGGGGATTCTCATTCGCGTGACAGGTTCCCGGTTGGCGGGGGCGAGTGAGCAGTATCGGTGTACGAATGCGCGAGGATAAGTCGGGCATTGGTGGATGGCCCGTACGCTATGGCGTACAGTCAGCCGCTTGCGGAGGGAGCGTCCATGCGTAAACCAAACCTTACCGATGTGTCGATATTTGCTGCGGTGGTCGAGGCGGGGGGATTTCGTGCTGCCGCGCAAAAGCGCGGGCTGTCCGCCTCGTCGTTGAGCGACTGCATGCGCCGGCTGGAAAGCGACCTGGGTGTGCGCCTGCTCAATCGAACCACGCGCAGCGTCACGCCGACGGCGGCCGGCGAGCGATTGCTCGAGCGCCTGCGCCCGGCCTTGCAAGAAATCGACGCCGCTTTCAACGATCTCGACGACGACGCTCAGCGCCCGGTCGGCACGCTCAAACTCAATGTGCCAGTGCCGGTGGCACGCTTTCTGTTGCCCGACCTGCTGGCGCGTTTTCTGCGCCTTTATCCAGGGATCAGTGTCGAAGTCGTCATGGACAACACCTTCGTCGACGTCAACGCTGGCGGGTATGACGCCGGCGTGCGCTATGAAGAGAGCCTGGCCAAAGACATGATCGCCGTGCCCATCGGCCCACGTCGCCAGCGTTTCGTTGCGGCGGCCGCCCCGCGCTATCTGACTGAACGCGGTACGCCCACTCACCCCGAAGAACTGCCGGGCCATGACCTGCTTGGCCATCGCTTCGAGAGTGGCAAAGTCGGCGTATTCGAGTTCCATCGAGACGGCCGTATCGTGCGTATCCCGCCTCAGGGGCAACTGCTGACGTCGTCGCACGATCTGAAAATTCGCTCGGCCATCAACGGGCTGGGCATCGTCTATACCTTCGAGGACTTTCTGCGCGAGCCACTCTCCGATGGTCGACTGGTGCCGATTCTCGAGGACTGGTGGCAGGCCTTCGACGGTCCGTTTCTGTATTACCACGGCCGCCGTCACATGCCTTCGCCGCTGAGGGCGTTTGTGGATTTTTTGCGGGGGGAAGGGGAGATTGCGGAAAGCTCAGATGTTTGAAGCGCTGTTTTGTAAGGCGAATACATGGCTTCGCAACAAGCGCCTATGGCGACTGGCAGCAATCGGCCAGAAGCAGCCGTTCGCAGTTGGCCCTTAAGGCCCAGAGCTGGTGGGACGATAGTCACAACGGCCAGCACTGAACATTGCCGTCTGACGTGTTGGTTATTTGCCCTAGGAAGGCGCCACCGTCTGTTAGGATCTAAGTTCACTGACGGAACAGGAGTGCGGTTCGTGAGCAAGTACAGTGCAAGCGCCGACAGCGTTCCCAAGGGCATATGGCTGATAAGCGCCGCTGTCTTTCTCCTTTCTCTGGCCGATGCAGCGGTCAAATATTTCAGCGCCAGACTTCCACTCTGGCAGTTGTTCCTCATCGTATCCTGCCTGTCGTGGCCACCCTTGTAGCCTGGCTCGCCACGGGCATCAGATCGGATCGACACTCAACCGCCTCGATGTTTTGGGTCACAATCAGGAGCATTCTGCTGTTGTTAATGTGGGTAACGTACTACTCAGCGTTACCGTTGATCCCATTATCAGTGGCCGCCGTGGCGATCTACACAACTCCCCTTTTCATAGCGCTTTTCTCCACCTTTTACGGAGGTGAGCCTTTACCACTGCGGGGTTGGGTAGCGATAGGAATAGGCTTCACGGGTGTCGCCACGGTATTACGCCCGGGATCAGACATTTTCGTCCTTGCAACCCTGCTACCTGTGATTGCGGCTGTTTTCTATGCGATCGCGATGGTTGTGACACGCCGACATTGTCGCAATGATCATCCACTTGTATTGGCTCTGGGCTTGAATATCGCTTTTCTTTTCGCCGCCGTCATAGGAGGCATCGCATCGCTAATGGTCAGTGAGTCCACCGTCGCTGGTGCTGCATTTCTACTCTCGCCTTGGCAGACGCTTGGTTGGCAGGAGATTCTTTTTATCTTCTGTTACGCCTGCGCCCTGATTTTCATAAATACGGCTACCGCCAAGGCCTACCAAGTTGCGCCTCCAGCACTTATCGGGACTTTCGATTATGCCTACTTGGTTTTTGCCTGCCTTTGGGGTTATGTATTGTTCCAGGAAACGCCGGACGTCTTCACATGGGCTGGAATTTTTTTGATTGTCATTGCCGGCTTCCTGATTCTGCGTGCCCAAAAATCTAATAAATAAGCGGTTCTTGGCCCAGAGACGTCGTTCGTGAGCGGCAGCTGTCGGCCAAAAGCAGCCAGTCAAAGCCCTCGATAAACCTCAAGCTTTTGGATTGTGCCAAAAACAAATTGTGACTCAGAGCAGGTGAGTGGCTTGGTTAAATCCCTGTCTGCTCTGCAATTTCCAAAGCACCATCGACCTCAATGCCCAAGTACTTGACAGTGCTTGGAGTTTCGTACGACCAGGCAGGAGTTGGACAGCCGGCTTGCACATGTGCCGCTCTATACGGAGAGTTTGATCATTCGCGAAGGTGCGAAAATGCAGCCAATTAAGGTTTTTCATGCAGAGCGCAGCAGCCTTGACATCTATCTGCAGATTGGACCCTCAGCCGAACGGCTTGCTTTGTAACGCAGTCAACCATCGTCCAAGTTGACTTGCCCAAGCATGACTTTAGCGTCGTTTAAATCGATGTAGACAAAACCAGCTTTCCGGCGTTGATCAGCGTCATTGAAGCTTGTGCGATCAACCCAGAAGACCAGACTCTATTCAGGCAAGTGATCATCTTCTCTGTAATCAGCAATTACGTTAAGACGTTACATAGCGCCATTCAAAGGGTTCGTTTTTTGCCAATCTGCAAATCAGAGAAAACCGAGCGCCGCTGTCCACGTTATGACTCATCCAACGGCGCAACCATCATCTTCAGGCACTTCAAAAAAAGCGGCCGATATTCCTCCGGCAGGCGTTCCAGCAGTTTCCTTTCCACTTCTGCATCACGCGGCAGCACGCGATCCAGTAGCTCGGCGCCCTCGGTGCCGAGGTACAGCTGATAGGCGCGTTGGTCGGTTTTGGCGCTGGTACGGATCAGCATGCCGTTGGCGCACAGGCGTTTGACCATTTCGGCAACGGTGTTGCGATCCATGAACAGGTGACCGGCCAGTGCGTTCTGGGTCAGGCCGGGGTGTTGCGATACCACGATCAGTGCTGCTTTCTGTCGCGGGGTGATCGATTCGCCGGAAAATTCTGCGTTGAACAGTTCTTCCGCGACGAAGTGTGCCCGCCGCAGCAGGTGGGAAACGATGTCTTCCAGGTGAAACTGGTCGACGAGTAGCTGGCTTTGGGAAGAAAGTTTCGCGGGCTCTGGCGTGCGTGTGGATGGCATTGGACGTCCGGTCATTCCTTGCGGTGGCGATCCTTTGGGGATCAATCATAAGTACGTGCACGTACTATTTGTCAGGCAAATCAGCCAGTTAAGTATTGGTCTTCCGGCACGGCGAAACAAGTCTGCCAATAATCAACGTGCACGTACTATTGTTTTTGCTGCTGACCGCCAAAAAGTCGTTGACAGGCCTTATGACCGGTCATAGCATCGACCCCATAAAGGACGTATACGTACTTAATGAGAATAACAACATGACTTGGTCAGCGACCCCGGCAACTGCTGTTACATGGACTCCTCTGGTCAGCCGCGCCTTGCCTGCGCCGCATTTTGCCTATAGCCCTGTGGTACGGGCCGGCGGTTTCATTTTCGTCTCGGGAATGGTCGGTCTCGACCCGGCCCACGGCGGCCTGGTAGACGGCGGTATGGCCGCAGAGGTGCAGCAGATCCTGATCAACCTCAGCGAATTGTGCAAGGAGCTGACGTTCGGACTGGAGAAATTGATGTTGGTGCGGATCTATTGCGCTGACTTCAGCCAGTTCGGCGTGCTCAATCAGCATTGGCAAGCTTTCTTCGAGGGGCGCACCCCACCTGCGCGAACTTCGCTAGGGGTTGATGCGCTGCCGTTGGGGGCGTTGGTTGAAATGGAATTCCAGTTCGCGATTGATTCTTCACTGCCTTGATGCAACACAAAAAGAACAGGAGAAGCGACATGGCAAACGGTGAAATTATCAGCGGGTTTCTGGCCCCTCATCCACCGCACATTCTTTATGCGGAAAACCCACCGCAGAACGAACCACGCTCCCAGGGCGGCTGGGAACAATTGCGCTGGGCGTATGAGCGGGCGCGCGCCAGTGTCGAGGCGTTGAAGCCGGACGTACTGCTGGTGCACTCGCCGCACTGGATCACGTCCGTGGGGCATCATTTCATCGGTGTCGAGCACCTGGCCGGGCGCTCGGTCGACCCGATCTTTCCCAACCTGTTTCGCTTCGACTACTCGATAAAATTCGACGTCGAACTGGCCGAGGCCTGCTGTGAAGAAGGCCGCAAGGCAGGGCTGCAGACCAAGATGATGCGCAACCCGCGTTTTCGCGTCGACTACGGCACCATCACCGCACTGCATATGATCCGTCCGCAGTGGGACATTCCAGTGGTGTCGATCTCGGCCAACAACACGCCTTATTACCTGAGCATGGAAGAGGGCCAGGTGGAGATGGATCTGTTGGGCAAGGCCACCCGCGAAGCGATCGCCAAATCGGGCAAGCGCGCGGTGCTGCTGGCGTCCAACACTCTATCGCATTGGCATTTTCATCAAGAGCCGGAGCCGCCAGAAGACATGACCCAGGAACATCCGCAGAGCCAACTGGGGTATCAGTGGGACATGCGCATGATCGAGCTGATGCGGCGCGGGGAAATGAATGAAGTCTTTCGTCTGCTGCCGCAGTTCATCGACGAGGCGTTCGCCGAAGTGAAGTCCGGTGCGTTCACCTGGATGCACGCGGCCATGCAGTACCCGCAACTGGCGGCGGAACTGCACGGCTACGGCACGGTAATCGGCACTGGCAACGCGGTAATGGAATGGAATCTGCTCAAGGCCGGTCTCGCCCGTGCCGCAGCAGAAGCCGCCTGAACCTCGCGACTCGCAGACCTCTTTTCAAGGTGAACAACCATGACGCTTGTATCGGCTTTTCTGGTCCACGGTAGCCCGCTGCCGCAACTTTGCCCCGATGTGCCCAATTGGCAGCGCTTCCGACAGGCCATGCAACAGGCCGGCGCCGCATTACGTGCCTCTCGGCCCGACGTGGTGCTGCTCTATTCCACGCAATGGTTCGCCGTGCTTGATGAGATCTGGCTGACCCGGCGCCGCAGCGAAGACATTCACGTCGACGAAAACTGGCACGAATTCGGTGAGATGGCCTATGACTTGTACAGCGATGTGAGCCTGGCCAACGCTTGCATCGAGGCCTGCCGGGCCAAAGGTGTGAATGCCCGTGGCGCCGACTATCAAGGCTTTCCGATCGACACCGGAACCATCGTCGCCAGCACCGCGCTCAGTGTGGGCAGCGAAGCGTTGCCGCTGGTGGTGGCGTCCAACAACCTCTACGACAACGCCGAAGCGACCGAGAAGCTGGCGGCGATTGCCGTGGCCTGCGCTGCCGAACAAGGCAAGCGCGTGGCAGTGGTGGGCGTCGGTGGCTTGTCCGGGAGCCTGTTTACCAAACCCATCGAAGCGCAGGACGACCGCATCGTCCACGCAGAAGAAGACGCCTGGAATCGCAAGGTTCTGGCGCTGATCGAGGCGGGCGATGTCGATGCGCTGCGCGAAGTGCTGCCGGCCTATGCCGCCGAAGCGCGGGTGGACATGGGTTTCAAGCATTTCCACTGGTTGCTCGGCGCACTCGGTGGGCGTTTCCAGGGCGCCACAGTGCATCACTACGGCGCGTTGTATGGCAGCGGCGCCGCTGTCGTGGAGTTCAACCCCTGAGGGGATGAACGAGCAGGTGCGCGATCTCGCTCATCACCGCTGCTGAAGCGCGCCGCATCAATTTTTTTCCGTAGACCGTTTGCGTTGCCGTTGCAACGCAAGCCGTGCATGCCTGCGCCCGCGATTTATCGGGCCGGGCCTCTGCAAATTCGCGAGCCGGCTGCAGGCTCGCCGTCAGCCGTGTCATTGAGGTCAGTCATGAAAAACTATCGAAATTTTATCAATGGTCGCTGGGTCGAGAGCCCGCGCACCTTCGAGGACATCAGCCCGGTCGACGGCTCCGTCGTCGCCGTGGTCCATGAGGCTGGCCGCGAGCTGGTGGACGAGGCGGTCAAGGCTGGCCATCGCGCCGTCGCTGGCGCCTGGGGCCGCACCAGCGCCGCTGAACGTGTCGACGTCCTGCGCCGGATCGCTGACGAAATGGAGCGTCGCCAGGCCGATTTCCTGGCCGCCGAAATGGCCGACACCGGCAAGCCGCTGGCCATGGCCTCGGTGATCGACGTGCCACGCGGCATCGCCAATTTCCGTACCTTCGCAGACATCCTCGCCACCGCGCCGCTGGACAGCCATCGCCTGGACCTGCCAGACGGTGCCTACGCGCTGAACTACGCCGCCCGCAAGCCACTCGGCGTGGTCGGAGTGATTTCCCCGTGGAACCTGCCGTTGCTGTTGCTGACCTGGAAGGTCGCACCGGCCTTGGCGTGCGGCAACGCGGTGGTGGTCAA
The DNA here is from genome assembly GCF_004307595.1 of Pseudomonas sp. Sample_23. Lineage (NCBI taxonomy): Bacteria > Pseudomonadati > Pseudomonadota > Gammaproteobacteria > Pseudomonadales > Pseudomonadaceae > Pseudomonas > Pseudomonas sp. Sample_23. The sequence continues at coordinate 33,015 of NZ_RCNX01000086.1, forward strand.
ACCTTCCGAAGACACTCCCGGCACCGCGACGCTGCTCGCCGAAGTGATGCAAGCCGCCGGTGTACCGGATGGCGTGTTCAACCTGGTGCACGGTTTCGGTCCGGACTCGGCCGGCGAGTTCATTTCCCGGCACCCGGACATCAGCGCCATCACATTCACGGGCGAATCACGCACGGGCACCACCATCATGCGTGCTGCCGCCGAAGGAGTTAAGCCGGTGTCGTTCGAGCTGGGCGGCAAGAACGCAGCGATCATTTTCGCCGACTGCGACTTCGAGAAAATGATCGACGGCATGATGCGCGCGCTGTTTCTCAACAGCGGTCAGGTGTGCCTGTGCTCCGAACGGGTGTATGTCGAACGGCCGATTTTCGAGCGTTTCTGCACAGCGATTGCCGAGCGCATCAAGGTGATGAAAATCGACTGGCCCCACGATCCTGCCACGCAGATGGGGCCACTGATTTCGGCCAAGCATCGCGACAAGGTGCTGAGTTACTTCGAACTTGCGCGCCGGGAAGGTGCGACCTTCATCGCCGGTGGCGGCGTACCGCATTTTGGTGATGCACGTGATAACGGCGCATGGGTCGAGCCGACCGTCATTGCCGGGCTGTCCGACGACGCCCGTTCGGTGCGCGAAGAAATCTTCGGGCCGATCTGCCACGTGTCGCCGTTCGACAGCGAGCGTGAAGTCATCGCCCGCGCCAACGACACCCGTTACGGCCTGGCCGCCACCATCTGGACCACCAACCTGAGCCGCGCGCACCGCGTCAGCGAGGCCATGCGCGTGGGCATCAGTTGGGTAAACACCTGGTTTTTGCGCGATCTGCGTACGCCGTTCGGTGGCGCTGGATTGTCCGGCATCGGCCGTGAGGGCGGCATGCACTCACTGAACTTTTATTCGGAACTGACCAACGTCTGCGTACGCATTGACCAGGAGAGCGAGCAATGAGCGAACAACTTCAACGAGTTGCCGATCTGCTCGACCAGGCGGCCACAAGCGGCGAACCGGTGCTGCCGGTCCGCGATCAGTTGGCCTCGATTGCCGACGCCTACCGGGTGCAACAGCTCAACACCCAGCGCCAGGTCCACGCCGGGCGGCGTATCACCGGGCGCAAGATCGGCCTCACCTCGCATGCGGTGCAGCAGCAGTTGGGCGTGGATCAACCGGACTTCGGCACCTTGTACGACAGCATGGAGGTCGCCGATGGCGAGGCGATCGCCTGGCCGCGCCTTATGCAGGCCAAGTGCGAGGCGGAAGTGGCGCTGGTGCTGGAGCGCGATCTGGACCGCGAAAACATCGTGCTAAGCGATTTGCTCGCGGCTACCGCCTATGCACTGCCTGCCATTGAGGTGGTCGGTAGCCGCATCGCCAACTGGAACATCAGCATTCTCGACACCATCGCCGACAACGCCTCGGCCGGCCTCTACGTGCTCGGCCAGCGGCCGGTGAAACTTGCCGATCTGGATTTGCGCCTGGCCGGCATGGTCATGGAGCGCCAGGGCGAGCCCGTATCTTTCGGCGTCGGTGCGGCATGCCTGGGTCACCCCTTGAATGCCGCGTTGTGGCTGGCGCGCACCTTGGTCGATATGGGCACGCCACTGCGGGCCGGCGATGTGGTGCTCAGCGGTGCCTTGGGACCGATGGTCAGTGTCGCGCCCGGTGATGTTTTCGAGGCACGCATTCAGGGTCTGGGCAGCGTCCGGGCCTGTTTCGAACCCGCCAATTGAGGTGATCCGCATGAAAATTCAACGTATTGCCCAGCGCCTCGATGAGGCGGCCCGGCTCGCTCAGGCGACCCTGCAACTCAGCGGTGAAGACACCGTCACGCTGGACGAGGCCTATCAGGTGCAGCGCCAGTTGATCGAACAACGTCTTGCCCGTGGCGCGCGTCAGGTGGGCATGAAAATGGGCTTCACCAGCCGCGCGAAAATGGCCCAGATGGGTGTTTCCGATCTGATCTGGGGGCGCTTGACCTCGGACATGTGGATCGAGGAGGGCGGCAGCATTGATTTGTCCCGGTATGTGCACCCGCGTGTCGAGCCGGAGGTCTGCTTTCTGCTCGGCAAGCGCCTGCAAGGGCAGGTGACGCCGTTGCAGGCCTTGGCCGCAGTCGAAGCCGTCGCGCCGGCGCTGGAGGTAATTGACTCGCGCTACCGCGACTTCAAGTTTTCGCTGCCTGACGTGGTCGCCGACAACGCTTCGTCGTCCGGCTTCGTGGTCGGCGGATGGCAGCGGCCCGACACCAATCTCGACAATCTGGGGCTGGTGATGAGCTTCGACGGCCGCGCGGTGGAGATGGGCAGCACGGCGGCGATCCTCGGGGCACCAGTACGTGCGCTGGTGGCGGCGGCGCGCCTGGCTGCGCAGCACGGCGAAGCGCTGGAACCCGGCAGCCTGGTGCTGGCCGGTGCCGCGACGGCAGCCGTGGCGTTGCGTCCGGGGGGCGCGGTGCGTTGTGAATTCCAGCATCTGGGCAGCGTGGCGTTCCAAACGCTGCGCGAGGAGTAAAGCCATGAGTGACAAAGCGCAAACCCGTGCCCGCGTGGTCGATGGCAAGGCCACCCCGCTGGGCGCCTTTCCGCACGTCAAACGCGCCGGTGACTTTCTGTTCGTTTCCGGCACCAGTTCGCGCCGCCCCGACAACAGCATCGCCGGTGCCGAGCAGGATGCCACTGGGCGCGTGCGCCCGTGCATTGAAGTGCAGACCCGCGAGGTGCTGAACAACATTCGCGACATTCTGCGCAGTGTCGATGCCGACCTCGAAGACGTGGTTGAGGTGTGCAGCTATCTGGTCAACATGAACGATTTTGCTCAGTACAACCAGGTCTACGCGCAGTTCTTCGACGCCGACGGCCCGACGCGCACCACTGTAGCCGTGCACCAGTTGCCTCACCCGCATCTGGTCATCGAAATCAAAGCCGTGGCCTACAAGCCATTGCGCTGAACCCACTCACCGAGTGCGGGCCGCAGCCGAGGGGCTGGCCTGCACTCGACAGGAGAAGAACAGATGTCATCTGCTCGCATTCCCGTGGCAATCATTGGCTCGGGCAACATCGGCACCGATCTGATGATCAAGATCCTGCGCAATTCCGACATGCTCGAAGTGGCTGCAATGGTCGGCATCGACCCGACCTCCGACGGTCTGGCGCGTGCCGAACGTCTCGGCGTGCCCACCACCGCAGAGGGCATCGACGGACTGCTCGCGCTGCCCGATTTCAAGAAAATCCGCATCGCCTTTGACGCCACTTCGGCAGGTGCGCACAAGGTGCATGACGCCAGACTGCGCGACCATGGTGTGCGCGTCATCGACCTGACCCCGGCCGCGCTTGGGCCTTTCGTGATTCCGGTGGTGAACTTCGCCGAGCATGCCGAGGCGCCGAACCTGAACATGGTCACCTGCGGTGGCCAGGCGACCATCCCGATCGTGCATGCAGTGGCGAGCGTGGCGCCGGTGCATTACGCCGAAATCGTCGCGGCGATTTCCAGCAAGTCTGCCGGCCCCGGCACCCGCGCCAATATCGATGAGTTCACCGAGACTACGTCTCGCGCCATCGTAGAAGTGGGCGGAGCCGCCCGTGGCAAGGCGATCATCGTCCTCAACCCGGCCGAGCCGCCGCTGATCATGCGCGACACCATCTACTGCTTCGTGCCGCCGGATGCCGACACCCAGGCAATCGCCGGCGCCGTCGAGGCGCGGGTCGCTGAAGTGCGTCGTTATGTGCCGGGTTATCGGCTCAAACAACAAGTTCAGTTCGAGCACTTCGGCGAGGACAACCGGCAGAACATTCCCGGTCTGGGCTGGAGCACCGGCATCAAGGTCGCGGTGTTCCTCGAAGTGGAAGGTGCCGGGCATTACCTGCCGGCGTTCGCTGGCAACCTCGACATCATGACCAGCGCGGCGTTGACCGTCGCCGAACGTATTGCCCAAGCGCAACTCGCCGCTGAAGGGGTGGGAAAATGATCGACAAGAATAGAAAAATCCACGTTTCCGACGTCACCCTGCGCGACGGTATGCATGCCGTGCGTCACCGCTACAGCCTCGAACAAGTTGCACGGATCGCCCAGGCGCTGGACGACGCCGGCGTAGACAGCATTGAAGTTGCGCACGGCGATGGCTTGCAGGGGTCGAGTTTCAACTACGGCTTTGGTGCCCACACCGATCTTGAGTGGATCGAGTCGGCGGCGGCAGTGGTCAAGCGTGCCCGCATTGCAACGCTGTTGCTGCCGGGGATCGGCACCGTGCACGACCTCAAGGCTGCCTACAACGCCGGCGCGCGCATCGTGCGCGTGGCCACCCACTGTACCGAAGCCGACGTATCCCGCCAGCACATCGAATACGCCCGTTCTTTGGGTATGGACACCGTCGGTTTCCTCATGATGAGCCACATGCAAACCCCCGCCGGACTCGCCGCGCAAGGCAAGCTGATGGAAAGTTACGGTGCACAGTGCGTCTACGTGGTGGACTCGGGCGGGGCGATGAACATGTGGGACATTGCCGAGCGCTTCAAGGCCCTCAAGGACGTGCTCGACCCGGCAACCGAGACCGGCATGCATGCCCATCACAACCTCAGCCTCGGCGTGGCCAACAGCCTGATTGCGCTTGAAAACGGCTGCGATCGCATCGATGCCAGCCTCACCGGTATGGGCGCCGGCGCAGGTAATGCACCGATGGAAGTGTTCGTCTCCGCGGCCGAGCGCATGGGCCTGAACCACGGCTGTGATGTGAAAAAGCTGATCGATGCCGCCGAAGACATCGTCCGCCCTATGCAGGAGCGGGTGGTGCGGGTCGACCGCGAAACGCTCGCGCTGGGTTATGCCGGGGTTTATTCAAGCTTCCTGCGCCACGCCGAAGCGGCCGCCAGCAAATACGGCTTGTCGGCTTTCGACATCCTCGTCGAGTTGGGCAAGCGCCGGATGATCGGCGGCCAGGAAGACATGATCGTCGACGTTGCCCTCGACATGCTCAAAAAGACCTGAAGCGCTTATTTGCAGGTTTTTCCGATAAGGCCCGCAGGTGATTCGGGCCTGACCTGGGGCGGCTGCGCTTGTGAAAGGTGAGCGCCTGCCTGGTTTTTTCGCCAATCAATGGGTAGACACGATGAACAATAACAACAGTGCAGTAAGCCCATCTCTTGTCACCGCGCGGCTGTTACTGGGCTGCTCGCTGACCGCGCCGGCCGCGCAAACCCTCGCCACCGAAGGTGGCGGCTCCATGTACCCTATGGGTGCCGAGAACTACTTGTCTGGCGCCATGCCGCCACCGGGCCTGTATGGCACCGTCTACGCCCAGCGTTACCGCGCCGACCGTTTGCGCGGCAATGACGGGCGGCAGCTGCCAGTGGACTTCCGCCTGCGCGCCGATGTCATTGCGCCGCGCGTCGTGTGGGTCACCGAGCAGAAGGTGTTGGGCGGCAGTCTGGCGTTCCATGCCATCGCGCCGCTGGTCGAGTTGAAGGTCTCGCTCGACGGCACCAGTCAGCGCAAGCGCGAGCTGGGCGACATCACGTTCGGCCCCGGCCTGGGCTACCACTACAGTGAAAAAATGCATGCCGCCTATGGCATCGATTTCTTCGCTCCCACGGGACGTTTTGACCGCGACGATCTGGTCAATATCGGCCGTAATTACTGGACCGTGCAACCGGTGGCGGCCTTCAGCTACGTCGATCCGAACGGGCTGAACATCGACATCAAGACCATGTACGACTTCAACCTGCGCAACCGCGACACTGATTACCGTTCCGGCCAGGAGCTGCACGCCGACTATGCCATTGGCTGGGGCCTCAGCAATGGCTGGGTGCTCGGTGTGGGCGGCTACGTGTACCGGCAGACCACCGACGACGATGTCCGCGGTGAGCGGGTCGAGGACAATAAAGGCCGCGCGTTCGCCATCGGCCCATCGATCAAATACAGCAGTCAGCGGGGTTGGTTCGTGACCGCAAAGTGGCAGCAGGAGCGCGCGGTGCGCAATCGCGCCGAAGGCGACGCCTATTGGCTAAAGCTCGTTTTTCCGTTCTGACCTCTTGCCGAACGATTGCCAATGGCGCTGGCCCCCAAGAACTCCCCGGAGCATGCCTGTATGAAAATCCCGATCTCCCAACGTTTTACCACGACGGCGCAGCTTGACGAGCAGTACGACATCGAGGCCTCGGTCAAAGACTTCGATGGCTATGTTCAGCGGTTCATCGAGCAAAGCCAAATCGCACGCGCCCAACTGCCCAATAAGCTGGACGTGCCCTACGGCCCGACCCTAGACGAAACCTTCGACGTGTTTTTCCCCCAACAGGCAACCCCCGGAACCTTGCGCCCGGCAGTGTTCTTCGTTCATGGCGGTTACTGGCGGGCGACCACCAGCAAGGAGTGGAGCTTCGTGGCCAAGGGCTTGGCCGCGCTGGGCGTGGTGACGGTGATTGAGAACTACACGCTGGCGCCGAAAGTCACCATTGCCGAGATCGTACGCCAGCATCGCGCGGCGTTCTGCTTCCTGTGGCGCAACGCCGAGCGGTTCGGGATTGATCGCGAGCGCATCGTGGTGGTCGGGCATTCAGCTGGAGCCCACGGAGTGGCCGAGCTGCTGGCGACCGATTGGGTGGGCGACTATGGCCTGCCGGCCCAACCCTACCAAGGCGCCATCGCTGTCAGCGGGGTGTTTGACTTGCGTCCGCTACCGCATACCTTTCTGGCCTCGACGATTGATTTCACCTGGCAATCAGTCGAGTCGCTGAGCCCGATATTGCACATTCCGGCGCGGCTCCCGCCCCTGATGCTGGCCTACGGGCTGCGCGAGACGGACGAATTCCGCCGCCAGACGATGGACTATGCCTGCGCCTGCATAGAACAAGGCGCACCGGCCGAGCTGCTCGCGCTGGACTCAGACCATTTCAACATCCTCGACGACCTGGCGGCAGGCAGCGGCCCCATGGTGCAGTGGATCAAGCGGTGGCTAAAACTGGACGCTGCTCGGGCCTGAATCCGACAGCGATCTTTGCCGGGTTGTAACTGCTCTTTCGCTCGCTGAGCGCTTTGGCTTGTTGCGTTGATGCTCTGCGAAACCGACTCAAGAACAACCTGGCTGTGAACTTTAAAATCAAAAAAAGGTAGGGTTCCCAATGAAATGCAAAATTGCCGTGTCGCTATTGCTGGCCTCTGTGGCCTTCGGTGTTCAGGCCGTAGAGAACAATGTTGCCTGCGAAAAACCACTGCCGCTGTCGGCGCCTCAGGATGAATGGTCACTGTTTCAGGAAACGGTGAAGCGCGCACCCGCGGTCATGGGCGATGTGCACCGTGAATATTATGGCAAAGGCCTGGATAACTTCGGCGACCTGCGTTTACCCAAAGGCAAAGGGCCGTTTCCGGTTGTAGTGGTTGTTCACGGTGGACGCTGGAGCGCTGATGTCAGCCTCGACTACATGGCGCCGGTCGCTGATCTGCTGACCAAGGCAGGCTTCGCGACGTGGAACATCGAATACAGTCGTGTGGGCAGTTACGGCGAATGGCCGAACTCTTTCAAAACGGTCGCCAGCGCGGCGGACAAGTTGCAGGAGCTGGCGAAGACGTACCCGTTGGACTTGAAGAAAACGGTCACCATTGGTCACTCATCGGGGGGGCATTACGCGCTGTGGCTGGCCGGTAGAAGCCTGTTGAAGCCGGAGTCTGAACTGTATGCCGCAAACCCGTTGAAAATCTCCGGCGTGGTCGTGCTCGATGGTGTGGTCGACTTGGCGTGGTATTCGACCCTGCCACGCGGCGATGTTCAGGCCAAGGTGCTTGGCAACATTCAAGGTGAGGCGCTGCAGAAGCGTTTGCAGGAAGTCTCCCCGGCGCAGATGCCACTGGTAAAAGTCCCGCAGATATTCATCACCAATCAGAGTGACCGTTTTCCCTCCGTTCGCGATTACGTGAAGCGCGCGAATACCGCGGGCGTGGAATCGCGGTATGACGCGCTGTGTGATTCCAATCACTTTGCTCCCGTGAACACGGCCAACGCCGAGATGGCAGAGAAGCTAGTCAAGTATGTGTCCGAACTGTCCCGATAAGGTTTTGGTTAACTGACTTTCGGTCGCTTCGTAACAATCCGCTATTGGCATATAAAAATAATAAAAGTTGAGGGTTATCCCTATGTGGCTTCCTGTAAAGAGTGGAGCTGTGCTGGCGTGTGTCTTGCCCGGCATGCTGCTGAGTGTTGAAGCACTGGCGGAGAATTCCGACAGCGGTTTTTTTAAGGGAAGTTCTCTGACACTGGATACCCGGCACTGGTATTCCAAAGAGATCGGCAGGGGAGACACGGTCTACCGTTATCGTACCGATGATGGGCCACGGGTTTCGCATGACCGAGTCGCCTGGCAACAGGGCTTCAAGCTGGGTTTTATCTCCGGGTATACACCTGGGGCGGTGGGCGTCGGGCTTGATCTCGCTGCATATTCGGTCGTTGCACTGGAGCGCAACCCCGCTGATGCGGCAGGCGGCAGTAACCGCATGCTGGTCAACAGTGACGGTGATGTCGAGCCGAGCTGGAGCCGCCTGGGCGTTGCCGCGCTGAAGTTGCGAATGGCTGAGTCGGAATTGAAAATTGGCCGTCATCAAGTGGCCAACCCCGTGATGAACTTTTCCGATACACGTACCGTGCCGGCGTCTTTTGATGGATGGTCGTTCGAAAACTCATCCATCAAAGGTCTGGTATTGAAGTCCGGTTATTTCTCGAAAATGGCGCCCCGCTATGCGGCCGGTACCGAGCCCATAGGGCTTCAATATGCAATGCGCCCGGTCAGCAGTGACTGGACCGCCTACGTGGGCGGTGATTACACCAGTGCGGGCGGGTTGAAGAGCAGTGTCTATGTTTCCCGTATTCAGGATATCTGGGATCGGGAATATCTAGGCCTAAGCCGGGACTTCAAGACAGGAGAAATAAAAACCTCCGTCAAGTTGTCGGCTTACAACACCCAATCCAGCGGAAAACAAGAGGCCGGTTATATCGATCAGCAGGCCTATGGCCTGACGGTTACCCCCAGCTTCAAGAACCATACCGTCGAGTTTGGCCTGCAGAAAATAGTCGGTGATGAGTTCTTCGATTACGTCAAAGAATCAAATGCCATTTCGTTGCCCAATACCATGGTTTCCTATTTCAACGGGCCGAACGAAACCTCGTTGCAGATCAAGTACATCAATGACTGGGCGGCCTACGGCGTGCCGTGCTTCAAAAGCATACTTTGGCATACACGTGGCTGGGGTATTGACGGCACCGGTTACAACGGAGGCAGCAAAGGTGTTTATACCGCTTCACCTCTTCAGGATAACGAGCACCATAATGAAACCGGTGTTTTCGCCAGTTATACCTTCCAGGGAACCGAGCTGAAGGGGGCCAATATCCTTGCCGGTTACGCCTGGCATCGCGCGAGCAGTCATCAGGTCGAGGGCAACTTTGACGAGCTGCGGGTCATCGTGAAAATACCGGTGTCGTTGTTCTGAGATTCCACCGCGTCGCGCTTGGCCAGGTGGATATTTATCCTCCTGCCGCGCATCTTGGGGTGCGCGGCAGGGTGGTCGTCGAAGACTGTCATCAACCAAAGGGGGGACGCCCGTGACGGGCAGCTTCTGGCCGAAAGCCGACATTCGCGACATGCCCACTTACTTAATATCTCGCAACGTCTCGCGAGCAGATCCTCCAGCCGATCTTGGCAGGATTATCTATTCAACATTGCCCGCTTCAAGCGGAATTCGCCTGATAACGTCGTCATAAGGCACCAGATCGAGAAAGGCAATGACTTCAACTGCCTGCAAGTTTCGCATGCGCATGATCCATACGTAGCTGTTGCGATAAGGCGCGCCGTCGGCTGCGGTGGCGGTGCCGTCCCAGTGCACAACGACGTCATCGCCTTCAGCCCAGATATCCGTCACCGTCGGGCGGACGGGCGAGGTGAGCCGTTTTGCGAAGGGTTGGACTGCGCGTTTCAGAAAGTCATCTCGGCCCCGATAAGTGCCTGCCGAGGGGCTCGTCCCCTTGATTTTCCAGATCACATCGGGAACCAGCACATCTGTGAAGAACGTCCGGCCGCCTTGAGCCCACTGGTTGAACGCTTGCGCAACGAATTGACGATTGCGTTCCGTAGTTGGTTCGCTGGCCATGGCGGGCGCCGGCCCTGCAATGAGTGTGGTGAAGACTAGTGCTAGCGCTGTAGAGAGGCGTTGAACAAGCGTCATTTCCTGTGCTCCTTAATCTGTCGGATGAGCCCGTCGAGTTGGGTGGGCCGTTGTTGTTATCTGTAAGCCGCTAGTTGCGTTCCCACACGCCGTTGTTCTATATGAGGCATTGGCAAAGAATCGGCGCGGGTGTGGACGGCAGTATCTCTGGGCCTCATCTGAAGTGTGACTTACGAGCGGAGGAGGGCTGTTGCAGGATCGTCCTGATTTCTTGCTTGATCATCCGATACCAGATGTTTAACCGCCGCATCCCCACGTTATGGAGTTGCGTTTGAATTCCCTTTCCAAGCTTGCCGATATCATTGGTCGTCACGTCCGGGATGACGGCATTCACAGCACCGCGATTCCGGGTGTCAGCCTGATTCGTTCGGCTACGCCCACGATGCCGATGCCGGTGGTGTACGAGCCAACGCTCTGCCTTGTCGCCCAGGGACGTAAACAAGCGATGCTGGGTACTACCGCCTATGTTTACGATCCGGCCAAGTACCTGATTGCATCGGTAGACCTTCCGGTGATGGGCTCGGTCATCGAGGCGAGTGAGGCTGTTCCCTATCTGTGCCTGGCGCTGGATCTCGATACCGCTGTGTTGAGTGAACTTGCGCTGCGCCATCCGCTAAGAGAAGAGAGCGTCAGTGCACCGCCGGCAGGCATTACGCTCAACGATACGACTCCAGAACTGCTGGATGCTGCGGTTCGGCTGGCCGGGCTGCTCGACAGGCCACGGGATATCGAAGCGCTCGCTCCGCTGGTGATTCGCGAAATGCTTTATCGCCTTCTAACCGAGAATGGCAACAGCATCATCAGGCAGATGGCACAAGCAGACAGCCGCTTGAACCAGATTGCCAAGGCCATTGCCTGGCTGCGCAGCCACTACAACGAAGCGTGTCGAATAGATGAACTCGTCGAAATCGCTGGCATGAGCCGTTCTTCGTTTCACACGCACTTCAAGGCGATCACCTCGATGAGCCCGCTGGAGTTTCGCAACCAGTTGCGGCTACAGGAAGCACGTCGGCTGATGGTCACCGAAGCGGTCGACGCCGCAGAGGCGGGATATGCAGTCGGATACGAAAGTCCCTCGCAGTTCAGCCGAGACTACGCCCGTCTGTTCGGCATGCCACCGGCGAAAGACGCCTGGCGGCTGCGCACGGACATTTGTGGAATTTGAATCCAGCGCTTTTCGTCGCGCAGAAAAAAACGAGGCCGCATTTGCGGCCTCGTTTTCAATGTGTTCCGGACTACTGTTTGACGCTCAGGTAATCGCCGGTCGTATTCAGCGAGATGGTCACGTCCTTGTTGCTGCGATTACGCCAGAACCAGCCGTGAGTGCCGTCAAATAACGCGGTGAATTCACCTTTATTGCTTTTGACCTGCTTGCCCTTGTTGTAGCTATGGAAGTAACCCTTTTCACCGTTGTAGGGCTCGCCGTGCGTGTCGTAGTTCACGAGCCCGCCAGTGGCCGTCCATTCGTAGCTGACAGTCTTGCCCTTCAGCATTTCCAGTTTGATTTCCGTACCTTCGCCAGGTTTGAGCGTTACGCTCATCTGATTGGTTTTCAGCGCCGGGGAGGGTGCCGTTGCTGGCTGAGCAACAGGCTTCTGAACGGGCTGGACTTGCGCAACTTGCTGCGCTGGAACTGGAGCAGAAGTTGGAGTCGGAGCTGGAGCGGCTGCTTGAGGCGGCGCGGCATCGGCCAACGCTTCCTGAGCAAGGATGATTTTAAGTTCGCCCATCTGGGTCAGCCCCAGTGTTCGGCCTACACCTGTTGGATCGATCGCGTATTCAGACGGCATGACAACGGTCACCAAAAGGCCGGCGGCGACCAGTATCGCGATGACGGTCGAGCGCAGCAGTTTGCGGGTGCTGGGCAGTTCATTAACAGTTGGAAGCGGAGTATTGAACATCGTCGGAATTCCTTAGGCAGAGACAAACAGGCCGGTGATCTGGTAACCCATCAAGAGGAAACCGGCACTCATCATGGCGACGTTGGCGGTATACGCGTGGCGCCAGAAACTGCCGGTGCGCCGCCAATACCCCATCAAAATGAGAATCGCGCTGAGGGCCAGCAATTGGCCGATCTCGACACCAACGTTGAAGGCGATCAGGTTCGGAATCAGGCCGTCTGGTGAGATTTCGTATTCCTGAATCTTGGTCGCCAAACCAAAACCGTGGAGCAGGCCGAAGATCAGCGTGGCCACTTTGGTATTGGGTTGGAAGCCAAACCAGCGCTGGAACGCGCCGAGGTTATCGAGCGCCTTGTACACCACTGAGAAACCGATGATGGCGTCGATGATGTAAGAGCTGATGCTGACCTCGGTCAGCACGCCCAGCAGCAACGTGACCGAGTGGCCTACGGCGAACAGCGTGACGTAGAGGCCAACGTCTTTCAGGCGGTAGAGGAAGAAGATCACCCCGAACAGAAACAGCAGGTGGTCATATCCCGTCATCATGTGTTTGGCGCCCATGTAGATGAACGGCAACAACATGACGCCGGTGCTTTCCTGAATGAAACCCTTGTCACCTTCAGCGACCGCATGCGCCATTGCTTCGGGCATACCGAAAAAAAGCGCGGCTAAAAATACAAACAATAGTAATAGCGGGCGATGCGCGGGCGCAGCGAATACGCCAACACCGCTCATTGAGTGCGAATGCATGAATTAATCCTACGTTGCAATGATCGTGGGCCGCATGGCGGCCATGGTCAGGATGCGAACGAAGGACGTGGCGGGCGCTCGATCAGGAATATCGGCGGCGGGGGAACAGCATGCCGAAGTGCATCGACACGCATCGATGGCATTGGCGAGGTCGCCAGCATCAACGCGGCTGTGAGTTGCGGCGTTTCGTGCTGATGATCAGGAGTCAGTGGCGAGTGATAGTGTTCTGAAAGAATTGAGTGGCCGGATGAAACCTCTTCGCCATGGGAGTGATGGGCGTCTTGAGTGATCTCCCACGCTGGCTGTTGCGATGGCACCGACAACGAATAGGTATGCCCGGCCCAAGCCATGAACATGGCGAGTGCAAGCGCGATTACCACCGTCGTTGTCAGTGTCCTGTTGAACATGGGATTCGGTTTTCGGCCTGTTTAATGGGGCTTTCTCATGTTTGACCGTATCCCCTTGGGGGGGATAGGATGCGAGCATAATTCATCGAAGCCCGGGCCTCAAGTCATGAGTGAGCAAGAACACAGCCATCCCCACACCCACCAAAGTCATGAGGCGATCATCAAACGCCTCAAACGGGCGGACGGGCATTTGCGCGGCATCATCACCATGATCGAAGAAGGGCGTCAGTGCGTGGATATCGCCCAGCAGCTTCATGCGGTCGAGAAAGCGATCTGCCAGGCCAAACGCACGCTCATCCAGGATCACATCGACCACTGCCTCGAAGATACCGTTTCGGCGCTAGGCAATGGCGAGCGCGCACCGCTGGAAGCCTTCAAACAAATCACCAAGTACCTTTAGGTCTGACATGCCCGATTTCGCTGAACTGTTGCAGCAAGGCGGGGCTCACGCCTGGCTGTATTTCCCGAGCGCGATTCTGCTCGGCGCCTTGCATGGCCTGGAGCCAGGTCATTCGAAAACCATGATGGCGGCCTTCATCGTGGCCATCCGTGGCTCGGTCAAACAGGCTGTTTTGTTGGGGTTGGCCGCAACGCTTTCGCACACCGCCGTGGTGTGGCTGGTCGCCATCGGCGGCATGTACCTGGGCAAAGGCCTGGACGCTGAAACCACTGAGCCGTACTTCCAGCTTGCTTCCTCTGCACTGATCATCGCGATTGCCCTGTGGATGCTGTGGCGTACCTGGCGCGGTGAGCAGATGTTCAAGTTCGAGCAAAGCGATGATCACCATCACGGCGAACACGACCATGGTCATCATGATGAAACGCACCGAATAGATACCGGCCATGGCCGTGTTGAACTGTCGATCTTCGAGGAAGGCATGCCACCGCACTGGCGCCTGAAGACCTTGAGCGGACACGCCTGGGCAGCCTCGGATGTTCGCCTGACCACGACGCGTCCGGACGGCAGCAGCCAATCGTTCGCGTTCGTCGAGCGTGAAGGTTTTCTGCAGTCGACGGTGGATATTCCGGAACCGCACGAGTTCAGCGCTCGCTTGAGCCTTGGACATGCCGGGCATTCGCATGATTACGACCTGACGTTCCAGGAGCATGATCACGGGCATGCGCATTCCGAACTCGAAGGCCTGGAGCTGTCGATTGATGGCTATCAGGATGCGCACGAACGTGCTCATGCCAACGACATCCGTAAGCGCTTCACCAACCGCGAAGTGACCACGGGTCAGATCGTCATGTTCGGACTGACTGGCGGCCTGATTCCCTGTCCGGCTGCCATCACTGTCCTGTTGCTGTGCCTGCAAGTCAAAGAGGTCGCGCTCGGCGGCATGCTCGTGCTGTGTTTCAGCATCGGCCTGGCGCTGACTCTGGTCACTGTCGGTGCCGCTGCGGCCATCGGTGCCAGACAGGCTTCCAATCGCTGGCCGTGGCTGGGAACCTTGGCGCGCCGCGCTCCTTACCTGTCCAGCGTGCTGATCATTGGCGTTGGCCTGTATGTCGGCTTTCATGGCTGGATCGGCCTGAGCGCATAAGACCCTTTGCGCACAGCGGTGGCACTGATGCAAAGGGTTGCCATCGCAACCATAAAACCAACGACTACCACTGCCACTGACGAGCAAAAAGCCCAGCGCAAGGCTGGGCTATCGAGGCGCGCGCGATGAGCGCGAGGCATTAGCGAACGCCTGCATCCGCAGGATTACTCGACCGGCACGACGTTATCCAACGCCTGATTAACCGCCAGCTCGCCGAGCATTACCACTTGCGCGATACCTTGCAGTGTCTTGCGAGCAGATCCTTCAACCATCCCGATCACATCACTCAACATCACCGAAGCCGAGCCCAGCGATTCGCTGGCGTTGACCAGCAATTCTTCAGTCGCGGTTTTCGGGTTGGCGAGGAACATGCTGCTGGTCTGGTAGGGCGTGGTTTTGAGGGTGTCGGTGGGTTTGAGGTAGTGGTCAAGGGCGCGGTCGGCGGCTTCGTGGAGTTTTTTTGAGTCGAGGGATTCGTAGGGGGAGGTTGCGTCTGACTGTGGCGGGTTTGGCGTGACTTTGAACATGATCTTTCTCCTCGTGCCGCTTTAAAAGGAGCCATCACCCGTTCGCTACCAAACGAAGGGTGGCGGCCATGCACAGGTTGGTAGACCGGGACACAAGGCAAAACCGGCGCGCTCGAAAGCGCCCTGCGCATAGCCACCATAGAAGCCAGGCGAAGACTTCGCCAAACGGTGTCATTGCGGACCTCGTATACCCGGGCTACCAAACCCGATCACTATGTTTTCAGTGACCGGCCAACGATAGAACCACGGCCCGAGGCGCACAAGCCGGCGGATTCTGGCGTAGTCGTAGGCAATGGCGCAAGGCGTTGTAGCTTGCTGGAACAGTCTGAATGTCAGTTTTAAACGAGGTGTTTAGGGAATTGGTTTTGGCTGAGGTTTTGTGTTGATCGGGCTGGGGTCTTCGCGAGCAGGCTCGCTTGTATGGTGTCGAGTGGGCAATGTTTATAGCGCCGTGCCAATCGGGCCGTCACAGATTTTGAACTTTGCTTTCGGCGTCATTTCCATTGTTTGAGGTGACAACCCTCCTGCTCCTCCACACCTGAACCAAGGAATGACCGTGACGGCTCCCACTCATAAACCTGCTCTGCGCCGGGCTATCACTTTCCCGATGCTGTTTCTGTTCATTCTCGGCGATGTACTCGGCGCGGGTGTTTACGCACTCGCCGGAACGATCGCGGGGGAGGTGGGCGGCGCGATTTGGGTCCCGCTGCTGATCGCGTTGTTGTTCGCCATGTTGACGGCAGGTTCCTACGCGGAGCTGGTGACCAAATATCCCCACGCCGGCGCGGCTTCGGTGTTCGCGCAAAAGGCCTTCAAGTCGCCGCTCATTTCCTTCCTGGTCGGTTTCTGCATGCTGGCGGCTGCGGTCACCAGCGCTGCGGGTTTGTCGCTGGCGTTTGCCGGTGATTACCTCAACGCCTTTGTCGACGTATCGCCGCAGATTGCAGCGCTGGTGTTTCTCCTGGCGATCGGCCTGCTCAACGCGCGGGGGATCAAGGAGTCGCTTGGGGCGAATCTGGTGATGACCGTGATTGAACTGTCCGGGCTGATTCTGGTGATCGTGGCTGCGGTCTGGTATTTCCGCACAGGCGATGCGGACCTGGGGCGGACGCTCACGTTCAAACCGGGCGTCAGTCCCATGCTGGCGGTGCTGGGGGCTGCATTGTTGGCTTTCTATTCCTTCGTCGGTTTCGAAACTTCGGCCAATCTGGCCGAGGAAATCAAAGACGTGCGCAAGGTCTACCCGCGGGCCTTGTTCGCCGCTTTGCTCACCGCTGGGGTGGTTTACATGGCGGTGGGCGTGGCGGCTTCTTCGGTGTTGCCTACCGAGAAGTTGGTGGCAACATCGGCGCCTTTGCTAGAAGTTGTCCGCGCATCGACCCTCGCAATCCCGCCGGCGCTGTTCTCTTTTATTGCGCTGATTGCTGTGGCCAACGGTGCGTTGTTAACCATGATCATGGCCAGCCGATTGACCTATGGCATGGCGAATCTGGGGCTGTTGCCGGGTGTTTTGGGTGCGGTGCTGCCTCAACGCAAAACTCCGTGGGCTGCCATTGTCGCAACGACCGTGGTGGCTATTGCCCTGACACTCACAGGGACGCTGGCGACGCTGGCAGAGACGGTGGTGTTGCTGTTGCTGTTCGTTTTTCTGAGTACCAATGTGGCGGTGCTGGTTCTTCGTCGTGACAGGGTCGAGGAGGATCACTTTCGCGTACCGACCTTCGTTCCGGTGCTCGCGATCGTGTCGTGTCTGGTGCTGCTCAGTCAGCAGGGCTGGGAGACCTGGTTGCGGGCGGGGGCGCTGATCATTGTCGGGATGTTGCTGCATGGCTTTTCTCGTATCAATTTTTCTGCGATCAGTAAGGCCGGGTAGTGCAGCAGCTTGGGGAATTGGTGTTGTTTGGGCGGGCGTATTCGCGAGCAGGCTCGCTCCCACAGTGGATGGGTGGTGGTTTTCAGAATGAGTCACACGTTGTCAGTCGACGGGCGGGTGAGTAAGCTGCCGACATGAATCAGTCCTCAGTTTCCCCATCCTTCCCCGGCCCGCGTGGTCCCGTTGATCACGACATTCGTGATCAGATTGTCGCGGCGGCCAACGAGCATTTCAGCCAGTACGGCTACGCCAAGACCACGGTGTCCGATCTGGCCAAGGCCATCGGTTTCTCCAAGGCGTACATCTACAAATTCTTCGATTCCAAACAGGCGATTGGCGAAGCAATCTGCTCGAACTGTCTGGGGCAGATCGTTGCGGCGGTCGAGCAGGCGATAAACGAAGAAGACCTGACGCCCACCGAGCGTTTCCGCCGGCTGGTAAAAACCGTGATCGCCACGGGTGTGAATCTGTTCTTCAACGATCGCAAACTCTACCACATTGCCGCGTTTGCAGCGGGTGAGAACTGGCCAAGTGCGCAGCGTTACGATGCGCAGATCAAGCGCTTTATCACCGAC
This sequence comes from Pseudomonas sp. Sample_23, assembly GCF_004307595.1. Taxonomy (NCBI): domain Bacteria; kingdom Pseudomonadati; phylum Pseudomonadota; class Gammaproteobacteria; order Pseudomonadales; family Pseudomonadaceae; genus Pseudomonas; species Pseudomonas sp. Sample_23. Next base: position 50,784 of record NZ_RCNX01000086.1, read on the forward strand.
ATTGTCCGCGATGGTCGCGAGGCCGGTGAGTTCGAGCGCAGGACGCCGCTGGACGAGACGGTCGAATCGATCCACTTGGCGCTGCGGCCCTTCGTCAATCCCCTGATGCTGCAACACAATCTGGATTTCATCGAAGTGGCGCCCACGCTGACTTCGAACCTCATCTTGCGCAGCTTGATGCCTTGACCCTTTGCTGATCCGAATACTCGGATCAGTCGCCCCAACCCCATCCTGTTCCTGACGCAACGACATTTCCGCTGTTCTGTTTGTGACTCTTTACTGGTATGGTCACTGGGGCAACATGGCCGCCGCATTTTGGTTATTTCAGTGCTGCTTACTGGGTTCTCGGTTGATCAGCCTCCCGCGAACAACACCAATCGCGGGCCGCGTATTCAGCGTCGAGATCAACGACACCTCGGCGGGCAAGGGTTCGTACAGCGCGAAATACAAGAACAGCGCCAGCGGGCTCGGTACTTCTGTCAGCTATCGCTTCTGATTCAACGCTGAAAGATCGGGCCGGCGCCTTTGTGACTGTTGACGATATTGGTCACAAGACTGAGAATATGATGATCATCCTATTTTCTGTGAAGGAATTCCATGCGCCGGCTCCGACCTTTCCCCCTCGCGGTATGTTTGTTGCCCTTGGCCCTGACGGCGTGCGGGGATTCCTCCAGCGCAAAAGATCCACGTACCTTGGCGCCGATTGTCAGATCGGCAACGGTGCAACCGGCAGAAAATGGGTCTCGATCATTCACCGGCGTCGTCGCTGCGCGCACCCAGGGCGATCTGGGCTTTCGCGTTTCGGGCAAGGTGCTCGAGCGTCTGGTTGATACCGGTCAGACGGTCAAGCGCGGCCAGCCACTGATGCGCCTCGACCCGATCGACCTCGGCCTGCAGGCGCGAGCCCAGCAAGAAGCGGTGAGCGCCGCTCGCGCCCGAGCCATACAGACTGCCGGTGACGAAGCGCGCAATCGCAAACTCGTCGCCGCCGGCGCTATTTCGGCATCGGCCTACGATCAGTTCAAAGCCGCAGCCGACACCGCCAGGGCGCAGCTCAATGCCGCTGTGGCGCAAGCGGACGTCGCGCGCAACGCCTCGGGTTACGCGGTTTTGCTGGCGGACGCTGATGGCGTGGTGGTGGAAACCCTCGCCGAACCCGGGCAAGTCGTCAGTCCGGGACAACCGGTGGTGCGGCTGGCGCGGGCCGGTCAGCGGGAGGCCATCGTCCATCTGCCCGAGACCTTGCGCCCCGCGCCGGGCTCAACCGCTCAGGCAAAACTGTATGGCGATACGTCGGCTGCGGTGAGCGCAAAACTGCGTCTGCTTTCCGATTCGGCCGACAGCACAGCTCGTACTTTCGAGGCACGCTATGTGCTCGAAGGCAGTTTGGCCAATGCGCCAATCGGCTCGACGGTCACCGTCGAAATTGCTCAGGGTTCTTCGCCAGATCAGGCGCTGAAAGTGCCCGTCGCCGCGATCTACGACCCGGGCAAAGGCCCCGGCGTGTGGGTCATCGCCGGCACACCGGCGAAAGTGAGCTGGCGCCCGGTCGAGGTGCTGGGCTTGAGCGATGATTCGGCCCGTGTCGCTGGCCAGCTCAACGTCGGTGAGCCGATTGTCGCGCTGGGCGCGCATCTGCTGCGCGATGGCGAAGAAGTGCGCTTGCTTGCCCGCGACGATGGCCAGATTGCCGGGAGTCGTCCATGAGCGAGGGCCGGTTCAACCTTTCTGCTATCGCCGTGCGCCAACGTGCGATCACGGTGTTTCTGATTTTTCTGATCGCCGTGGCCGGCGTCCTGTCGTTCTTCAAATTGGGCCGGGCGGAAGATCCGCCGTTCACGGTCAAGCAGCTAACAGTGATTACCGCGTGGCCGGGAGCGACCGCGCAAGAGATGCAGGATCAGGTCGCCGAACCCCTCGAAAAACGCTTGCAGGAACTGAAGTGGTACGACCGCACGGAAACCTACACGCGCCCGGGACTGGCATTCACCATGGTCTCGTTGCTCGACAGCACACCGCCGTCGCAAGTGCAGGAAGAGTTTTATCAGGCACGGAAAAAGCTCGACGACGAAGCAATCAAGCTGCCGGCGGGTGTCTTCGGGCCGATGGTCAACGACGAGTTCTCCGACGTGACCTTCGCGCTGTTCGCCTTGAAAGCCAAGGGCGAGCCGCAGCACTTGCTGGTGCGCGACGCGGAGACGTTGCGCCAGCGCCTGTTGCACGTGCCGGGGGTGAAAAAGGTCAACATCATCGGCGAGCAGGCCGAGCGGATATTCGTTTCGTTTTCCCATGATCGGCTGGCGACGCTGGGCTTGTCGCCGCAGGACATCTTCGCCGCGCTGAACAATCAAAACGTGCTGACCCCCGCCGGATCGGTCGAAACTAAAGGGCCAGAGGTGTTTTTGCGCGTCGATGGCGCGTTCGATACGTTGCAGAAAATCCGTGACACGCCTGTTGTCGCTCAGGGCCGAACACTCAAGCTGTCTGACGTGGCCACGGTCGAGCGCGGCTACGAAGACCCGGCAACCTTCCTGGTGCGCAACAACGGCGAAGAAGCGTTATTGCTCGGCGTGATCATGCGCGAGGGCTGGAACGGTCTCGATCTGGGCAAGGCGCTGGATGCCGAGACAGTCAGGATCAACGGGGAAATGCCGTTGGGCATGCCGCTGTCGAAAGTCACCGATCAGGCGGTGAATATCGACTCGGCGGTCGGCGAGTTCATGGTCAAGTTCTTTGTCGCGCTGCTGGTGGTCATGCTGGTGTGCTTTCTCAGCATGGGCTGGCGTGTCGGCGTGGTGGTCGCAGCGGCGGTGCCCTTGACCCTGGCGATCGTGTTTGTGGTGATGGCGGCCACCGGCAAGAACTTTGACCGGATCACCCTCGGCTCGCTGATTCTGGCGCTCGGGCTGCTGGTCGATGACGCGATCATCGCCATTGAAATGATGGTGGTGAAGATGGAGGAGGGCTACGACCGCATCAAGGCCTCCGCTTATGCCTGGAGTCACACGGCAGCGCCAATGCTGGCCGGTACGCTGGTGACGGCGATTGGCTTTCTGCCCAACGGATTCGCGCAATCAACGGCGGGCGAATACACCAGCAACATGTTCTGGATTGTCGGCATCGCGCTCATTGCTTCGTGGGTCGTCGCCGTGGCTTTCACGCCGTACCTGGGCGTGAAGCTGTTGCCGGACATCAAGAAAGTCGAAGGCGGGCACGCGGCAATCTACGACACGCCGCGCTATAACCGTTTCCGGCGTGTTCTGGCATGGGTGATCACGCGCAAATGGCTGGTGGCCGGTACGGTGGTCGCGCTGTTTGCCGTTGCGATTCCGGGCATGGGGCTGGTGAAGAAGCAGTTCTTTCCGACCTCTGACCGCCCCGAAGTGATGATTGAAGTGCGGATGCCCTACGGCACGTCCATCGAGCAGACCAGCGCTGCGGCGGCCAAAGTCGAAGCCTGGGTGCACAAGCAGGAAGAGGCCAAAATCGTCACCGCCTATATCGGTCAGGGTGCACCACGGTTTTTCCTGGCGATGGCGCCGGAGTTGCCGGACCCATCGTTCGCCAAAATCGTTGTGCTGACCGACAGCCAAAACGCCCGTGAAACTCTGAAGTTGCGTTTGCGCGAAGCGGTCGCCGAAGGGCTTGCTCCAGAGGCGCGGGTTCGGGCGACGCAAATTGTCTTCGGCCCGTATTCGCCATTTCCGGTGGCCTATCGGGTGATGGGGCCTGATCCGGCGAAATTGCGCGACATCGCCGAGCAGGTCAGGGCAGTGATGCAGGACAGCCCGATGATGAGAACCGTCAACACTGACTGGGGGCCGCTGACGCCGACCTTGCATTTCAACCTGGATCAGGACCGCTTGCAGGCGGTGGGGCTTACGTCCAGCGCGGTCGCCCAGCAGTTGCAATTTCTGCTCAGCGGCGTGCCGATCACGGCGGTGCGCGAGGACATCCGTTCCGTGCAGGTCGTTGGCCGTGCGGCGGGCAATATCCGCCTGGACCCGGCACAGATCGAAGGCTTCACCCTGGTCGGTGCGGCGGGGCAGCGCATCCCGCTGTCGCAGATCGGCCAGGTCGAAGTGCGCATGGAAGACCCGATCCTGCGCCGCCGCGATCGCACGCCGACCATCACCGTCCGTGGCGACATCGCCGAAGGTTTGCAGCCACCGGACGTTTCCGGTGCGATCATCCAGCAGTTGCAGCCGATCATCGAAAACCTGCCTTCCGGCTACCGGATTGAGCAGGCGGGCGCCATCGAAGAATCCGGCAAGGCCGGCAAAGCGATTCTGCCGTTGCTGCCGATCATGATCGCCATGACGCTGCTCATCATCATCGTCCAGGTACGCTCGATCTCAGCGATGATCATGGTCTTCCTCACCTCGCCGTTAGGCTTGATCGGTGTGGTGCCGACGCTGTTGATCTTCAACCAGCCATTCGGCATCAATGCGCTGGTCGGGTTGATTGCGCTGTCCGGGATTCTGATGCGCAACACGCTGATTCTGATCGGGCAGATTCATCACAACGAGCAGGAAGGGCTGGCGCCGTTCCATGCCGTGGTTGAAGCGACAGTGCAACGGGCGCGGCCAGTGTTGTTGACCGCGCTGGCGGCGATTCTCGCGTTCATTCCGCTGACCCACTCGGTGTTCTGGGGCACGCTGGCGTACACGCTGATCGGCGGCACGTTTGTTGGCACGATTATCACGCTGGTGTTTCTGCCGGCGATGTATGCGATCTGGTTCAGGATTCGGCCTGAGAACAGGGGGCAGGTTCAACCCTCGCGTTCGGTATAAGGTCAGGTTTGAAAGAGGCCCGTCAATGACGGGCCTTTTGCTATCCGCGACTAACTCTCTCTCTTGGCTATTGGAGTTTTCAAGTGTGCGGAGTTGACCCTCGTCATTAACCAGGTCCGCCGCTTATACAGGATGTGATTAATAAGCATCACAGTTGTTTGCGAAACTTGCGGATCAGATTTTCCAATCATTGAAAGAATGCGTTTTGCTGTGGCTAACTTGCTGAAATATAAGTGCGAAAATTCATTTATATCTGTTTGAAATAATGCGCCTGATGTTTTGCGCTACTTTCTCTTAAGAAAAACAGTTTTCATTGGCAAACAAGCTGTTAGGCGGCCATTTATTTTTTAAATTGACGCGGCGTAGATGGCGGGGCTAGTTTTTCCTCCAACTTGCTGCGCTGCTTTCTACGTTATTGCGTATCGCACGATCGAATCTTGTTCGAATGCCATGGCGAATTTCATTTGCCTGGGTATTGGACTTTGTTCGCTCTAAACTTTTTAAAGGGAGAGTCAGTCGTCATGGATTGTTTAAAGGAAACACGTGTTGGCAATGTTCTATCGGGATGGAATCACTTGTCGGTAGTCGGGCCGATAAATGTGCAGAATACCGCCGGCGCGCGCGTTCAGCTGACATCGGGCGAATGGCGCGATGATTATATTATGGGCTGGGGATCCTGCCTGTTGGGACACGATAGTCCAGTCATCAAAAACTCCATTCTAAAGGCACTGGAGCGGGGCTTTCTTCAGCAGTATGAGACCGATGAACATCGTCTGTTGAGTGAGCGGTTCTGTGCGGTCGTCCCCTGCGCCGAAAAGTTGCGGCTGGTCAACTCCGGACTGGAAGCGACCATGTATGCGACGCGTATCGCCCGTGCCGTTACCGGTCGACGCATCATCATCAAGTTCGAAGGGCATTTTCATGGGCTTAATGACTCTTTGACCTGGAACGTGGATTCTTCACCGCGCTCTGGCGCGTTATTGGCGGGAAGAGAACTGGAACGTTTATCGGGCACTGTGGGAATTCCTGACGAATTCGGCAACTTGACGGTTTCGGTTTCATGGAATGATCTGGAAGCGCTGGAAAATGCTTTTGAAAAATACAAGGACGATGTGGCAGGGGTGATCCTGGAACCTGTTGCATTGAATATCGGATGCATCAGACCGGATGAAGGTTTTCTGCAAAATGTGCGTGCGCTGACCAGCCGTAAGGGTGCGCTGCTGATCTTCGACGAAGTGCTCACCGGTTTCCGCGCAAACATTGGTGGTGCGCAAAAGGACTTCGGTGTCGTACCCGACATCGCCGCCTTCGGCAAGGCGTTCGGCTGCGGCATGCCGATCGCGGGTATTGCCGGTAAAGCCGAATACATGGACGTAATCGCACCACGCGGTCCTGTTCAGGTCAGCGGGACCAATACGGGGCGATACCTGTCCGTGTCCGCCGCGCTTGCCGCCATCGAGCATTTGCAGGATGGAACGGTGCACCGGCACATCGCCGCGCTGGAATCGCGCTTGAAGGCCGGGCTTAGGGACGTTTTCGATAAACACCACATACCCTGTCATATCGATGGGTACGGCGGTCGAATCGGCGTCCACATTGGAACCTCCGAACGTCCTCGAACCATGAGGGAGATAGAGCATTTCTACCCGATCGACTTTGCCCAGAAGTTGTTCGCCCTGCTATCCCGTGAGTACAACTTGTATGGCTTTTTGATGCCCCTCAGTTATTGCCCAGAGCCTGTCACCCTGAGTGCATCGCATACGACTGAAATGTTGGCGGACGCCTGTGAGCGGCTGGATTCGGCACTCAAGAGGGTTCAGTACCATGCCAAATGAACCTGTTACGAAGATTCGCCTGCGGCGATTTGCAAAGGCTGACATGGAAGCTGTTCTGGGGTTGGTCGCCCAGATTGCCTCTGGCGAGGATCTTACCGAGTCTGCGGGTCAGCAATTTGCCAATGAACTTGCCAATCCTCAATTTGAAGGGGGGCGATTTGTCGCCACAGTAGACGGACGGGTGATCGGGACGATGGGCTGCGCCGCAGGTCCGATCCCCTCGAAGTATGTCCTGTGGGCAGACTGGTTGATTGTTGATAGCCAATACCGTCGATACGGGGTGGCTTCGTTGTTATATGACGAAATTGAAAAGTACGCTCTGGCAAATGAAAAGACATGGTTATGTCTGGATATAGGAAATATTGACAAAGAACGTGCAGCCTACCGTTTTCATTTACGCAATGGTTTTCAAATCGTCGGGCAGCTTCCCGATTACTGGGGAGAACTTGAACACCTGAACATCATGGCTAAATCTCTTATCTCAAAGGAATGAATAATCATGGGCGTTTTAAGTGACATCACTGCACTGCAGGATGAGGCGGTTTATTGCCGCGAAAAAGGTTTGACTATCGGTCTTTGTCACGGCTGTTTCGACATTGTGCATCCTGGGCACCTTTATCATTTGCAACGTGCCAGAACAATGGTGGATCGATTGTTCGTGTCAGTTACCGCCGACCCATATGTCAATAAAGGAGCGGACCGGCCGGTATTCCCCGATCAAAAACGCGCAGAGTTTCTTGCCTCTATTCGCTATTGCGATCATGTCATCGTAAATCACACACCCACTGCTGAATTGATGATCAAGACGCTACGTCCCAACCTCTATTTCAAGGGTGCGGATTACAGTGACGGGTCAGACGTGAGACTTCAGGCGGAGCGCGCACTGGTTGAAAGCGCAGGGGGGCGAATGATCTTGACGGACGACAAGATATTCGACTCGACGTCCAGAATCGCCCGGCTCGTCATGTCCACGCACAGATGACAGGTAAACAATCATGTCAAAACTTTTGCTGATTGACCTCGACGGAACAATGATCGACACGCCGCATTTTCAAGCGTGGAGCAACGTCGCTCACAGACTTGCCGGCAAACAACTGACTCAGCGCGAATACATTGACCACATTGCCGGACGTCCTCGCATGGAAGGCGCTTCACGATTGCTGGCGCTGATCACCGATGACATCGGTGCTCAAAGGAGCGGCTCGCTCAGCGCAGACGAACTGGCGCAGCACAAACAAAAGGAATTTCTACAACTCTCCCAAGGCACTGAGCTGTTCGAGGATGCAAAGCGCTTGCTGGAACGCATTGCACAAGCCGCACAGCCAGTGATGTTTTATACGGCGTCTCTGAATGCGCCGCAGTTGTTCGAGGCGGCTATCGAGCGCTCCAGTCTGCGGCAAGAATCCAGGTTATCGATTACCCGACAGGCGCCCGGTCAGAGCCGCGAAGCGCTGATTCAACAACTGGTCGGAAGCCGCGATCCGCAGGATGTCGAGCTGATTGACGACAGTCCCTATGCAACGGATCTGGCCTGTGGCCTGGGGCTCCATGCCTGGCAGATCCGCCGGCATGCTCTTGAGCCCAAGGCTGCTCATCCACAGGCATCAATACTGTCATCGCTTGATGAATACCCGCTGGCAAACCCATCCCAAGGAAGGACCATGAATAATCAATCCGCTGTTCTCGTTACAGGCGGTGCGGGCTACATTGGCTCGCGTCTGGTACCAAAACTGCTGGCTGCCGGTTACCGGGTCCGGGTACTGGATGCGCTTTATTTCGGCAACGGCCTGGAGGGCGTGATGAACCATCCGGCACTGGAATTCATAAAGGGCGATATTCGCGATCCGCTGCTCGTCGAGCAGTCGCTTCGGGGGATGCACACCGTTGTCCATCTTGCCGCAGTGGCCAATGATCCCAGTTTCAATTCGGCACCCGAACTCGGCCAGTCCATCAATATCGATTGTCTGCCGCATCTCATGAGCAGTGCAAAGCGCCTTGGCTGCCGGCGCTTTATCTATGCATCCTCAGCCAGTGTCTACGGCGTCAATACAGAACCATTTGTCGATGAGCGCCAACCCTGCGTGCCCATCACCGACTACAACCGCTTCAAGGCTGACGGCGAAAAAATACTGTTCGGGCTCACTGATGCATCCTTTGAAACCGTCGCGGTTCGAGCCGCTACCGTGTGCGGCTGGTCGCCTCGCCAGCGCCTGGATCTGACCGTCAATATCCTTACCGCCAGTGCGCTGGCGCGCGGTGAAATTACCGTGTTCGGCGGCAGTCAATACCGCCCCAATGTGCATATCGGCGATCTGACCCGGCTGTATACGATGCTCGTGGAGCGCGAATCGCTGGACGAAGTCTGCGGAACCGCAATCAACGTCGGCTACGAAAACCACACGGTGACCGAGATAGCCGATCAGGTAAAACAGGTTGTCGATCGTTACTTCCTCGTCAACGTGCCGATCACCACTACCCGCAGCGATGATGTTCGGTCTTACCGTCTGGATTCGCGACGGGTGCAGGAGACACTGGGTTTCGAGTTCATCTATTCGATCAGGGATGCCATCGTGGAAATCTGCGAGCAATGGCAATCCGGGAACTTCAACGACAGTGACGATGTGTTGTCCGACACCCGCTATCACAATGTGCGCAACATGCTGCACAAAGACTGGTCGTTCCAGCCGTCGGGGGACACGTCGTGCTGACCATCGCTTATGGAGAGGAGTGCGAGGATATCGTCGGTATCGAGCCGCGGACATCGTCCTTCGCAGCCTGCGTGGCAATGCTGGCCAATCCCTTGATCGGCGTGCGCCCGCATGTGCCCAGTGCCTCGCCGCGCACACGGCGCACGCAACTGCTCTGCGCGGGGGTCTATGCACCCGGGGTCGGCGTTTCGCGGGAGATCATTTCTTTGCCAGCGCCGGCAGTCCTGCGCCTCTACGATGTGGACACGGGCGAACCTCTCGAGCCATCAGGCGATGGACCGGCGGTGGTGTTGGCAATGGATCAGGCGACAGTCAGCAGTCGCGAGCTGTTCCAACTGCGGGGCGTCCGTTATGAGCTGACGATTGATCAGTTCATTGATGCCCCTGATGACAGTGCCGTGTCGACCCGCATCAGTCTGACTCGACTGGGCGAGCCGACCGGTGCGCACCGATTGCGACTGGATTACGGCGTGGATGGCAGTGCCGAGAATGAATACCTGGGCACCAGTGACTGGCTGACCGCCCGACATTACCGTTTTGGGCAAAGTGTTGTCGATCGAACGGCCTTCACTGTGGATGTCGATGCCGCGGAGTATCGGCTGCGCTACGACGTACGTGTCGAACAGTCCGGTTCAGCGGCGAGTTCCGTTGTTTGCTGGCGACACGGCCTGCAGGGTTGTATTGCTTCCGTCACCATGGATTTCGACTCGGTGTTGCAGCATCGCATCGCCACGCATTGGCGGGTTGCAATCGATGGCGAGCACAGTATGCCCGACGCGCTTTCTGGCGACTTCGATGTGACCCATATCCAGAGCAGCCATCTTGACCGATGGAGCAGGATCTGGAGCGAGCATGACGTCACTGTTCAAACCGCGCAGAGACGTACCGATCTGGGCATCAAATACGCGATGTTTCAATTGCTACAGCACGGCGTGGGAGTCGCACCCCCCGAGCGGGGAACGCTCTCGCCGGCGCGCGGCCTGACCAGTACGTATCACTCCGGAGCGACGTTTTTCGATACCGAACTGCACAAGTGCATGTTCTGGATCTGGAACGAACCCGGTGTCGCCAGGGCGTTGATTGACTATCGCTACCACTGTCTGGAACAAGCGCGGGAGTTTGCTCGGGCCAGTGGCTATGAGGGAGCGCGTTTTCCGGAAGCAGCCAATGATCGAGGGCGGGAAAATGGTCCCCATTATGTGCTGGCGTATCCCGAACAGGACATTCGACGAGAGTGGAGTGTCCATGAGGTGCTCCACATTTCGGCAGACGTTTGCTATGCCGTGAACAAATACTGGAAGGTCACTGGTGACGATGCGTTCATGATCTCTCGCGGCTTTGAAATGCTGCTTGAGTGCGCCCGTTTCGCCGCGTCCGTGTTCAAGTGGTCCGAGAGTCGTCAGGCGTATGTCGTTGAATCGGTCATGGGGCCGGACGAATACCACTATCATGTGGACAACAGCTTTTTTACCAATTACATGCTGCGCTGGTGTCTCCGGTCAACGCTTTCCCTGTGCGACCGGCCGGGCTTTCCGGGATTGCCCGAGGCACAGTCCAGGCGCTGGCAGTCGATAGCCGATAACGTCTTTCTGCCCTGGATCACTGTGGGTGGGGTGGTCATTCCTGAAGAGTTCGAGGGTTATGCCGCCTTACCTGACACGCAGCTGCGTTCCGACAAAAAGCGTGGGCCGCAGTTTGCGGACGAGGCCGAACGGGAGAGCGCAGAGAATCTGCAGAATTTCGCGTCGCAGGTGGTCAAACAGGCCGACATCGTGTTGTTGATGTCGATGTTCCCAGAAGATTTTTCAACGGACGTGAAACGCGCAGCGTTCGAATATTATGAACCGCGTACGGTGCATGAATCGTCATTGAGCTACGGCCCGCACGCGGTTGTCGCCGCGCACTTGGGCAAGACGTCGATCAGTGCCGATTTCATTGCTCGGGCCAGCCGCTACAACCTGGATTTCACCCCGCTCGACGACTACAGCAATGGCCTGCATCTTTCCGCCTATGCCGGAGCCTGGCAAGGCTTGGTGGAAGGGCTGGCAGGACTTGATCTCGTTGCGGACCAACTGGCCTTCCGCCCGAGGTTGCCCGCCGATTGGGATGCCTACCACTTCACCCTTGAGTTTCGGGGCCGCCGTCTGCGCATTTCCGTAATCGGAGACGATGAGCTGGAAATCCGCGAGGGCGGCCGGCAGTTGCCAACCGAACGTGGCCAGGATGGATATATATGCCTCAAGGAGGGGCACCGATGATTTCTATCAAAGAACGCTTATCCCCCTATAACGATGCGCTGCGAGTCTTGCCTTTTCGCAAGTTGCTGATCGGCCAGGGCCTGTCGATGGCCGGCGACGCCATCTGTCTGGCGGCGCTGCCGATAGCGCTGATACGGGACGGTTTTGGTGGTGATGTGTTTGGCTTCATCATGGCCGCAGTCGGAATCGGAACCGTCGTCGGTGCTCTGGCCGGCGGCATGCTGGCGGATCGCAAGTCGCCTCGACAGGTGCTCATCTACACCGATACGGCCCGAGGCATGGCGCAGCTTGCGGCCGTCGCACTGCTTCTGACCGGTGCGCCTTGGGGCTGGCTGGTGCTGGCCTATCTGATCTTTGGCATCGGCATCGGCGTTTCTCGGCCCTGCGCTCAGGTGCTGCTGGTCAGCCTGTTACCCAAAAAGGCGCTGGTCGCGGGCAACGGCGCGATGAACTTCATCGATAACCTGGTCGCCATTCTGTTTCCGGCGACGTTGGGCGTGTTCATCATCTTGTGGGATCCGGTCTGGGGGATACTGATCGATGGCTTGACCTTCTTCGGCGCGGCGATTTACACCGCTCAGTTACCGAATGTCGGCCGTCATGAATCCGAAGAAGAGTTCTCCCTGCGCGAGGCGTTCAAGGGCATCACCGTGGTCAGCCGCAACGCCACGCTGCTGCTGGGGTTTGCGGCGACGCTGGTGGTGAACGTGCTGTGTTTTCCGATTTTTCTGGTCGTTGCACCCTACGCGATCAGTCTTCGTTTCAGCGAAGAAATGTGGGGATATTGCCTCGCAGCATCGGGGTTCGGCGCTTGTCTCGGATCGGTTGTCACCGTGCTGGCCTCGGGGCACGAACGCCTGGTGGGCCTTGCTGTGGTATGCGGGTTGTTCTTGGCCGGAGCGATGGCGTTACTCGGGCTGGGGACGGCGGCATGGATGGCGGTTCTGGGGGCGTCGTTCGTCGGTATCGTCGAAGCGTCCTGGCTCACCGGCTGGGCAACCGCCATGCAAACACTGTCGCCCGAAAAGGATCTGGGCAAAGTCGTGGCGGTGGATACCTTTGTCACCAGCGGTGTGCACCCGTTCATTTATCTGGGCAGCGGCGTAGTCGGCGGGATGATCGGCTATTCCCAGACGCTTGCGTTGACCGCCGTCATCAGCGCGGTTGGCACTCTGCTGATCGTCCTGACGTCCATCATGTTCATGCCAGGGAGTGCGCGTAATGATCAAGTGCAATAACGTACAGGAACAGGCCCAGGATCTCTGTGGCGAGATCTTTGAACGCTGGCGGGAGCTGTTGCAATCGGGCGAGTTCATTCTCGGCGATCAGGTTCTGGCGTTCGAGTCATGGATGTCGGATCGTTGTGGCGGCGCGCACGCCGTTGCCCTCAATTCAGGCACGGATGCGCTGTTTCTGGCATTGCGCGCGCTCGATATCGGCCCCGGTGACGAGGTGATCACCTGCGCCAATACCTTTGTTGCCACAGTCGGAGCCATTGTTGCTGTTGGTGCCCGGCCGATCCTGGCAGATGTGGGTGACGATGAACTCCTGAGCGTCGAGACGATTGCGCCACTTGTGACTGATCGGACCAAAGCCGTGATTCCTGTCTATCTGCGCGGACGCCCTCTGGATATCGACCCCATCATCGACCTGTGCCGCTCGCGCGGGGTTGCCGTGATCGAGGATTGCGCTCAGGCGATCGGCACTACGATCGATGGCCGGCAAGTCGGCACTCGCGCTGATGCGTCAGCGTTTTCCATGCATCCGTTGAAGACGCTCGGTGGTCTGGGTGACGGTGGGATGCTGGTGACTCGCGATCCGGGAATTGCCGAATACGCGCGGATTGCACGCAATCACGGCCTGGAAAACCGTAACGAATCGATCCGGTTCGGCATCAACTCCAGACTCGACTCGTTGCAGGCAGCAGCACTCAACATCAAAGCGCAGTATCTGGATCAGTGGCTGAATCGACGCGTGGAAATTGCCGCGTTCTATGATGACGTCCTCTCGACAACCCGTACGGGCACTGACCTGGGGCGCGGCAAACCGGGAAATGCCTACTATCACTATGTCGTGCAATCCACGCATCGTGACGAGCTGCAGGCTTATCTGGCAGAGAACGATGTGCAAGCGGCCATTCATTATCCGGTGCCCATTCATTGGCAGAAGGCATGGTTGAGCAGTCAGCCGCGCATTGCGTTGCCCACAACCGAACGCCTGTCCCGGCAAATGATCACACTTCCTTGCCACCATCATTTGTCGGATGGCGATGTAGAAAAGGTCGTCACGCTGATCAAGCAATTTGAACGCACGGTGAGGTGGTGAGCGTCGATATCGAATGTGTCGTGATTGGCGCCGGAGTGCTCGGGCTGGCTGTCGCCCGGGCCCTGGCCGTGAGCGGCCGTGAAGTGATCGTGGTGGAGGCGGGTGAACGCATTGGAACCGGCATCAGCTCGCGCAATTCAGAAGTCATTCACGCCGGCATCTACTACCCCACTGGCAGCCTCAAGGCGCAAATGTGCGTCGACGGCAGGCATCGCCTGTATGCCTTTTGCGAAGCGCACGCAGTAGCGCGCCAACCTCTGGGCAAGCTTGTTGTCGCAACCGATGAGGCGCAGTGCGGGGCATTGCAGCGGTTATGGCAGCAGGGACGGCGCAATGGCGTCAACGACCTGCAACTGCTCAGCGCCCGGCAGGCGCTGGAACTGGAGCCTGAGTTGTCATGTATCGCGGCACTCTGGTCGCCCTCTACCGCAATTGTCGACTCCCATGCCTTGATGCTTGCCTTGCAGGCAGACGCCGAGGCGGCGGGCACCTCGTTTGCCTTTAACACGCCGTTCGAATCGGCCTGTCGTCGCCCGCAGGGTTTTGAGTTGCAGATCGGCGGTGCGCAACCCATGAACGTCAGCTGTGGCGAACTGATCAACTGTGCGGGCTTGTCTGCGCCCCAGCTTGCGGGTCACATTGTCGGTCTGTCTTCACGATACGTCCCGTTGGCCAGGTTGTGCAAAGGCAGCTACTTCAGCTTCAGCGGTCGGATACCTTTTCGCCATCTCATCTATCCCGCGCCCGAAGCCGCGGGTCTCGGCGTGCACATGACGCTTGACCTGGGGGGGCAGGCGCGTTTCGGACCGGATGTCGAGTGGGTCGATCAGGTTGATTACCGTGTGGATCCTCAGCGGGCCGAAGGTTTCTATCAGGCGATTCGCCGCTATTGGCCCGGCCTGCCCGATGGCAGCCTGGAACCGGCTTATAGCGGCATCCGCCCGAAAATCAACGCCGTACACGAACCGGCGGCGGACTTTGTCATCAGTGGCCCATCGGCGCATGGAGTGCCGGGGCTGGTTAATCTGTTCGGCATCGAATCTCCTGGGTTGACGAGCTGTCTCGCCATCGCGGAGCGTGTCGTACAGGCGCTCGGGCAAAATTGACCAGCCTTTGTCCAGAGGGGTCACACGTCCAATTCGATCAGCTCGCCATCGTCTTTTTCCAGCCGCTGTAAAAACACCTGCGCCTCCAGCAATTGATACGGAAAATACAGCCCCGGCCTTACCGGCGCTTGCCCATCCAGCCCAACCAGTCGCTCCAGCAGCATGGCCACACTGAGCCCGGTCAACGCCGCTGCACCTGCGCGGTGAACCACGGCGTGGCGTGTGCGCAATGGCTGGCCCTCGTGATCCGTGCCTTCAAGTTCGATGAGTATTTCCGTCGACATCGGCAGACCCTGACGCCGGGTCGAGCTGATGCCGCTGGCGAGGTTGAACTCGACGTTCGGGGCGTCGGTGGCGGCGGCCAGGCCTGTCACGTCGATGGAGGAGAAGCCGGCGCCCTGCAGGGTCGTGCCGTCGACGGCGCGGAAGCTGACCTTGGCATCGTCGCCTTCACGCCAGATGAATTCGCCGTCACGGCGGGTCAGCGCGGCGGGCAGCATTTTGTTCAGGTGCTCGAAATCGACGGCTACGGTCGGGCCGCCGCCGTCCTGTTCGTCGACCAGGGCATGAATGCGGATGTCGTGCACGCGGGCGAATGCCTTGGCGATGTGCAGCGTTGCGACGGTGGTGGCGCCGACCATCCATTCGTAGCCGAGGACAATGGGCGACGCGTCGGGCGAGTGGATGAAACTGGCGATCTGCGGGGCGATTTCGAATACGCCGGAAGAGATGCTCAGGTGCGGCACCTTGCGCTTTTGCGCAAAGCGCAGCCCGGCGAGGGCATGGTCCATGTAGAACAAGGCGATGGCGCTGACCGGGCGATCACCCAGCCCCAGATCATCTGCGCGAGCATCGATGACTACACCCTGGGCATTGCCGATTTGCTCGGCGGTTTGCTGAGCCTTGGCGAGGTCGCGTCCGCCGATCAGCAAGGGGACGTCGGGATGCGCTGCGCGCAATGCGCGAGCCGTCTGGTGGCCGATGGCGCCGGAGCCGCCCATGAACAGAATGGGATGAAGTGGCATGAATCCTCCTCATTTTTCCTGGATTGAAACGTGCTTGGGCTACACACCCTAGCACGCACTTTCCAGTTCGCCGGTGCGCTTGGCCTGCGCACCGACGAACGACCACTTGAGGAATCAGCCCAGATGATGCCGCTGTGCAAGGCGATAGACATCGGTGTCGAGGCCTTCGAAACGGGCCTTCAACTGCAACGCCAGATACAGCGAATAGTGCCGTGACTGATGCAGGTTGCCGCCGTGGAACCAGAGGTTTTGCTGCTGGGTCGGCTTCCACATGTTGCGCAGTTCACCTTCATACGGGCCGGGGTCGTTGGTGGTGCCGGAACCCAGGCCCCAGCAGCGCCCGACCTTGTCGGCGACTTGCTGGGAAATCAGCTTCGCGGCCCAGCCGTTCATCGAGCCATAACCTGTCGCATAAACGATGAGATCGGCCGGCAAGCGGCTGCCATCGTTGAGCACCACCGCATCCGCTTCGATGCGTTCGACACCGAGGCCCGGCGCGCTCTTGAGCTTGATCGTGCCGTTGGCGATCAGTTCCGAGGCGCCGACGTCGATGTAGTAACCCGAGCCACGGCGTACGTATTTCATGAACAAACCCGATTCGTCATCGCCGAAATCGAGCATGAAACCCGCCCGGCTCAGGCGTTCATAGAAGTCCTTGTCGCGCTCCTTGATCGCGTCGAAGATCGGCCGATGAAACTGTGGCATGACCTTGTACGGAATCGAGGCGAACAGCAGGTCGGCCTTGTCCGTGGTCAGCCCCGACTCGAGCGCCTCTTCGGAATAAAGCCCGCCGAAGACCATTTCCATCAGGCTGTCCGAACGCACGATGTGCGTGCTCGAACGTTGCACCATGGTCACCTCGGTGCCGTTTTCCACCAGATCGGCGCAGATGTCGTGGGCTGAATTGTTCGCGCCGATGACCACTGCGCGCTTGCCTTTCCACGCATCGCCGCCGGGGTGACGGCTGGAGTGATGTTGCTGACCCTGGAAGTCTTCGGCGCCGGGATACACCGGAACATTCGGTACGCCAGACATGCCGGTGGCGAGGATCAGTTGCGTCGGTTGCAGGGTGACGGGCTCGCCGTTGCGCAGGCCCTCCACGGTCCAGCGGCCAGTCTCTTCGTCAAACGTAGCGCCGAGGCATTCAGTGCGCGGCCAGTAGTTGAGTTCCATGACCTTGGTGTACATCTCCAGCCAGCCGCCGATCTGGTCTTTCGGGGTGAACACCGGCCAGTGGTCGGGGAAGGGCAGGTAGGGCATGTGGTCGTACCAGACCGGGTCGTGCAGGCACAGCGACTTGTAGCGGCCGCGCCATTGATCGCCGGGGCGTTCGGCTTTGTCGATGATCAGCGTCGGTACGCCCATGCGTTTGAGCCTTGCGCCGAGGCCGAGCCCGCCCTGACCGCCGCCGACGATCAGGCAGTACGGTTGCGTGGTAATGCCCAGCGCCGCTTCTTCATCGCGGCGGCGCTCCAGCCAGTTGCGCTTGTCAGCGTGGGCATGGCCGTGGCTCGCGCCCATCGGCCGGCGGCGGCCGCTGGGTTCTTCGAAACCCTTGAGCTCGCGCATGGTGGTCAACAAAGTCCAGCACAGACCGTCCTTCAGGCGCACGTAGCCTTTGCCACGTGCGGTGTCGGTTTCCAGGCTCATCCAGCCTTCAAGCACGCCATCGGTGAGCGTGGCTTCACCTTCGAGTTGCCAGCGTTCGGGCCGGGTCTGCTCAAGGCGTGTTTCGAGCATGTCGCGAATCGCCGGTTTGCCTTCCAGGGTGACGAGGTTCCAGCTGAACAGCAGCAAGTCACGCCAGTGGCATTCTTCGGCAAACAGCTCCAGCGTGCCGTCCACATCTCGTTGCGCCAGACGTTCGCCGAGGCGTTCGACCCAGGCCGCAAGTTGCGCTGTTGGCGATTGCAAAGGGGTTTCAATAGCGATGTTCATGGGGCCACTCCCGATCTTGTTGTTTTGGTAAGCCATGGCATCAGAGCAAGGCTTGGGCCATCTCATTGAAAGGCGCGGGCCAGAGCGTTTGATGCAAAGGCCGACAAGGCTTGGCGCAGGCGACATGTCACAAATTCGAGAATCGCGGATGACACTGTGTCACTCGGCGCGAAATTCCCCCGCAACGAGCTTTTCATCTAAGCTGCGGACACACCCGTGTCTTCACCGAAGCGGAGAACAACAACAATGAAACCGGCCTCGATCAACGCCCACGCGCGCCAGGTACTGCAAGCCGTGCAGGGCTCTGTTGCCAGCCACAGCGCGGCGGCAGACCTGGCGATCACCCGTTCGTGGCGGCGCTGCCTGGATCAATACCAGCTTGATCCGGCCAGCCGCCGCGCGCCGGACGTGCTCGAACAGGCGCGTTTGCGCGAACACCGTGCGCCGCTGGAACACATCATTTCCGTGGCGCACTGGCAGATGAACAGCCTGCACCAGCAACTGGGACGTGACGGCCATGTCGTGCTGCTCACCGATGCGCGCGGCGTGGCGATCGACAGCGTGTTCAACGAAGCCGAACGCGGCGAGTTCCAGCGCTCCGGGCTGTGGCTCGGCTCGGTCTGGAGCGAGGAGCACGAGGGCACCAACGGTGTCGGCACCTGCCTGGTCGAGCGCCAGCACGTGACCATTCGCCGCGACGAGCATTTCCGTGGCCAGCACGTCGGCCTGACCTGTTCGGCCAGCCCGATATTCGACGCCAGCGGTGGGTTGCTCGCGGTGCTCAACCTTTCCTCCGTGCGCGAGGAAAGCAGCCTTGTGCAACGCTTCAAGGCCATGGCCCTGACCAATCTGTCGGCCAGGTTGATCGAGAGCTGCTTTTTCCTTGGCCACGATCCGCAGCGCTATTTGCTGCGGTTTCATCCCGACGCTGGGTTTGTCGGGCTGCTGGGTGAAGGCCTGCTCAGCTTCGACGAGAGTGCGCGGATCTGTTCGGTGAATGCGGCGGCGCTGGATCTGTTGGGCCTGAGCCGCGAGCAGATGGTCGGGCAGTCGTTGACCATGTTGCTGGAAACGCCGATGGAGCAGTTGCTCGATCAGGCCAGTGCTCAGACGCACGTCTGCTGGCCGATGCGCCTGGCCGACGGGCGCTTGTTCTACGGCCAGTTGCGCGAACCGATCCGCTCCGCGCCGTTGACGCTTGCACCTGTCCCGCCAATCAAGGATGAGCGCGTATGCCTGGAAGACCCGCGCCTGCAACGCGGATTCGCTCGCGCGTTGCGTGTACTGGAGCGTGACGTGCCGGTGTTTCTGCAGGGTGAAACCGGCACCGGCAAGGAGGCCTTTGCGGCAGCGCTGCATCGCGCCAGCTCCCGCGCCGGCCAGCCGTTTGTCGCGATCAACTGCGCGGCGATCCCCGAGACGCTGATTGAAAGCGAGCTGTTCGGCTATCGCGGCGGCAGTTTCACCGGCGCGCGCAAGGACGGCATGGTCGGCAAGCTTGAGCAGGCCCATGGCGGCATTCTGTTTCTCGACGAAATCGGCGACATGCCCCTCGCGCTACAGACCCGTCTGCTGCGCGTGCTCGAAGAGCGCCAGGTTGTGCCGCTGGGCAGCGCAACGCCGCGACCGCTTGATGTACGCCTGATCAGCGCCAGTCACCAGAATCTGCCAGCCTGCGTGGCCGACGGACGTCTGCGCGAGGACCTGTTCTATCGCATTGGCGGTTTCGCCGTGGAACTGCCGCCGCTGCGCGAGCGTTCCGACAAGGGCCGTCTGCTCGACCTGCTGCTGCGCGAAGAAGCGGCGGGCGCCACTGTGCGGCTGCAAGCGGGAGTTCGAGAGCGCTTGCTGGCGCAGCCCTGGCCGGGCAACGTCCGGCAACTGCGCACCTGTTTGCGGACGTTGGTGGCGTTGGCAGTGGAAGGCCGGGTCACGCTGGAGGACGTGCACGAGTTACTGCCCGCAAGTGACGACCAATCTGTTGACGATCCACTGGGCGTATCCGAACGGCAAACTCTGCTCAGCTTGATTGAAGCTGAACACTGGCATGTCGCGCGAGTTGCCCGTCGTCTGGGGATTAGCCGCAATACGCTGTACCGCAAGCTTCGTCAGCATGGGATCAATCGACCTGGTTGAAGACAATCGCGATCATTTGCGTTCATTCGCTGTTGATTGCGCGTATTGCCGGAAAATTGCTTGGATCCAATCATTGACCCACTATATCGCACGCCGACAAGCGGTAGGCTGAGCCTATTGCCCAAAGTGATGGCGCAATGACATATTGCAGCACCTTTCCTCACTTCAAGATGTACCGAAAATGCGCCCCCTCAAGTCACTTGTTGCAGCGTCGTTGCTGCTCAGCGGGTGCAATGGAATGCCAGTCGCTTTTGTTCAGGATCCTGTTTTAGACCAAGCCTTTGTCGTTCACTCCGGCGCGCCTTTGCCGTACGTGCTGATGGGTTCGGCTGTGCAATGGAATGAAGACTTCGCCGTGACGGTGAAGCACATTCCTTACTTGTCGGGCACGGTTTTCCAGGGGCAGGCAGACGTGCAGTTCTTCCGCCACAAGGCCAATAGCGTGCCAGCGTGGCGCGGCTACAAGCCGGGCGAGGAGCTGACTTCGGTGGGCTTCAATTCGCTGTACATGTCGGTCAAGGGCACCGGCCAGGCGCTGCCGGCGATGGTTCGCCTCGACGTCAAAGAGGGCAACGTGCTCTACGGCACCCATAATGGCGCGCTGGCCAAAGGCATGTCCGGCGGGCCGGTGTTTTCCGCCGATGGCAAAGTGGTTGGCATCAACGTGGCGTTTCTCACCCGTGACGACGTCAGCCGCCTCAAGCGCAAAGACTTGCTCGATCAACCGCGCGTAAGCATCTTTTTGCCGTACGCGGAGATCAATCGCGAGTGGTCGCGCTATCAGGCCAGCATCACCCCGACAGCGCCACCGGCGACCAAACTGGCCAGCCGCTGATCAGCGTTCGCGCAACGCTTCGCGGGCGCGGTTGAGTGGTTTGATCAGGTAGTCGAGCACGGTTTTTTCGCCGGTACGGATGTCTACCGTGGCGATCATCCCGGGCACGATGGCGAAGCGTTTGCCGGCCTTGTTGCGCAGTTCATCCGAAGCGGTACGGATGAACACGCGGTAGTAGAAGATTTCCGGCTTGGCTTCGTCCTGGATGGTGTCCGGCGAGATCGTCACCACCTCGCCGTCGAGGCTGCCGTAGATCGAATAGTCATAGGCGGTAATTTTCACTTTCGCCGCCTGGCCCGGGTGAATGAAGGCGATGTCGCGCGGCGAGATGCGCGTCTCGATCAGCAGTTGTTCATCGAGCGGCACGATCTGCATGACCTGGCCGTTGGGCGCAATGACGCCGCCAATCGTGCTGACCTCGATGTCCTTGACGATGCCGCGAACCGGCGAGCGCAGGGTCAGGCGCGACAGTGAATCGGTACGACCACGAATCACCGCTTCGAGCATTTGCGCCTCGGCATTGGCCTTGGCCAGGTCCTCGCGGGCGCGGACCATGTAATCGGAGCGGGCTTCGGTGGCCTTCAATTCCAGCTCCGAGCGTTGACGGGTCAGGCGCAGCACTTCAACCCGACTCGAGGCGCCGATCTTCGCCAGGTTTTCAGTGATCGCCAGTTCGCTGCGCACCAGTTTCAGCGAGCTCTGAATACCGTCGAGGGTTTCTGCCAGACCTTTGCGCCGGGTCTGATAGAGCTCGGTTTCGGCGCGGATCAGGTCAGGAAACTCCTGCAGCGATGCGTCGAAGTTCAGCGGCTTCTCGCTGACTTCGGCCTGCAAGCGGTTGACGCTGGCCAGCGCCGCGCGGTACTTGGCCGCGCTTTCGCCGACGTTGGACTGGTTCTTCACCGGGTCCAGTTGCGCGAGGATCTGCCCGCGCTCGACCAATGCGCCTTCGCTGACATTGAGCTGCTCGAGAATGCCGCCCTCCATCGACTGAATCACTTGCTCGCGCGAGCTCGGCACCACTTTGCCGGTGCCGGTCGAGACCTCGACGATTTCAAACCACGCCGCCCAGGCAATGAAGCAGGCGAGCATCAGCGCGCACCCCCAGATCACCTTTGCGCCACCGGCAAGCGCACGCTCATCGCGGCCGTCGAGGTAGGACATCGGGTCCGGCACATCGGTCATCATCGGCTTCATACCGCCACTCCTTTGCCCGGTGCGCGCAGCCGCGCCAGTGCCGCGTCGCGATGGTCATCGATGACGATGCGTCCATTGTCGAGAACGATGATCCGCTCGACCAGTTGCAACACACTGACCCGATGCGTGGCGACCACCAGCGTTCGGCCCTGGGTCCAGGTCGCGAGTTTTTCCAGCAGCAGACGCTCGGTGACGTCATCGAGCGCGGCCGTCGGTTCGTCGAGCAACAGCACTTGTGGCTGGCGGATCAACAAGCGCGACAGCAACAAGCTCTGACGCTGACCGCCGGACAAACCCAACCCGCCCTCGAGTACCAGATGATCCATGCCTTTAGGCAACTGACGAACGAAATCCAGCGCACCGGTGACAGTCAAGGCGGCGATGATTTCCTGATCGCTGGCCTGACCGGCGCCGAGGGTGATGTTGTCGCGCAAGGTGCCATGAAACAGTCGCGCCTGTTGCGACAGCAGGCCGACGTCGCGGCGCAGATCGGCCGGATCCAGATGTGCCAGGGCGATGCCGTCCAGAGTGGTTTCACCGCTGCTCAGATCCATCGCGCCGCCCAGTGCTTGCAGCAACGTCGACTTGCCAGCACCGTTGCGGCCGAGCAGGGCGATGCGCTCGCCGGGCCGAATGCTCAGGTCGATGTTGTTGAGCGCCGGGGTCGATTCCTCGCTGTAGCGAAAACTGGCCTGACGCAGGCGGTAGTCGCCGCGAATCGCCGGCAGGTGCACGCGCTGACTGCCTTCGGGATGATCCACCGGCATCTGCATGATCCGGTTCAAGCCTTCGAGCGCGACCTTGGCCTGCTGCCATCGGGTGAGCACGTGGGTCAGTTGCGCCATCGGCCCCATCATCCGCGACGACAGAATCGACGCCGCGACCAGACTGCCGGTGGTCAGGTCGCCGGCAATCACCATCGGCGCGCCGAACACAATTACCACCGCAAACACTCCGCCTTGTACGTTCTGCGTCCACGCCACCAGGCTGTTGGTCAGGGTGCGCAGGCGCAGGCTGCTGTCTGCGGAGGCGGCGTTGTACTGGTTCCACTGTTGCTGGAAACGCTGCTCGGCCTGCAATGCCTTGATGTCGTCGAGGCCCTGAATACTTTCCACCAGCATGGCGTTGCGCAGCGCCGCTTCACGCATCGACGCATTGGCCAGTCGCGCCAGACGCGGTTGCGCGATGATCCCGGGCAGCAACATGAACACCAGCGCCACCAGTGGAATCAGCACCAGTGGCCCGCCGATCAAATAGAACACCAGCAGGAACAGCAGGAAAAACGGCATGTCCGCCAGTGCCGTGGCAGTGCTGGAGGTGATCAGATCGCGGATCTGCTCCAGCTCGCGCAACTGCGAAATGAACGAACCGGTGGATTTCGGCCGCGCCGAATTGCGCAGACGCAAGGCGTGGCCAAAGACCAGATCGGAGACGCGCAAGTCGGCGCGCTTGCCCAGCACATCAGTGATGCGCAGACGCAGAATGCGCATGACGAAATCGAACAGCAGCGCCAGCATCACCCCGCCGAACAACACGTACAGGGTCGGCAGCGACTCGGCCGGAATCACCCGGTCGTACACCTGCATGGAAAACAGTACCCCGGCCATGCCCAGCAGGTTGGCGACCAGCGAGGCGATCATCACTTGGCTGTAAGGCCGCAGATCGGTGAGGACGATGCGCCGGAACCAGTGCTCGTCGTAGGGCTTGATGTAATCGTTGGTGCGCACGTCCGCCACCGGTTGCGTCGGACGCAGAATCACCGTGCGCAGCGCCTGCTCGGCGAGCGCGCCAGCCTCCATGCGACTCTGCAAACCTTGATCGCCACTGAAGCAGATGCCCAGCTCGCCGGTTTCGCCGATGCTTTCGAGCACGCCGACCTGACCGTCGCGCAGTTGCACCACCAGCGGCGTGCGCCAGCGGCTCAGGCTCTTGTTGTCGAATACCGCGAATTTCACGCTCAAACCGGCCTGACGCGCCATGTGCCGAACCACTTCTTCGACACGGCCTTCGCTGTGCACCGAGGCCAGACGCACGCTTTCCGGCGAGACGTCGAGGCGATAGTGGCGGGCGACCTTCAGCACGGCTTCCAGCCACGGCGAATAATCTTCGCAAGCTTCGGCAGCAGCGGGTTCGGGAACAGTAATGCTGGCATCGGTCATGGCAGGATCTCGACATTCTGGATGGCGCTGTGGTCGATGCCGAAGACCCGGCGAATCGCACCGCTGTTGTAGAAGCAGTCGATCTGCAGGCGTTGCAGATCAGCCTGGGTGTTGACCAGATCAAAGCGCGACTGATGGATTTCCTGCTCGGCGTTGAGCAGGTCGAGCAGCGGCCGCGTGCCCAGTTCCAGGTACTGGCGGCCATACAACATGCGCGCCTCGGTGATGCTGGTCTGGCGAAATTCCAGCGAGCGCAGCCGCCGGTTCAGGCCCGAAGTTTGCGCCTGGGCTTCGGCCAGACCCTGGCGCGCTTGCAGACGGGCGAAGTCTTCGGCCGAATCCGCTGCGGTCAGCGCATGCCCGGCGGCGCGGCTGCGCGCACTGATCGCACCGCCCTGATAGATCGGCACTTCGAGGTTGAGGAAGATCCCGACCTGAGTGCGATCGGCCCGCGAGTTTTGATCGTCGTAGTGGTCGTCCAGGTATTGGTTGACCGAGGGTTGCAGCGACAGGGTCGGATAGGCCTCGGCTTTGGCCTGGGCCAGCTCGGCCTGGGCCTGAGTGCGTTGCGCGGCGGCCTGGAGGACGGCGGGCAGGGTGTCGGAGATATGCGAGGCGTCGCAGGCCTGAGTCAACGTCGGCGCGGCGGCGTCGCTGACTGCCGGCGGCGTGCGCCGTCCAAGCAAGCTGGTCAGCGTTGCTTGCCAGCGCGCGTATTGCGCCTTGAATTCCTGCAATGTGGCCGTCGCGCCTTCGGCCCGGGACTGTGCCTGGACCATATCGGAACGGGTGCTGGCGCCCATGTCGCTGCGTTGCTTGGCCAGGTCGACGATGCCGCCGATGCCCTGAATCTGCTCGCGCGCAACCTCAAGCAGACGCTGATAACGCTGCACCTCGATGTAGGCCCTGGCGGTGTCGCGGGCGATGTCGTCGATCGCCAGCAGAATCCCGGCCTGACTGCGCGCCACCCGGGCGCGGGCGGCGTCGACCGAACTGGAAACCTTGCCGAAGTCATACAGCATCTGCTTGAGGGAAATGTTCACCGATTGGCTGCCGGCATCGCTGCCGTAACCGCTGGTGTAGCCACCCTTGATGCCGCCGGTGACCTGCGGGTAATAGCCGGATTCGGCGACGTTGACGCCTTCGCCTTGCTGGAACAGGGTGCCGATGGCTTCGCCGATGCGTGGGTGCCAGTCCACGGCGAGCCTGACCGCTTGTTCCAGCCCCAACGCGTCCGCATCGGCGGACGCTTTCAGAGCAGGGGCAGGGCGCTGACGGCTTTCATTGCCTGCCGGTTGTTGCAGTTGCGACGGGCTGATGCTGCGCAAGCTGCTGTCGAGATTGTCGTCGGCGCGAACGCCGGCGGTGAAAGCGGGGTAGAGGCCGATGGTCAACAGGACCACCGGCCATTTCTGGCGAAAAACTGACTCCACAGACTTCCCTTACTGTTGAGAGACCAACGTTCGATGTCTTGTTTCAAACCACTTGAATGCCGTTCTGTACCCACAAGTGGTGGCTCGGATCCTCCTGTGCCGTGTATTGAACATAGTCGATGCCGTCGGCCTGTTGCGTACCATCGGCGACCCAGCCATCGGTCATGTGCACGCTGTCCCTGTCGTCACCCTTGATCAGCAGGGTGTTGTTGTCCGAAGAGGTAATCGCCAGCAGATCGCTGAGATTCAGTGTCAGCGCAACCGCACTCGAGTGATTGAGGTCAAGGATTTCGACGTTGTGGATCTTGCTCTGCAGATCGCCGAGGTTGATCGACACGTCGCCACCGGCCCAGAGCAGGGTGTCGGTGCCGCTGCCGCCGTCCACCGAGGTGAATTGCTGATCGGCGATGATCAGCGTGTCGTCGCCACCGCCACCTTGCAGGGTCACGGCGCCACCGTGCGAGCCGTCGAGGGTGTCGTTGCCCTCGGTGCCCTGGATCAGTTCGCTGCCAGCGACGTGGGCCAGACCGAGGTCATCGCTGGCCAGCGCCGAGAATGCGGTACTGGCGAAAGCGCCGGCCTTGTTCAGGTCGATGGTCAGCGTCGCGGTGTCTACCGTGCCGTTGGGGTGGGTGAGTTGGTAGGTGAAGGTGTCTTCCTGGCCGATCACCGCATCGGTCAGCCCGGCCTTGAGCGTGTAGGTGTAGTTGCCGTTGGCCTGGACCACCAGGGTGCCGTAGTTACCGACCAGCGAGACGCCGTTGTAACCCGGCGCAACGTAACTGCCGGCGACCAGCACGCTGAGCAAGGTGTAGACCGAGCCCAACACATCGGCGCCGCCGCCAGCGGTGTCGGTGAGCAGATTGCCCGATACCGGCGTGTAGCCGCCGACCACGAACTGATTGTTGTAGGTCGCGACGTTGATCAGGCTGGTGTTGACGCTGGTCAGCAGGCCGAGGCCGCCCACTGCCACCCGTACCTGATAACTGCCGGCAGTCTGGTCGTCGAATTTGATCCCGTAGTTGCCGCCGCCGAGATTGACCAGCGCGTTGCCGCCGTAACTCTTGACCAGCACGTACTGGTTGGTGGCGGTGTTGAGCTTGTACAGGCCCACCGTCATCGAACCGAGCAGCGCCAACAGGTTGCTCGAATTGACCACCACGGTCAGGTCACTGACGGTATCGGCCGCGACCACCGTGTTGTAGTTACCGCTGCCGCCGCCCAGCAGCACATTGAAGGTGCCGAGGGCTGAGTTGGTGGTGACTTCGCGGTTGATCAGGGTGACGTCAGTCGAGGCGATGTCCGCTGTGGCATCCACCACCAGTGCCGGGCTGCCAAGGTTGGCGTCATTCCACACTTCGCTGGCTTGCGGGCTGTCGATGCGCACGTACAGATTGGCGGTGTCGCTCAAGCCGTTCGGGTGCACCAGTTGATAGTTGAACACGTCGACTTTGCCGACGCTGCCGACACTGCCGTTCGGTTTGTAGCTGTAGTTGCCGTTGGCGTCGATGGTCAGCGTGCCGTACAACCCTTGCACCGTGGTGCCGGCGCCGGCGCTGACCCAGGCGCCGTTCTTGAAGATCTGCAACTGCGCGCCGTTGTCCGGGCCGGTCTGATCGGCCGTGCCATCGACGCCGACGTTGGTGATGACGTTGCCAGTCACCGCTGGCCCGGCAATGCCGTTGAACTGGGTCAGGCTGCTGACATCCAGTTGCAGCTGGGTATTGACCGTGGTCAGCACGCCTATACCGGTGCTTGAAACCGTCAGTCGATAATCGCCTGACAGCAGGTTACCGATGTCGACCCGCACGCCTTGGCCGGCGAGCGCGATCAGGTCGAGCAGGCCGCCGCTGCCATTGACATCCAGAGTCACCCAGTTGCCGCTGGCATCCTTGACTTGCAGGGTGTAGACCACGCCATCGATCAGCGAAATCAGGCTGCTGGTGGTCAGCGTCAGGGTCGGATCAAGACGCGTGCCGCCGGCCACGGTGAAGGTGAAGGTTTTCGAGAATCCGGCCAGCAGGGTGGTGAACGAGTCGTTGAAGGTCTGCGAGACGGTGACCGGAGCCAGGGTGACGGTGCCGACGGCGAGGTCATCGCTGGCGATCACTGGCGCGTTGACGTCGACGTCCGGCGCAATGACGTTGGCGGCTACCGAAACGTTGCCGCGTGCGTCGCTGAGGTTGACGGTGAGGTTTTCGCCGTTGATCTGCGCACTGCTCAGGGTGACGGTAAACACGCCGAGGTTGTTGACCGTGCCGGTGCCGAGAACGGCGCCGCTGGCCGACTTGATGGTCACGGTTGCGCCGGCTTCGCCGGTACCGGTGACGCTCAGGCCATCGGCACCGACCAGCAGCGCCGTGGCCGCAGCGGGCGGTGTCAGGTCTGGCGCCGTCGCGGTCGCCGCAGCCGATACGTTGCCACTCGGATCGGCCTGGGTGACGCTGAGCAATTGGCTATTGATCTGCGCCGAGGCCAGTGCCACCGAGAAACTGCCGTTAGCGGCGACGGTCGCGGTGCCCAGCACCACACCGCCGGCGCCGAGTACGCTGATGGTCGAACCGGGCACGCCGACGCCAGTGAGCACGGTGCCGCTGCCATTGACGCTGACGCCGGTCGGCGCGCCGGGTGCGGTAATATCCGGCGCTGTCAGGCTGGCGTTGGGCGACAGGTTGCCGGCCGGGTCGACCAGACGCACGGTCAACAGCTGCCCGTCGAGTTGCGCGGTGTTCAGGTTGAAGCTGAACGTGCCGCCACTGCCTACGGTGGTGGTGCCGATCAGCGCGCCGCCCGGGCCGTAGACGTTGACCGTCGCACCGGCTTCGCCCGTACCGCTCAAGGTCAGACCGTTGGCAGCGAGCGTCAGACCGCTGGCCGCGATCGGCGCCTGCACGTCAGGGGCCGTCAGATTGAAGACCTGCGACAAATTGCCCGTCGGGTCGGCCTGTTGGACATTGAGCTGTTGGCCGTTCAGTTGCGCGCTGGACAGTTGCACGGTGAAGGTGCCGCCGGCATTGACCACAGCGGTGCCCAGCACGGTACCGGCTGCGTTGGTCACGCTGACGGTCGCGCCGGCTTCACCCGTGCCGCTGACCGCCAGGCCGGTGCCGTTCAGGCTGACATTGCTCAGCGGCGCCGGCGCGGTGGTATCGGCGACGCTGAGGTTGGTAACCGGCGAAACGTTGCCCGCCGCGTCACTCTGCGTGACGCTCAGTTGCTGGCCATTGAGTTGGGCGGAGGACAAGGTCACCGAGAACGAGCCATTGCCCGCCACCGTCGCCGTGCCCAGCACCGCGCCACCGACACCGCGCACAGTAACGGTGGCGCCGGCTTCACCGAGCCCGCCGAGCACCAGACCGGCACCGCTGAGTACCAGCGCCGTCGGAGCGGCCGGGGGAGTGATATCGGGCGCAGTTACGTTAAGCCCGGATGAGCTGTTGTTGGACGCATCGGTCTGTGTCGCATTGAGCACCTGACCGTTGACCTGCGGTGTATTGAGCTGTGCGCTGAAAGTGCCATTGGCGCCAACCGTCGCATTGCCCAGCACCACGCCGCCCGCGCCGGTGATGGTCACCGACGCGCCGACTTCGCCGCGACCGGTGACCAATGTGCCGCTGGCATTGACCGCCAGATCGCTGAGCGGCGCCGGCGCCGAGGTGTCACCTGCGGTGATTTCAGTCGGCAGCGAGGCACCCCCCAGCGCAGTGTTGGCGGTGACTTCGAGGCTTTCGCCGTTGGTTTGCGCAGGCGTCAGCACCACGCTGAACGTGCCATCCCCGCCGGTGACGCCGGTGCCGATCAGGCTGTTGTCCGGCGCGTAGACATTGATGGTGGTGCCGATCGCCGCCGTGCCGGTCAGCGTCACGCCGTCGGCTGTCAGTACAAGATTGTCCGGCGCAGCCGGGGCTGGCACTGCCGGAACAGTCAGGTCGGCGTCTGCGGACACGTTAGTCGCGACGTCTGTTTGATTCACTGTCAGCACTTGGCCGGCGGTGATGCCGGGGTCCAGATCGATCAGGAATGTGCCGTTGGCCGCGACCGTGCCGCTGCCGACAACATTGCCCAGCGCATCGGTCACCTCGACACTCGCGCCGGCTTCGCCACGACCGGCGAGCTGGCTCAGATCGCCGCTGATGGTCAGACCGGTGACGGCATCCGGAGCCGTGGTATCTGCCGCCGGGTAGAGCAGCTCTGGCGATGCGTTTTGCGCCTCGTCCGTCGCGATCACTGACAACAACTGACCATTGGCCTGGGCCGGATTCAGCGTGACTGTATAGGTGCCGTCGCTCAATGCCACCGCTGTGCCGAGCACGGTGCCGGTGGCGGACAGCACAGTCACGGTGCTACCGGCTTCGGAGGTCCCGGCGAGCAAGGTGCCGGCGCCGGTCAGCGATGTCACCGTTGGTGCGATAGGTGCAGTGCTGTCCGGCGCGTCCACCAGTACGGGCTCGGACTGGTTGTTTTGCGCGTCGGCTTGCACGACCGAGAGCGCGCGGCCATCGAGTTGCGCAGCCGACAACGTGACGCTGAAACTGCCATCTTCCGCCACCGTCGCTGTGCCGAGCACCACCGCGCCGTCAAGCACGGTGACGGTTGCGCCGGGCTCGCCGGTACCGGTCACGGTCAAGCCGTCCTGGCTGACGTTGAGGTCGGCCACTTCCAGTGGATCAGTGCTGTCACCCGCTTGCAGAGGTGCTGTGGGTGAAATGTTTGAAGCCGGATCAGTCTGATTGACGCTCAACAGCTCGCCATTCACCTGCGGCGGATTGAGGGTCACGCTGAACGAGCCATTGCCGGTCACGGTTGCCAAGCCCAGTACCGTGCCAGTCGCGCTGAGCACGCGCACCGTGGCGCCGGCTTCACCGGTACCGGTCAGTGTCAGGCCATCAGGCGTGAGAACGAGGTCGGTGGGCGCAGCGGGCAGGGTGATGTCCGGCGCAGTAACGGGCACGATCGGCGAAGGGTTGCCCGCCGCATCGCGCTGGATCACCGACAAGGCTTCACCGTTGAGCAGCGGCTGATCGAGGATGACGCTGAAACTGCCATCGGCCGCGACGGTGCCGGTGCCGACGATGGTGCCCACCGCGTTGGTGACGACCACTTGCGAGCCAGCCGCACCGGAGCCGGTGATGAGGCTGCCGCTGGCGTCGATCTCGACATCGGTCAGTGCGGCAGGAGGCGTGCTGTCCGGTGCGCTCAGCGTGCCGACAGGCGAGGCATTGCCGGCTGCATCCGCCAACACCACGAACAGCGCTTGGCCATTGGTTTGCACCGGAGTCACGGTGATCTGGAAACGGCCATCGCTGCCCACGGTGCCGGTGCCCAGCTCGGTACCGTCTGCGGATGTCACGCGGACAATGGCGCCGACTTCGCCGGTCCCGGTGAGGGTGTCGCCATCGGCATTCAGTTGCAGATCGGCCGGCGTCGCTGGCGGGGTCAGATCCGGTGCGGTGATCGACACCGGCGCGCTGACGTTGCCGGGTGGATCAGTCTGCTGCACGCTGAGAATCTGTTCATTGATCTGCGGCGGATTGAGGGTGACGCTGAAGGTGCCGTCGCCGAGTACCACGCTGGTGCCGAGCAAGGTGCCATTGGCATCGCGCACGGTCACGGTCGCGCCGGGTTCGCCAGTACCGATGACCAACGCGCCGGACGAGTTGATATCGACGTTGTCCAGTGGATCAGGCGGGGTGAAGTCCGGTGTGGTCAGGTTCACTGCCGGCGAGTCGTTGCCCGCCGCGTCGGTCTGGACCACGGTGATCACTTCGGCGTTGGTCAACGCCGGGTTCAGTGGCAGGGTGAAGGTACCGGTCGCGCTGACCACGGCGGTGCCAAGCACGTTGCCTTCGCTGTCGATGACGCGCACCTGCGCGCCCGGTTCGCCGCGCCCGCTCAGGCTTGCGCCGTCGCCGCCGATGCTCAGTTGCGAAACGGCCGCTGGCGGTGTGCTGTCGACCGAAGTGAACGGCGTGGCTGCCGAGGTGTTGCCCGCCGCATCCGTCAGCGACACGGTCAGCGCCTGGCCATTGGCTTGCGGCGTGGTCAGGGTGATCGCAAACGTGCCGTCGATGCTCACGGTGCCGGTGCCGACCAGCGCTCCGGCGGCGTTGTACACGTTGACCGTGGTGCCGGCCTCACCGGTACCCGACAGCAAGGTGCCGTCAGTGCTTGCCACCAGCGCCGCCGGCGCATTGGGCGCGAGCAGGTCCGGGGCGATCAGGTTGACGCTGTTGGATTCGTTGCCGGCGGTGTCGGCCTGGCTCAGGCTCAAAGTCTGGCCAGAGGTCTGTGCCGGGCTGAGGGTGACGCTGAACGTGCCATTGGCCGCCACCACGGCGCTGCCGAGAACCACTCCGCCGGTGCCGAGCACGGTCACCGTGGCGCCGGCTTCACCGCGCCCGGTCAGGGCCGTGCCGTTCGGTGCCAGGCTCAGCTCGCTGAGCGGCGTTGGCGCGGCGATATCGGCAGCGGTGTAGTCGGTCGGCGACGAATTGATGCCGGTGCTCGAGGTTGCCACGGCAGACAGCTGTTCGCCGTTGAGTTGCGCGGCGTTGAGGGTGACGCTGAAAGTGCCATTGGCCGCCACCAGCGCGCTGCCGAGCAACACGCCCGAGGCATTGCGAATGCTCACGGTACTGCCGGCGGTGGCCGAGCCGGTCAGGGTCAGACCGTCGACGCTGAGGGCCAGATTGGTCGGTGCACTTTCCGCCAGATTGCCCGGTGCAGTCACCGGCGCCGCCGGTCCGGTGTTGCCGGCAGCATCGATCTGCACCACGGAAAGATTCGATCCAGCCACCGCCGCCGGGGACAACGTGACGCTGAAATTGCCATTGCTGGCGACGGTCGCAGTACCCAGCAAAACACCGCCGGCATCGCGAACTTCCACGCTGGCGCCGACCTCGCCGATGCCGGTCAGGGTGGCACCATTGGCGCTCACCGCCAGATCGCTCGCTACCAACGGCGCCGTGCTATCGACCGCAGTGACGATTGCCGGGGCCGACGGATTGCCCGCCGCGTCGGTGGCTGTCACGTTCAGCGACTGGCCATTGGTTTGCGGACTGTTGAGGGTAATCTGGAAAGTGCCGTTTGCCGCCGCCGTGGTGGTGCCGAGAAGATTGCCCTGACTGTCGCGCACGGTCACCGTGCTGCCGGCCTCGGCGTTACCCGCCAGTTGCACGCCGGCAGCATTCAAGGTCAAGCCGCTCGGGATCGCCGGCGCAGTCAGATCCACCGCAACCACTTCAACCGCCGTCGAGACATTGCCCGGCGGATCTTCCTGAGTGACGGTCAGCACTTCGGCATTCAGTTGTGCTGCGTTCAGCGTGACAGTGAACGCGCCGCCGCTGCCGACCTGTGCGGTGCCGAGCAAGGTGCCGTCGGCGCTGCGTACAGACACGGTGGCGCCGGGTTCGCCGTGGCCGGTAACGGTGACGCCGTCGGCATTCACCGCGACTTGGGTCAGTGCCGCCGGTGGGCTGATGTCGGGTGCGGTGACGCTGGTCGATGGCGAGACGTTGCCGGCAGGGTCGGTCTGGCTGATCGCCAATGCCTCGCCATTGCTCGGCGCGGGCGCCAGGGTCACGCTGAACGAGCCGTCCGCGCCAACCACGGCGCTGCCCAGCAGGGTGCCGTTGGCGGTGGTGACATTGACTGTTGCGCCAGCCTCACCTGTGCCGCTGAGGGTGCTGCCATCGGCGCTGATCAGTGGGTTTTGCACAGCGGCGGGCGGGGTGCCGTCGACGGTGATCACACCAGTGGAAGTCGAGGCGTTGCCATTGGCGTCGGTCAGGGTGACCTGCAGGGTTTCGCCGGTGTTCTGCGCATTGGGCAAGGTGACCTGGAAGTTGCCGCTCTGATCGACTACGCCGGTGGCCAACACGTTACCGGCGGCATCGCGCACGGTCACGGTGCTGCCGGCTTCGCCCTGGCCTTTGACCACGGTGCCGACGTCATTGATCGTAACGCCAGTCGCTGCGGCTGGCGGTTGCAGATCGGTGGCAATGATGCCGGCGGGTTGCGACAGGTTGCCGGCGGCGTCGCTCTGGATCGCGGTAAGCGCCTGGCCATTAAGTTGTGCCGGCGTCAGCGTCAGGCTGAACGTGCCGTTGCTGGCGACCAGTGCAGTACCGAGCACGGTACCTGTGGTGTCGGTGACAGTGACCGTCGCCCCGGCCTCTCCGCGTCCAGTGAGTGTCGTGCCGTTGGTATTCAGCGCCAGATCGGTCACAGCGTCCGGCGCTGTGCCATCGACCGCCGTCACCGTGCCCGGAATCGACACGTCACCGTCGGGACTGGTGGCCGTCACCTGGAGAACTTGCGCATTGATCTGTTTGCTACTGAGCAACAGGGTGAAGCGGCCGAAGCTGTTGATCAGCCCGGAGCCGAGCACCGTGCCGCTGCTGCTGGTCACCGTCACGGTGCAACCGGGCGTTCCGGCGCCGGTCAGGGTGAAACCATCGGCACTCAAGGCCAGATCGGTCGGGGTCGCGACCTGGCTACCGTCCAGTCCTGCCAGCGGCACGACGGGCGAATCATTACCGCCGCCATCCGTGCTGATGACTTCCAGATTGCCGCCAGGCTCGGCCGGTGGGCTGAGGGTCACGACAAAGCGGCCATCCGCATCGGCCGTCGCGGTGCCCAGCACAGCGCCACCGCCGGCAATGCTGACGGTGACCGTGGTGCCCGGTTCGGCAAGGCCAGAGACCTGCGTGCCGGCCGGGTTGAGCGCGAGATCGCTGACCGCTGCCGGCGGGGTGCTGTCCGGCGCGGCAACGGTGCCTGGCAGCGAACTGTTGGCGCCGTCCGACACCACGACTTGCAAGGCTTCGCCATTGGTCTGCGCCGTGTCGAGGTTGACCGTGAAGGCGCCCGTGCCGTCAGCGGTCGCGGTGCCGATGACGTTACCGTCGGCATCCAGCACCTGCACCGTGTTATTGGGCTGCGTGGTGCCGGTGACCGTGGCACCTGAAGGATCGACGACCAGCCCGGTCGGTGTAGGCGGGGCGGTGATGTCCGGTGCGGTGACCGGCGTGGCCGGCGAGGGCAGGGCGCTCGCATCGGTCTGGACCACACTCAACACCTGACCGTCGAGCTGAGCCGGGCTCAGGTTGACGCTGAAACTGCCGTCGCTGGCGACCACCGTAGAGCCGAGCACCGTGCCGTCGGGCGCGCTGACGGTTACGGTGCTGCCCGCTTGCCCGGTGCCGGTCAAGGTCACGCCGTTACTGGCGAGCACGACATTGTCCGGCGCCAGCGGCGCGGTGGTGTCCGTCGCCGTCAGTGGTGTGCCGGGGGAAACGTTCACGCCATCCGATTGGCTGACTTGCAGTTGCTGGCCTTCGATCTGCGGGCTGTTCAGCGGCACTGTAAAGGCGCCGCTGCCGTCGACGATCGCGGTACCCAACACATTGCCGGCCGAATCTTTGACCGACACCGTGGCACCGGGCTCGCCGGTGCCACTCAGTTCAGTGCCACCTGCATTCAGCGTCAGATCCGAAGGAGCCGTTGGGGCCTGGATATCCGGCGCTTCAACTGGAACTGCCGGCGAGCCCGACGGCGAGCCATCACTCTGCACGACGCTGAGGTTCTGGCCATTGGTTTGTGCTAAGGACAAGGTGACTTCGAAACGGCCGTTGCTGCCGACGACAGCTGTTCCCAGCACGGTCCCATTGGTGTCAGCGACAGTAACGGTCGCACCGATCTGACCCGCGCCGGAGACCACGGCGCCATTGGCGGAAATGCTTACATCGGTCACGGCTACCGGTGTGGTCAGATCGGGTGCTATCACGTTGACCGGCGCCGAAGGATTGCCGTCCGCGTCGGTCTGGATCACTTGCAGCTGTTGCGCATCGGTCTGTGGTGTGGAAAGTGGAACGGTAAAATTACCATCGGCACCCACCGTGCCGGTGCCGATGATGTTGCCGGCCGGATCGCGCACAGTGACTGACGCACCCAACTCACCCTTACCGGTGAGCGTCTGCCCCTGAGCGTCGAGTGCGAGATCGGAGACGGCCGTCGGCCCTTGGGTGTCAGGCGTCACGTAGTTCAGTGGTGCGGAAGTATTGCCAGCGGCGTCGCTGGCACTGATCTGCAACGTTTCACCATTGTTCTGTGGACTGCTCAGTTGCAGGCTGAACGTGCCGTCCGCCGCGACAACGGCCGTGCCGAGCAGATTGCCGTTGGCGTCACGCACCGTCACGGTCGAACCGGGCTGGCCGCGTCCACTCAACTGCGTGCCATCGACGCTCACTGCGATGTCACTTGGTTGGGTCAGTCCGTCGAGGTCAACCGCGATGATCGTCACTGCTGGCGAAGGGTTGCCCGCGGCGTCGGTGACCAGCACGCTCAGCGCCTCACCATCGATTTGCGCGGCATTGAGTTGCACAGTGAACGAGCCATCGGCTGCCACCTGCGCTGTGCCGAGCAGCGTACCTTGCGCATTGGTGACGCTGACTGTGCTGCCGGGTTCGCCACGGCCGGTCACTGAAAGGCCATCGCTGCTCACGGCCAGATCCGTTGCAGCGGCGGGGCCGGTGATGTCCGGCGCATTGAAGGTGACGGCCGGCGATTGCGCACCGGCGCTGTTGACTGCCACGACACTGAAGGTTTCACCGTTGGCCTGCGCACGAATCAGCGTCAGCAGGAAAGTGCCATCAGCGGCCACCGCCGCGCGCCCGAGCAATTCGCCGTTGGCGGCACGGACCTCAATGGTGGTGCCGGCCCGGGCGGTGCCGGTCAGTTGGCTGCCGTCGCTGCTCAAACCAAGATTGCTTGGCGTCGTCGGTTCGACGATCTCCGGCGCGCTGATCGTTGCGCCGGTCGAGGTGTTGCCTGCGGCATCGGTGGCATTCACTGTCAGCGGCTGACCGCCGGTTTGCGCGGGGCTGAGGATGACGCTGAAGGTGCCATCCGCCGCAACCACGGCGCTGCCGAGCAGGCTGCCATCGGCGGCGCGCACCTGGATGGTCGAGCCGACTTCACCGGTGCCGCCGAGTTGCGTGCCATCGGCGCTCACGCTGAGATTGCCTGGCGCGGTGGGCGCGGTGGTATCAGGCGCAGTGACCGTACCCGGTGTCGAAACGTTGCCCGCAGGGTCGGTGAGCGTGACGTCGAGCGGCTGACCATTGTTCTGCGGCGTACCCAGGTCGACCTGGAAACTGCCATCGACGCCAACGGTTCCGGAAGCCAAAAGGTTGCCGGCTGCATCGCGTACCTGAACGACACTGCCAGCTTCGCCAAAACCACTCAGCACCCTGCCATCGGCCGACAAGGTTAATCCGGTCGCGGGCGCAGGAGGCGTCGCGTCTCCGCCCCCACCACCACCACCGCCGCCGCCACTTCCGCCGGCAGCGGCTGCCGCACCACCCGCGCCCAACAGGCCAAGCCCGGCAATCGCCCAGGCCGGCGTCGCCCCATCCACCACACCGACGCCAGCGATCAGCTCGTCCAGCGAATTGATTTCGTCAAAGGTAAAGCCATTGAACGGCTCGGCGCTGTAGCGCGCCTGCCACAGCGTCGCGTCGTCACCCTGAAAGACAATGTCATTGGGCACGCCGTCAGGGCTGGTGACAAAGAAATTGGAGATTTTGATTTGCTCGCCAGACTTCAGATTGACGATCAGATCCTGACCGCTGCGACTGGTCGACGCCAATTGATCGGGCCGAACCGGCATTTGTACAACTGAAGGCTGACTGAGCTGAACATTGCCCCAGTTCTGGGCAGTGAGCTGAGAATTGGCTTTATCGGCAATGACGATGTTGTCCATTACTACTCCCTGTAAATGGGTGGGGCGGACGTCCACGGATGGTTTTAAAACCATAGATAGGGAGTGTCAGATGGGGCTGCCTGATTTTTGACGAGTGTATGAATGGGCCATTTGCCCACGTTTATCTCTTTGAAAAACTGCTCTAATCAGGTCGTTACCGTTTGTCGGGACGTTGGATCCAAGCGGTTTTTGGATGCAACAAAATGTGTCGTTTTCGACATTATCCAAAGGGACGCTGGAAAAGGTCCGGGCGGAATCGCCGAGGGTGATGGCTAAGCGATATTGAATTTCTCAAAGCGCAGGCCACCCTCCGCAGTTGCCTGTCTGCGAAGGTATTAATCAATAAGCGTGGGAGGGGGGGGAAGGCTTTGTATAAGAAATCCTGTTGTACCGTTTCAGCGGTTCTTTCTACCCCTCAGCAGTTAATGCGCTAGCTATCGATCGCCGAAGTGATCGGACGATATCCAGCGCAGACTGAGCGCTAACGCTACCGGGGCACTGATCAAACATATGTGGCGCCCCAGGGTAGACATGCAGTTCGACGGCAACCCCGGCGCGGGACAGGCGCAGGGCAAATGCAACGTCCTCTTCCAGAAACAGATCCAGCGCGCCAACGGCCAGAAACGTCGGTGGCAAGTCACGCAGATCGTCTTGCAGGGCCGGCGAAAACCAGCCAATTGGCAGATCATCCAGCGCTTGGTCAGCGCGCAGGCACTCCCAACAAAACTGGTTGGCTTGCGCCGGCCAGCCAATCACGCCGGTCGTGCTGTTCTGCTGAGGCGAGGCTGCGCTGCCCGAACGGTGATCGAGCATCGGATAAACCAGCACCTGACTGGCGATGGAATACTCGCCGCGATCCCGCGTCACAATGGCCAGCGCTGCTGCCAGCCCGGCGCCGGCACTGTGGCCCATGACGATTACTTTGTCGGCGTCAATATTGAGCGTTTGCTGGTGGGCGAAGACCCAGCCGAGGGCCGTGTAGCAATCCTCCAGAGGAACAGGGAAGGGGTGCTCTGGCGCGAGACGGTAATCGACGGCGACGATGATCGCCTTAAGTGCTTCGGCGAGGTCAGCCAGATAGTCATCGGCCATTTCGGGGCAACCGAGGACGAAACCTCCACCGTGGATGTACAGGATCACCGCAAAATTACCGTCCGGTGCTGCGGCGGCGGGCCGGTAAAGACACAGGCGCAAATCCTCACCGTCCTGGGACTTTATCCATTGGCTTTCACCGCGCGCTTGTTCTCGGGATTTGAATGTCGCGTGAACACGCTCCCTGATCGCGGGCAGCGTTTCCAACGTCCAGGCTTCTGCGCCGGGGGTTAAAAAGCTTTTGAAGTCGGGATCCAGCAGTTCATGTGCTTTCACGTTCTGCCTCCTGTTTTCGAATGAACGAGCGCCTCTGATCGAAGCGCCGCCCACGGTGGAGTTACAGCCAGGCTTTGATCTGCGCGCAAACGGCCGGCGTCGAGATGCCGTAGCGATCATGCAGCGTCGGCAGGGCGCCGGCGTCAAGGAAGGCGTCGGGCAACGCGATCTGCCTGAAGGTGGGCGTCACGCCATTGCGCAACAACAAACCGGCAACCGCCTCACCCAAACCGCCGATGATCGAGCTGTTCTCGGCTGTGACCACCAGACGCCCGGATTTGCGCGCTTCGGCGAGAATGGTTTGTTCATCCAGCGGCTTGATGGTCGGCACGTGCAGCACGGCCACATCAATGCCGTCGGCCTGCAATTGCTTGGCCGCCTCCAGTGAGCGCATGGTCATCAGCCCGGTGGAGATGATCAGCACGTCGTTGCCCGTGCGCAGGGTCTTGGCCTTGCCGATCTCGAATTTATAACCGTACTCGTCCAGCACCAACGGCACATTGCCGCGCAGCAAACGCATATAGACCGGGCCTTGGTGAGCGGCGATGGCCGGCACGGCCTGTTCGATTTCCAGCGCATCGCAAGGGTCGACGATCATCAGATTGGGCATGGCGCGGAAAATAGCCAGATCATCGGTGGCCTGATGGCTCGGCCCGTAACCCGTGGTGAGGCCGGGCAAACCGCAGACGATTTTGACGTTGAGGTTTTCCTCGGCGATGGCCATGCAGATGAAGTCGTAAGCGCGGCGCGAGGCGAACACCGCGTAGGTAGTGGCAAACGGCACGAAACCCTCACGCGCCATGCCCGCCGCAGCGCTCATCAGCAACTGTTCGGCCATGCCCATCTGATAGAAACGCTGCGGATGCGCCTTGGCGAAAATGTGCAGGTCGGTGTACTTGGACAGGTCCGCAGAGAGACCGACGATGTCCGCGCGCTGATCTGCCAGCGCTGCGAGCGCATGGCCGAACGGTGCCGAGCGGGTCGCCTGACCCTCGGAAGCAATCGAGGCAATCATCGCCGAGGTGGTCAGGCGCTTTTTCACCGGCGCGCCAGTAGCAGTCGAAGGCGCAGTGTTGGCGGCGTTGCTCATTGGTCTTTTCCTTCTTCAAGGTTGCTCAGTGCCAGGTCCCATTCGTGCTCTTCGACGCGAATGAAGTGGGTCTTTTCCCGGTTCTCCAGAAACGGCACGCCTTTGCCCATTTTCGTGTCGCAGATGATCACGCGCGGTTGCCCGCCGGGGTGATTGCGCGCGGCATCGAATGCAGCGACCAGGGCGTCGAGGTCATTGCCGTCGACGCGCTGGGTGAACCAGCCAAAGGCTTGCCAGCGATCGACGATGGGTTCGAACGAGAGAATCTCGCTGGAGTAACCGTCGGCCTGCTGGTTATTCACGTCGACGATGGCGATCAGATTGTCGAGCTGCCAGTGCGAAGCCGACATCACCGCTTCCCAGGTCGAGCCTTCATTGAGTTCGCCATCGGACAGCAGGTTGTAGACGAACGAGGCCGAGCCTTTGCGCTTGAGGCCCAGGCAGGCACCGACCGCGATACCCAGGCCCTGACCCAGCGAGCCGCCGGTGATTTCCATCCCCGGGGTGTAGGCGGCCATGCCCGACATCGGCAGGCGGCTGTCATCCGAACCGTAGGTTTCCAGCTCGTCGAGCGGAATGATCTCGGCTTCGATCAGCGCTGCGTACAGCGCGATGGCGTAGTGGCCGATGGAGAGATAGAAGCGATCGCGCTGCTCCCACTCGGGATCCTGGGGACGATGATTCATCGCATGAAAGTAAGACACCGCCAGCAGGTCAGCCGCGCCGAGGGCCTGGCCCACATAGCCCTGGCCCTGAACCTGGCCCATGCGCAGTGCATGGCGGCGAATGTTGTGCGCGCGCTGGGTCAGGCTCAGCGATGCAGCGTGTGCAAGATTAGTCGTCATGATGAAACTCCGTTGACTCAACGATTGACCAAAGCGGCAGGAATACGCAGGACCAGGCTGGCGCCGAGGAACAGCACGCCGGTAATCAGGTACATGCCGATGGCACTGGAACCGGTCAGGGTGGTGATCCAGCCGATCAGATAAGGCGAGCAGAACCCGGCGAGGTTGGCGAAGCTGTTGACCGCGGCGATGCCGGCGGCCGCAGACACCCCGCCAAGCAGCGTGGTGGGCAGCATCCAGAACAACGAGGTGGCGGAGAGAATGCCGGAGGCGGCCAGGCACAGACTGAGGATCGACAAGGTCGGATTGCCGCCCATCAGCGCTGCCAGACTCAAGCCGATCGCACCGGCAATCATCGGTACGATCAGGTGCCAGCGGCGCTCGCGATGTTTGTCGCCACTGCGGCCGACCAGGAGCATGGCGGCGATGGCGCACAGATAGGGCAGGCTGGTCAGGAAACCGATGTGCAGCGGGTCGGAAACCCCTGCATTGCGCACCAGTGTCGGCAGCCAGAAGGTGATCGCATATTGGCCCATGACCACACAGAAGTAGATCGCCGCCAGCAGCCACAAGCGCCGGTCGCGAATGAACTCGCCGACCGAGGCGTGGGTGACCTTCTGCTGGTCGTCTTCGGCCAGCTCGCGAGTGATCAAGGCTTTTTCGTCGTCATTGAGCCAGGTCGCCTGATGCACGCCGTCCTTCAGATAACTCAGCACCAGCAGGCCGACGACCACGGTGGGCACCGCTTCCAGAACGAACATCCACTGCCAGCCGGCCCAGCCGTGCACACCGGCAAAGTGGTTCATGATCCAGCCCGACAGCGGGCCACCGACCATGCCTGACAGCGGAATGGCGATAAACCACAACACGGTCATGCGCGCTCGCCGATAGGACGGAAACCAGTAGGTGAGGTAGAGCAGCAGGCCCGGCGCCAGACCGGCTTCGGCGATCCCCAGCAGAAAGCGCAGGGCATAGAACTGCCAGGCGGTTTCAACGAAGGCGAACAGGGCCGAGACGATGCCCCAGGTGATCATGATCCGCGCAATCCACACTCGCGCGCCGACCTTGTGCAGGATGATGTTGCTGGGCACTTCGCAGAGGAAATAGCCGATGAAAAACACCCCCGCGCCCAGTCCGTAGACCGTTTCGCTGAGGGCCAGATCGTTCATCATTTGCAGCTTGGCGAAACCGACGTTGACCCGGTCCAGATAGGCGCACAGGTAGCACAGCATCAGGAACGGCATCAGCCGCCAGGCCGTTTTGCGATAGGCAGAAGAGCGCACGGTCGAAACCGCTTCGAGCGACAGGGTAGTCATGATGGTCTGATCTCTTGTTTTTATTGACCGCCAGGCCATCAGGCCCGGCTGCGTCATCGATCCAGAACCGCACGGGCCACGCAGGCCCGCCCAGAGTTACTCAGTGAATCAGCATGCCGCCGTTCACATCGAGGGTGATGCCGGTCAGATAAGCGGACAGGTCGCTGGCCAGAAACAGCGCGGCGTTGGCGACGTCCTGCGCTTGACCGAGGCGCCCCAGCGGAATGCCTTCGATGATGGCGTGGCGGCGGTCATCCTGCATCAGGCCGCCGGTGATGTCGGTGTGAATAAGGCCGGGAGCGATGGAGTTGACGCGGATATTGTCCGGCCCCAATTCCCGCGCCATGGCCTTGCTCAGCCCCAGCACACCGGCCTTGGCCGCGCTGTAATGCGGGCCGCCGAAGATGCCGCCGCCGCGCTGGGCAGACACAGACGACATGCAGACGATGCTGCCGGAAGACTGTTGACGCATCAGCGGAATCACCGCCTGGGACATGAGCAAAGTACCGCGCAGGCTGACGTCCAGCACCTTGTCGTAGTCCGAAGGGCGAATATCCAGAGTCTTCAGTGGCTGGGTGATGCCGGCGTTGTTGACGAGAATATCGATGCGCCCGAAGTGCTCGATGATGGCGGCGACGGCTTGCTGAACCTGCGCTTCGTCGGCCACGTTGGCCGCCAGGCCCAGATGACCTTCGCCCAGTGCTGCGGCGGCGTCACGTGCTGCGGAGGCATCCAGATCGAGGATGACCACGCGAG
Source organism: Pseudomonas sp. Sample_23 (assembly GCF_004307595.1). Lineage (NCBI taxonomy): Bacteria > Pseudomonadati > Pseudomonadota > Gammaproteobacteria > Pseudomonadales > Pseudomonadaceae > Pseudomonas > Pseudomonas sp. Sample_23. The sequence continues at coordinate 93,671 of NZ_RCNX01000086.1, forward strand.
CGCCGTGTTGCGCAAATGTGCTGGCGGTAGCGCGGCCAATGCCACGGGCAGATGCGGCACCGGTAATGATTGCGACTTTGCCTTGAAGAAGCATGGAGGATTCCCTCGAATTGTTTTTATTGGGTCGGTGTGTAAGTAACCGATGACTCAGCTTGTCCTCCGGGGCGAGCGTGAGCAATAACGCGGAAGTCACTCAATGCTGAAAAAAATTCAGCACTCGTCAGGCCGTTTCGCAAATGCTTGAATGAAACCGGCCCGTACATCACAAGAAATCACCACGGAGTCACCATGCGCTCTGACACTGAGGCATCGATCATCCTGCCACCGCTGAAAGCAATTCAGGCCTTCGAACAAACCGCGCGCTTCGGCAACGTCGCCAGAGCGGCGGAAGTGCTGGACCTGACACCCTCGGCAGTCAGCCATCAACTGGCGAAACTGGAAGGGATGATCGGCCGGCAATTATTCGTTCGCGCTGCCCGGGGCGTCTCGCTGACGCCGGTCGGCGAGCAGTACCTCAAGGAAGTCTCCGGGATTCTGCACAGCCTCGCCGTTGCCACCGAGCGTGCGGCCAGCGATGTCAGCCTCGATTGCCTGCGCTTGCACTCATCGCCAAGCTTCGGCCTGCTCTGGCTGATGCCGCGCCTGGAAGCGTTTCGCGCCAGTCACCCGGACATACAGATCAATCTGTCGTGCTCCTATGAATCGCTGCACTTCAGTCGCGACAAGATCGACGTCGATATCCGTCACGGTCTGCCGAACTGGCCCAGTTATGAGGTGCGCACGGTCAGGAACGAGACGTTCGCGGTGCTGACCTCACCGAAACTGCTCGCGCAACGCCCGGTACGCGGCGCGGCGGATCTGCTGGAGTGCGATCTGATTCTGTCGGAAGCCACCCTGCTCAAATGGCCGCAATGGTTTGCCCAGCATGGTCTGGCGCGTCCGGAACGGCCTTACGCATTGAGCTTCGATCGTTCATACATGTCGTTGGAAGCCGCGAGTCACGGCCTGGGTTTCGCACTGGAAAGCACATTGCTGGCGCAGAAGTATCTGGCGGCGGGCACGCTGGTTGAAGTCGCGCCTGAATCTCTGAGTGCTGCGGTGGCGGCGCACCATCTGGTATTCCCCAAAGCGCATTCCAGCTTCCCACGGGTCAGGCGTTTTCTGGCGTGGATGGAGAGCGAGTTGGGGCACGAGTTCGCGTATTGAGTGGGGATCAATTCTTTCAAACTCTCTGAACTGCTCAAGGTCAATCCTTTAACGTCACGTCATTCACATCAGAGGTGAAGGAATGGATAACTACCACATCAGTAAAAACCAGCAGCGCTGGGAACTGGTCAAAGAGGGCGCGCAGCGTGCGTCGAAAACGGCTGCGACCAAAGCCGAGATCACCCAGATCGCCAGCGACTACCTCCAAGACAAAACCGCCTCGCTGAAAATCCATAAAGAAGACGGGACGATTCAGGAAGAACGCACCTTTCCGCGCGCAGCCGACCCGCGAAAAACCAAAGGCTGATCAGGCTGTTCTTTTCTGTGTTCATCGTTTCTTCAGAAGGGTCTGATTTATGGTCATTGCATGTCTGGGATGGGGCTCACTGATCTGGAAACCGGACGGTTTGCCGCTGGCCAGTGAGTGGTTTGCCGACGGGCCGCAGGTACCGATCGACTTCGTTCGCGTCAGTGACACTGGCGAGTTGACTACAGCCATAAGCGCGAACGCGCCGCCGTGCAAAGTGCTGTGGTCGGTCCTGGACGTGACCGATCTCGATCAGGCCCGCGAACTCCTGCGTATTCGAGAAGGCGTGCCGGAGGGCAGGGAGGATGGCATCGGCAGCTTCACCGTCGGTACCTCGCCGATGGGCGTGCTTGCTGAATGGGCAATTCCTCGGCAACTCGATGCGGTGATCTGGACGGCGCTGCCCGGCAGATTCAAGAACATCGAAGGTTTGGTGCCGAATGTCGACGACGCAGTTTCTTATCTGGCCGGGTTGAGCGGCGCGGCGCACGAACAAGCGCGCGACTATATCGAACAGGTGCCGGGGCAGATCGACACGCCGTATCGCCGTGAAATCATTGCCAGGCTTGGGTGGAAATGATGAGCACCCGCAGCCAGGCGCAGATTGCCGCGATCTTCGATCAGCTGTTGGCACTGCGAGAGAGTGTCGACATTCTCCAGCACGTGGAGAGCGCCAGCGTCGAGTCCCTGCGTGGCCATCAGACCGTGGACGCCCCCGAGTCGCTGGATCTGGTGTTTCAGAAACTTCATGAAGACATCGCCAGCATGGAGGAAACCTTGGCGACGATTGCCGAGGCGACCGGGGACGTGCCGAAGTTGTGAGGCGCGCGCGGGGTAGCATGCAGAGATGATTTGCCTGGTCTGGCGCCTTCGCGAGCAGGCTCGCTCCCACAATGGATTTGTGAATCGATGATTTCCGGGAGCTGACGCAAAAACCTGTGGGAGCGAGCCTGCTCGCGAAAGCGCTGGATCAGGCACTTACCCTGTTGGATGTGCCGACGCTATCGCGAGCAGGCCCGCTCCTACAATGGGGCTGGATCCACGCGCAACGCATCCACCACCAGAGAAAACGCCGGCGACGGTTGGCGGCGGCTGGGGTAGTAGAGGTGGAAGCCACCGAACGGTTCGCACCAGTCTTCCAGCACTCTGACCAAACGCCCTTCGGCCAGATGCGCACCGAACTCGTCTTCAGGCAGGTAGGCAATCCCTAACCCGTTCACAGCGGCGTCGGCGATGTGCACGGTGGAGTTGAACACCAGTTGGCCGTCGACCCGCACTTTCAGCTTTTTGCCCTGCCGCTCGAATTCCCAGGCATCGACACCGTCGTAGGTCGGAAATCGAATGTCGATGCAGCGGTGCGCCGCCAGCTCGCGCGGATGTTGCGGGGCGGGGTGCCGGGCAAAGTAGTCGGGCGAGGCGACGACGGCCATGCGCAGCGGTGGGCCGATCGGTACGGCGATCATGTCCTGGGCGACGGTATCGCTGAAACGCACGCCGGCATCGAAGCGGTCGGCAACGATGTCACGGAAACCGTAGTTGATATCGAACTCGAGCTTGATGTCCGGGTATTGCAGCAATAGTGGCGTCAGCTTGGGCAGCAGAGTGGTCTTGATGATGTTGTCGCCGCAGGTGATGCGCACCGTACCGGCAGGCTTGTCGCGCAACTCGGTCAGCGCGTCCAGCTCGGCTTCGATTTCATCGAAACGATGACCCACGGTGTGCAGCAAACGTTCGCCGGCCGCCGTCAGTGACACGCTGCGTGTGGTGCGGGTCAGCAGGCGAATTTTCAGACGCGCTTCCAGCGCCGAGACTACCTGGCTCACCGCCGATTGCGTCACGCCCAGTTGCACCGCCGCGCGGGTGAAGCTGCCGCTGCGGGCAACCGTGACGAAGGCAAGCAGGTCGTTGAAATTGGGTTTGGCCATGGCGCAATGCTCAGGTTTATTGATTAGCAGTGTTTATAACCGCATTAAGCACTCATTAGCTAATCAAAGCCTCGAGCCTGCGCAACAATACCTCCATCCCGGCCTCGCCTGGTTTCTCGATCAAGGACGCCCCCCATGAAACGACTGTTCATACTGCTCGGGTTTCTCCTGAGTTCATTTACTGCATTCGGAGCTGACATGTCCCACGGTGCCGACAATTTCTTCAAGAGCGACAAGGTGACCGTGCAGAAGGTCAGCTTCAAAAACCAATATCAACTCACCGTGGTCGGCAACCTGTTTGTGCCCAAAGGACTCGACCCGGCAGCGCGCAGCGCGGCGATTATCGTTGGCCATCCGATGGGCGCGGTAAAGGAGCAGAGCGCCAATCTGTATGCGCAGAAACTGGCGGAGCAGGGTTTTGTCACCCTGTCGCTGGATCTGTCGTTCTGGGGCGAAAGCGAGGGCGCGCCGCGCAACGCGGTGTTGCCAGACATGTATGCCGAAGACTTCAGCGCGGCCGTCGATTACCTCGGCACACGGCCATTCATCGACCGCGAGCGCATCGGCGTGTTGGGCATCTGCGGTAGCGGCAGTTTCGTGATCAGCGCGGCGAAAATCGACCCACGCATGAAAGCCATCGCCACCGTCAGCATGTACGACATGGGCGCGGCCAACCGTGATGGCCTCAAGCACTCGCAAAGCCTTGCGCAGCGCAAGCAGATCATTGCGCAAGCGGCCGAGCAGCGTTACGCAGAGTTCACTGGCGGCAAGGTCGAATACACCGGCGGCACCGTGCTGGAACTGAAAGCCGACACCCATCCGATCCAGCGTGAATTCTTCGATTTCTACCGCACCCCGCGCGGCGAATTCACCCCGGCCAGCTCGACGCCGGAACAGACCACGCGTCCGACGCTGAGCAGCAACACCAAGTTCATGAACTTCTATCCGTTCGTCGATATCGAGAGCATCTCGCCGCGCCCGATGTTGTTTATTGCCGGTGCAGACGCGCACTCCCGTGAGTTCAGCGAAGAGGCGTTCCGGTTGGCGGGGCAGCCGAAAGAACTGGTGATCGTGCCGAATGCCGGCCATGTCGATCTGTACGACCGGGTCGAGCTGATTCCTTTTGCCAAGCTGACGCAGTTCTTCAAGAGCAACCTGAAGTAACTTTCAACGCGACGGAGCAAAGCGATGCGGTTTTTTGCCAACGGCTGGAAGGGATTCGTACTGATGGCATGGCTGCCCGTTGCTCTGTCTGCACCGACCGCTTTGGAGGCCAGCACGATGTGGATGACCGTCGGAGAACAGCGTTTTGCCATTGCTCTGGATGACAACCCGAGTACGCGGCAGTTGCTCACGCGATTGCCGCTGAGCCTGGAAATGACCGACCTGCACGGCAATGAAAAATACGCCACCGTGCAGCCGCCATTGCCCACCCAGCCCTACCGGCCGGGCACGATCCACAACGGCGATTTCCTTTTGTATGGCGACGATACGTTGGTGGTCTTCTACAAGACCTTCGATTCGTCCTACCGCTATTCGCGTCTTGGTCGCATCGAACGCCCGCAGGACTTGGCCGAAGTCTTGGGGCGCGGCGATGTGCGGGTGACGTTCACTCTGCATGAGTGAGGAGAGTCATTGATGAACCAGAAATCGTTAAATCAAGGGCGTCTCCTGCGCATCGTCGCCCTCGGCTGCGCGGTCCTTGCCAGTGCAGCCTGCGTGAATCCCCTCTGCGCCAATCCTTCCCGATCACCGGAGAAACCGATCATGAAAGAACAGCCTCTGACGCTTAAACAACTGGCGATCGCCCCGATCGCCGCCAACGCTGCAATCGGCGACATGCCGCGTCTGCACCACGCACTCAATCGTGGTCTCGACGCCGGGCTGAGCATCAGCGAGACCAAGGAAATTCTGGTGCAGCTGTACGCCTACGCCGGGTTCCCACGCAGCCTTAACGCCTTGTCATTGCTGATGAAGGTTTTGCAGGAACGCGCCGCGCGGGGCATCGAAGACGTGCCGGGACGCGAGCCGGGTCCGGTTCCGTCGGGATATGCGCTCACCGAACTCGGCACCGACAATCAGACCCGTCTGGTCGGTGCGCCAGTGTCCGGCCCACTGTTCGAATTCGCCCCGGCGATCGATCAGTTTCTGAAAGTGCACTTGTTCGGCGACATCTTCGCCCGCGACAACCTGGCATGGACGGATCGGGAACTGGCAACTGTTGGTGCGCTGGCAGCGATGGCTGGGGTGGAATCACAGCTGGAGTCGCATTTGAAGATCAGTCTGAATGTGGGATTGACGATTGAGCAGTTGCGGCGAGTGGCGCAGGAGGTGCAGGCGCGTGGGGATTTTCAGGCTGCTGAGCGGGTGGGCGCGGGGCTGGACAAAATCCAGCGGTGAGGGCGGCTCGGATTCATTGCCGCTCTGTTAATGCAATTCTTATAGTGCGCGCTGGCGCCGACTCGCTCCCGGTGAGCTTTCTGTTATCCGCTTGAACGCACGACTGAACGCCGCTTGGGAGGTGTAGCCCAGGCGCTGCGCCACTTCTTCGATCGGCAGTCTTTCCAGGGTCAGCCATTGACTGGCCAGGCGCATGCGCAGTTCGGTGGCGTAGCGCAGCGGCGGGGTGCCGAGGGTGGTCTGGAAGCGTTCGGCGAAGACCGAGCGTGAGGTGTTGCACAGCGTTGCGAGTTCGGCGACGCTCCAGTCGCGCCCCGGTTGTTGGTGCAGGGCCAGCAAGGCCTGCGCCAGGCGAGGGTCGCGCAGGGCGGCGACGAGACCGGAGGCATTGCCGCAAGCGCATTCGACCCAGCCGCGAACAATCATTGCTGCCACTACGTCCGCAAGGCGCGCGAGAATGCCGGCGAAGCCGATGCGCGCTGCGTTGACTTCGCGTTCCATGGTCGCGAGAATCGGCATGAGTCCCGGATAGCGCTGGCCGCCGGCGTCGATCAGCATCAGTCCCGGCATCAGCCGTCCGAGGCCTTGCAGCCTGCCGAGCTCGAACTCCATACAGCCACTGAAGAGCAGGGCGTTATCGGGCGAATCGGCGCTTTGCCCGACCTGCACCGCGCAGACCGTATCGCCGAGTGGCGCGGCGACGGCGCTGTCAATGTCCTGCACTTCAGCTCCGGCGTGTGACAGCAACTGGTGCGCGGCACCATGAGCAATGAATACCGCATTGCCTGCTGACAACTCGTACAGGCTGCCGTCCTCCAGTCGCAATACCGTCGATCCAGCGGCAACGAAGTGGAAATACGCATGGCCCGATTTGTCGCTGAAACCCAGACCATACGGCGGACCGGCGTGGATCCGACGATATTGCACGCCACGCAGACGCATGCTGCGCAGCAACTCGGTGATGAGGTCTGAGGACACAGAGAAGGAATCAATGCTGCTCATATTCGGGGTTTCGATCAAAAGTTCAAGACTGCGCATCATAGATCATCCGGTTTGCCGCCAATAGACTGCCCTCTCGAAATGTCCGAGGGAGTCTTGAAATGAATGAACGTGTAGGTGATGGGCGAACTGACGGGGAGCCGCTGGTGCCTGCGTGGATGGCGGTGTTTTCACTGGCGATGGGCGTGTTTGGTCTGCTCACGGCGGAGTATCTGCCGGCCAGCCTGCTGACGCCGATGGCGCTCGATCTCGGCGTCAGCGAAGCGCTGGCCGGGCAAGCGGTGACGGTGACTGCGGTGGTCGCGCTGTTTGCCGGATTACTGGTGCCCGGGTTGACGCGCAGCCTTGATCGGCGCCTGGTCTTGCTCGGTTTCTCGGCACTGATGATCGCATCGAATCTGCTGGTCGCGTTGTCGTCCAGCCTCGCAGTATTGCTGATCATGCGCATCCTTTTGGGCATAGCTCTGGGCGGATTCTGGAGCATGGCGGCGGCCGTGGCGATGCGCCTGGTGCCGGCGGCGCTGCTGCCGCGTGCGCTGTCGATCATCTTCAGCGGGATCGCCGTGGGGACCGTGGTCGCGGTGCCATTGGGCAGTTATCTCGGCGGTCAGTTTGGCTGGCGCAGTGCGTTTTTCGCAGCTGCGGCGGTTGGCGTGGTGACGCTGGTATTTCAAATGTTCACGCTACCCAGTCTGGCGCCGCATCGTCCGTCACGCCTGCGCACGGTGCTTGAGGTGTTGCTGCGACCGGGCATTGCTATTGGCATGTTTGGCTGTGTATTGGTGCACACCGGTCACTTTGCGTTGTTCACCTACATCAGGCCATTTCTGGAAAGCACCACCGGCGTCGGCCCGCAGACGCTGGCACTGATGCTCCTTGGTTTCGGCGTGGCGAACTTTGCCGGCACGCTGTTCGCCGGCTGGCTGTTGCAGCGCAATCCACGCGCAACACTGGTGCTGATGCCGGTGTTGGTGGGTGTTGCCGCTCTGGCGTTGGTCGGGTTACCGGCGTCGGTCACCGGGCAGGCGTTGCTCTTGGCGCTGTGGGGGATGGCCTTCGGTGGCGTGCCGGTCGCATGGTCGAACTGGGTGGCGCGCTCGATACCCGATCAGGCCGAAAGCGCAGGCGGCATGGTCGTCGCATCGGTGCAGTCGGCGATTGCCGCAGGCGCCGCCGCCGGCGGTTCGGTGTTCAGTTTCAGCGGTATCCATGGTGTGTTTGTAGCGGCTGGAATTCTGATGTTGCTGGCCGCGCTGCTGATTGCACTGAAGGTCAATGTCGATGTGCCGGAGCCGGGTTCGGCGCCGGTGGCACCGGTGCATTTGTGATTTGATCAATCCGCCTTACGCGTGACGGCAATGTCCCAGGTTTGCATGACCTGAGTGATAGCAGCATCAATGTTATCCAGCGCGGTGTTGTCTCTGGCGAGGATGGATATGCCCTGCAGGAAACTGTCGAATACCGTCGCCATCGCCGCCGCACTTGTGCCGCTGGCCAGCTCGTCGGCATTCACAGCGCGTTCGACGCAGGCTTGAATGCCGGCACGGGTGCGCTGCCTTGAGTGGGTCAGGGCTTGCGCCACATGGGCGGTTTCCGGGCTCGGTGCGCTCATGACGCCGAGGGTAACCATGCAGCCCTTGGGGTGTGTGTCGTCGCACTGCATGCGTGCCGACTGGCGCAAAGCGGTCTCGATCGCCTGGCGTGGTGGCAGGCTGTCGTCCCACAGGCACTCGGTGACTTGCGCATAGGTGGTTAAATAACGCTGCACGCATTCATCGAACAACGCTTCCTTGGAACCGAACGCGGCGTAGAAGCTAGGTGCAGAGATACCGCCACCCAGGCCTGCCTTCAATTGGGCCAGCGATGTCGCGTCGTAGCCGTGTTGCCAGAACAGTTGCAAAGCCTGATCGACGGCGTCGTCGCGATCAAACTGACGGGGGCGACCGGTTCTCGCCATGACCTGACTCCTCATTGATTTAATATAAAGACTAGTCGATACAGAAATTGTTGACAACGCTGCGCATGCACCCTCAGGATCTAGATCGATCGGTATTTAAATCTGAGTCGGTTTTTCGAGGACCTTCCAGTGACACCTTCAATCACGTTAACGGCTACGCCAAAAGGTCTGCCCATCGGCGCTTTGCTGGCGCTGGCCATGACTGGCTTCATCTGCATCGTCACCGAAACCCTGCCGGCGGGCCTGTTGCCGTTGATCAGTGAAGGCCTGGCGATTTCGCCGTCCATGGCCGGGCAAATGGTTACCGCGTACGCATTGGGTTCCGTACTGGCGGTGATCCCGATGACCATCGCCACCCGGGGCTGGCGGCGCCGCAACGTGCTGCTGCTGACGATTGTCGGTTTCCTGCTGTTCAATTCGATTACCGCGCTGTCGTCGCACTACGGCGTTACGCTGGTCGCGCGGTTCTTCGCCGGGGTTGCAGCGGGTTTGGCATGGAGTCTGTTGGCCGGCTATGCGCGACGCATGGTTGAGCCCGAACAGCAGGGCAAGGCGTTGGCACTGGCGATGGTCGGCACACCGATTGCGCTGTCGCTGGGCGTGCCTCTGGGTACGTGGCTCGGTGGGCTGGTCGGTTGGCGCACTACATTCGGCCTGATGTCGGCGCTGACCTTGGTACTGATCGTCTGGGTGCTGGTGAAAGTGCCCGACTACCCGCCGCAGCCGGCCCATCAACGCCTATCGCTGAGCAAAGTCTTGACTACCCCGGGCGTGCGTCCTGTGCTTGCAGTGGTGATCAGCTGGATGCTGGCGCACAACATTCTCTACACCTATATCGCTCCGTTCGTGGCGCCGGCGGGCATGGCCGAGCGGGTGGATGTGGTGTTGTTGATCTTCGGCATCGCCGCGCTGGTCGGGATATGGCTGACGGCGAAGCTGGTCGAGCCGCTGCTGCGCTCGACTGTTCTGCTGAGTTTGGCGACCTTTGCCGCGGTCTGCGTGGCGCTGGGTTTTGGCGGACGCAACCCAGAGGTGATTTATCTCGGCGTGGCGGTATGGGGTTTGACGTTCGGCGGCGCGGCGACGCTGTTGCAAACGGCGCTGGCTGACGCGGCGGGCAACGGAGCGGATGTCGCCTTGTCGTTGAATGTAGTGGCGTGGAACAGCGCGATCGCTGGCAGCGGTGTCGTCGGCGGCGTGCTGCTCGATCAGTGGGGCGTTGCCTCATTTCCGTGGGCCATGCTGGCACTGGTCGCTATCGCCTTCGCCATTGCCTGGGGTGCCCGGGCCCACGGTTTCAAGTCGGGCCCGCGCTCTGTAGAAGCTTCGGTGGTGGCGGGGCATTGAACCCCGCCAGCAGTTTCTTCAACCGCGCTTCGGCAGTTTCCAGTTAGGCCGGATGAAATGGCAAGTGTAGCCATTCGGAATCCGCTCCAGGTAATCCTGATGCTCGGGTTCCGCTTCCCAGAACGGCCCGGCCGGTTCGATTTCGGTTACCACACGGCCCGGCCACAGCTTCGAGGCGTCGACATCGGCAGCGGTGTCTTCGGCGACGGCACGCTGCTCGTCGTTGAGGTAGTAGATCGCCGACCGGTAGCTCGGGCCAAGATCGTTGCCTTGACGGTTGGGCGTGCTCGGGTCGTGGATCTGGAAGAAGAACTCGAGGATCTGCCGGTAGCTGATTACCGCCGGATCGAATTCAATCTCGATGGCTTCGGCGTGGTTGCCGTGGTTGCGATAGGTCGCATTCGGCACATCGCCGCCGGTATAGCCGACGCGGGTTTTCAGCACACCCGGATAGCGGCGCAACAGATCCTGCATGCCCCAGAAGCAGCCGCCGGCGAGAATGGCAGTTTCGGTTTGAGTGGTCATGGTGTGTGCTTCCTCTCGAGACGATGTGGGGATACCCACTGTTATGAGGGCGGGTTGAGAGAATCCAAGGTTACGCTTATCAGAATCGACCACTGGCCTGCTGATCAAGCGGCATGCAGGCGTGTCAACCAAAGCCAAATAACGAACGCAGCCTGCTCGGTGACTTGCGTTCGTAGAACGGTTTGGTCTCCCTGAGGAAGTAATCACTCAGCCCGGCTTGTCCCGTCAGCACGCGGCAAAAATCAACTGGTCCGCCATCGGGGGCTGTGTCCGCAGCGACATTGCCGGCTTCGCGCATGACCTGTTCGATATCGCCATCCGCTTCGATGCCGACGATCAAGTGCGGTTTTTCATCAATCGAGGGGTCGTGCATCAGCGCCAGGAATGCGCGTTTCACATTGGCGTGTTTGGCCAGCAATTGCGAGAGCGAATGGACCATCGTCGATGGGTAGTCCGAAGGCTGTCCAAGCAAGACGTTGGTTTCTTTTTCCACGGTACGCTGCGTGGCGGGCCGGCCGATTTCGCCTGAGAGCAGGCGTTGCACTTCCGCCGGAAGAAATTCCTTGCCGTACGGCGACTTCGGATTCAGAAAAAGCAGCGCGCCCAGCGTGATTTCGAACAATGATCGGGCGGGTATCTCCACATAGCTCTGCTCGCTGTCGATGGATTGTTGCAGCGTTGGCAGCGAGGAGAAGAACGGAATGACCGGCGTGCCATCGGGCTTCTGCCAATGAGCGATGCTGATGTTGCTGCCGGCTTCGAGATTGACATGGCCTTGCGCCGCACCGGCGGTGCCGAGGATGTAGACGGTCGAGTCCAGGAGGGTTCGATAGAACTCAGGGCGATGCGCGGGTTCGTCCGCGGCGAGTCGGAGCGATGTTTCCAATGGGTTTTCTTGGGAAGTATCCATGAGGTCAGTCCGTTATTTTCAGTGGAGAGCGATGATTACCTGACCGACTCGAAGATGCCTGCATTCACCAGCATTTCATCCAGCCTCTCGGGCCATATCTGATCGTCGGTGCCTCGTAGCGATTCAGCGGACCACCAACGATGATCGGCCATGACCTCGGTTTCTTCCTGAGTCCAGCCAGCTCTGGATAGCCGCTCGCTTGGCGCATGCGCGACGAAATATTGTTCGGCCGCGAGTACAGTTTCGCCGCTGGGTAATAGCATGGAAAAATCACGGTGCGCTACAGGTCCGTCAACCGTGAGGACCTCAATACCGGTTTCCTCACGCAACTCACGTATTGCAGCGTCATGGAATGTCTCACCGGCCTCAAGGCCGCCGCCCGGGGTTGCCCAGTAATTTCTGCCGGCCAAGGCGCCGTTTTCATGGATGAATCTGAAAAGCAGAACTTCTTGCGAGGGACTAATGACCAGTAATCGTGCTGCTTTGCGTTCGCGCATCTACATCTTCCTTGAAGGGCTTGCCACTGCTTGTTGCGTTTCGGATTCGTATTGCAAGAGGACGTCGGGCTGGCAAGAGCTCCTTATTGCACAGCCATTAAAGACCACCCAACCCGCTAAACCATGGAAAAACAACTCCAGCTTCGTGGCCTTTATACGCTGACCTCGCCCGCAATTGTCTGCGACAACGAAGCCAGCTGATGATCGCCGGTATTGCCAGTAGCGTCAGAAACCACTGGAAAGCATTGCTGGACTGAAGCGCGAGGGCCAGAAGCACATTGATCAGCAATCCCCCAAGAATCGCGACGTTGTACTTGATGTGCCGACGTTTGATCGCAACAAATTCTTCCCAGTCGTAAATCAACCAATCGTGGGAAAACTCTCCGCACTCAGGGCATTTATGCGTGGGCGGAAGGTTATCGGTGGTGAACCCACAATCAGGGCAGCAGACTGTCATTGAGCGAACCTTCCGCAAGCTGTCTCATATCGCTAGCCAGCGTAGTGCAGATTGGCTGGAGTTGTCCGTCTACAGCCAACAGGCCTCACAACAAACTCCACGAAACCCCAACATAAACCCCCATCCCTTCACCCGGGGTCGACCGCGCGGCATCCAGACCTTTGTCGTCATACCCCGGCGTGACCGTTGCCGCATAACGCTTGCCGGTCAGGTTGCGCATGTCCACCCAGCCTTGCCAGTCGCCCTTCGGCGCGTTGTAGCCCAGGGTGGCGCCGAACAGGGCGTAAGGGTCGGCGTAGTAGCTATTGGCGTAGTCCACGGCAACTTTGGACACCAGTTGCGTGTTCACGGCGGCGAAGAAGCCCTGCGGCCAGTCGTAACGCAGTTCGCCCTGGTAATAATGCATCGGCAGGCCCGGCAGGCGGTTGTCGCCGAAGCGTTCGTCGTTGCGGTAGTGGAAGTCGCTGAAGGTGTAGGCCTGGCGCAAGCTCAACTGGCGGCCGTCGGCGGCGGTCCAGAGTTTGCTGTTGAGGCTGGCCTCGATGCCCTGGTGCACGGTCGGGCTGGCATTGAGTTCGTAGGGCGTGACGGCGTTGGCGTCCGGCAGTACCGAGAGCAGTTCGTGACGAACTTGCGCGTAGTACCAGGCCAGGCTCCATTCGCCCAAATGGCTGTCGCCCCGGCCACCGATTTCCAGAGTGGTTGCAGTCTGGTTTTGCAGTTCGACCGGGTCGCGCTGGGTGCCGGTGGCAGCGCCGTTGCCGGCAGGGAAGCGCACGTTGGAGCTGTAGATCAGCGACCACGGGTGCGGTGCTTCGACGGAGCGGCTGAGGTTGCCGAACACTTGCACGTCGGGGGTGATCTGATAGCGCAGGCCGATGCGCGGTGCATAGTCCCAGTCGCTGAGACTGGTTTTGCCGCCGCCCTGCGGATAGGTCACGGCGCTTTCGCGGCGGGTGTAGATCGCGGCGAGGCCGGTGGTCAGCCAGAGGTCGTCGGCAATTTCCAGGTCGTTACCGAAATGCAGCACGGTATCCGAACCCTGATAGGTGAAATTACGCATCCGCGTGCCCGGGGCATAGCTGGCGGTGTTGCCACTCGGGATGCGCACGAACTCGCTGGCGCCATCGTTGGGCAGGTGCTTGGTCACGCGCAGGCCGAGATTGCTGCGGCTTTCCATCCCGAACAAAGTGTCGCGGCGCTTGTAGTCGAAGGTGCCGCTGACGTCGGTGTAAGCCACCTTCAGCCGGTTCGGGCCTTCGCGCAAATCCATCGGGTAGTCGTGGTAGACGAGGCCGGTCTGGATGCTCGAATCGTCATCGAGGTAGAACGTGGTCTTGTTGCCGATGAACGTGCTGCCGGGCTGCTTGCGGCTGTCATCGCGGGCCACATACGCCGGGTTGGCTGCCCGTGGGCTGTGTTCGATGGAATGCTTGGTCACGCGACCGGCGAGGTCGTTGTCAGTCTCGCGATGGCGGAAATAGAAGCGGGTTTCCAGATTCGGGTTGAAGCGGTAGCCGAAGTTGGCGATCAGGCCTTTGCTCTCGCTGGCGGTGTGGTCCTGATAGCCGTCGGCATTGGCATCGGTCAGCGACACGTAGTAATCGAAATCGCCAAGCACTTGCCCGGAGCTGACCTGGCGCTGCTGATAGCCATGGCTGCCGGTGGCGTAACGCACTTGCAGTTTCGGCGCGGTGTAACCGGTGTGGCTGACGTAATCGATAGCGCCGCCCAGCGCCAGCGCGCCGCGATCGAAACCGTTGGCGCCGCGCAGCACTTCGACATGGTCGACCCACAACGGCTCGAGCAATTCATACGGCGTGCCGCCGGGGCCGGTGAGGGGCAAGCCATCCAGCATCGTGTACAGCCCCGAGGCGTGGGCGCCGGGCGCGCGGTTGATGCCTGAACCACGGATGGAAATCTTCACGCCTTCATTGCCCGCCGACTGTGCATACACGCCCGGCTGATAGGCCAGCACATCCTGATTGCTGGCAACACGGCCCTGCAACGGCTGGCGCATGTCGACCACGTTGGCGCCGCCGGGAACCTGCTCAAGGCGTTCCCGCGCTTCTTCGACCGCTGCATCGCTGCCACTGCGCTGATCTCCCGAAATCAGCACTTGCCCCAGTTCCAGACCTTGGGTCTCGGCCATCACCGGGCAGGCCAGGGCCAGGCCGAGCAGGGCAGTGGGCAATGATTTGGACGACGGCATTGAAAAAACTCCAGCAAACAGGGGATCGGGCAATGAACAGTGCGACGTCGGAACAAACCCAGGAAACACATGGCGACAGGGCTTTTTTGCCCGACGATGGCAAACAATCGGGCGTGAACTAACCTCACGGATCAGGGCCATCGGGTCAATAAACAAATTCAGCGGGTTGTTGAAGCGCGAGGACAGGTTCATGGCGAAAGACAAGAAGAAACCTGCAAGGGCAATCGAACGTCCACGCTTGAAAAACAAGGACTATCTGGAACAGCTGCGCAAGCTGCACATTGAACTGGTCAAGCTGCAGGAGTGGGTTATCGCCAAAGGTGTCAAGGTATGTATTGTTTTCGAAGGGCGCGACGGTGCAGGCAAGGGCGGGGTGATCAAGGCGATCACCGAACGCGTCAGCCCACGGGTGTTCCGCGTGATGGCACTGCCGGCGCCAACCGATCGCGAAAAGAGCCAGATGCATGTGCAGCGCTACCTGCCGCATCTGCCGGCGGGCGGCGAGGTGGTGATTTTCGACCGCAGTTGGTACAACCGCGCCGGCGTCGAACGGGTCATGGGCTTTTGCACGGAAGAACAGGCTGACAAGTTTCTCAAGTCGATCCCTTGGGTGGAGAACGCCATCGTCGATTCGGGGGTGATCCTGCTCAAGTACTGGCTTGAGGTCAGTCCGGAGGAACAGACCCGCCGGCTCGAAGCGCGAATCAATGACGGGCGCAAGACCTGGAAACTGACACCAATGGATCTGAAATCCTACAGTCGCTGGTATGACTACTCACGGGCGCGGGACGAGATGTTCAAGCATACCGACACCGATTGGGCGCCGTGGAGGGTTGCCGACTCCAATGACAAGCGTCGTGCACGGCTGAACATAATCACTGATCTGCTCAGTCGCATCCCCTATGAAGAGGTGAAGCGCGACAAGGTCGAGTTGCCGAAACGGCAGAAGCCGGGCAAGTATCGGGAGCCGGATTATCCGTACAAGCGGGTGGCGGAGCGGTTTTGACTTTGCGGGATTTTTTGGGGCTTGGCGGCCTTTGGGCCGACCAGGCTCTTGGGGTTTTGGGTGTATATCCGTTTTTTCGGGTGTTGCGGCTGGCGGTTCCGCTCTTACAGCGGGTCACTTTTGCAGACGCCCAAAAGTAACCAAAACGCTTTGCTCCTGCGTTCGGCCCTCGCAGGCTCGGGTTCCTTCGCTCCGGGACTGATCCGGGCGCAGCGGCTACGGTTTGCTTCGCTGCACCTCCTTCCGCTGTGTACGACTGCGTCGTACGGTCGCTGCGCTCCCACGCCCGGATCAATCCCTCCACTCAGCCTTCCGACGTCGCCGGTGGATCAAGATCAAGAGCACTCGAGCTTGCGCTCATTGTTGAGTGGGGCGGCTTCGCCGCGGGCAGCTGCGCTGCTTTGCTTTTTTGGGAGCGAGCCTGCTCGCGAAGGCGGCCTGACAGCCGACCTGTACTTGAGGTGGTACGCGACCAACTGTAGGAGCTGCCGAAGGCTGCGATCTTTTGATTTTGCTTTTCTGTGGGAGCGAGCCTGCTCGCGATGACGGAGGCACATTCAAATGTTTTGAAAGATATACCGCTATCGCGAGCAGGCTCACTCCGACAAGGTTTTGCGTATCACCCGTCCATCCGTCGTCTGCCCTGAACCTCTGTCGCGCTGTTTTTTCTACCGGGTAAGTCCCTCAGGAGATACCCGTATGTTCGATCAGCAAAAAAAGGCATCACTGGCGGCATGGCGCAGGATGGCGGAGCAGGCCGAGGGCGATCTGGATCCGGAACAGCAATATGACGAGTTGCTCAAGGCTGCGGATCAGATGGAGGAGCAGGGCCTGATTACCAGTGCCGAATGGCGTCAATTAGTGCGTGACGCCGGCAACGTTTTTACCCTGAACGAGGAACAGCCACAGCGCTGACAGCTGCCATCGGAGGACATCCCATGCTCAGTTATCTGTTTATCGGCGCCAACGATGTCGAGCGTTCGGCGGCTTTTTACAAGGCGATCCTGACGCCGCTTGGCTACCGGCATGACCGTGAAGAACACTACTGTTTCTACTTGCCCGATTGCGCCGACAAGTCCAACGGGCCCGGGAGTGTGCACATCTCGCAACCGTTCAACGATGAGCCGGCGACACCCGGCAACGGCATGATGCCGGCGTTTCGCGCCGACTCGCGGCACCAGGTCGATCAGGTGCACAAGGCCGGGCTCGACAGTGGCGGCAGCAATGAAGGACCGCCTGGCACGCGCGAAGCCTATACGCCGGACTTTTACGTGGCCTATCTGCGCGATCCTGAAGGCAACAAGCTGGCTGTGTTCTACAGCGGCTGATGGATGGAGCCTGTTGATTCGGCCCTGATGGCCGCCCGCGCTCAGTTCGCGATCACGATCAGCTTTCACATCGTGCTGGCGGCGTTCAGCATCGGTCTGGCGAATTTCCTCATGGTGCTGGAAGCGTTGTGGTTGAGGACCGGGCGCCAGGTTTATCTGGATGTCTATCGCTACTGGCTCAAAGTGTTTGCGCTAAATGTCGCAGTGGGCACGGCGTCGGGATTGATTCTGGAATATCAGTTCGGCCTCAACTGGTCGCGGCTGTCGGTGCAGGCCGGTGATGTCCTCGGCCCGCTGATGTTCTATGAAGTGATGGCGGCATTTTTCATCGAAGCGGGATTTCTCGGCATCATGCTGTTCGGCCTGAAGAAGGTTGGCCCGCGTCTGCACTTTTTTGCCACGTGTGCGGTGGCGGTGGGCTCGCTGATCAGCGCGTTCTGGATTCTTTCCGCCAACTCATGGATGCAAACCCCCGCCGGCTATTCGATTGGCGCGGACGGGCGTTTCCTCGCTGAGGACTGGTGGGCAATCATCTTCAATCCTTCGTTCCCCTATCGCTTGGCGCACATGCTGCTCGCCGTGTTCATCGGCAGCGCGACGCTGATTGCCGGGATCAGCGCCCGGCAATTGCGCCAGGCCCGGGAAAACCCGCGTGCTCGCCTGCAATTCTCCATGGCGCTGTGGGTGATTGCGCTGCTGATGCCGGTGCAGATTGTTGTCGGGGATCTGCATGGCCGGCACAGTTTGCACGCCCAGCCGCAGAAAGTGGCGGCCATCGAAGGCTCATGGACGCGCCCGCCAGAGGGCGCGGGGGAGCCACTGCGCCTGTTCGCATGGCCGGATATGGACGAGCGGAGCAACAATTGGGAAGTCGCCATTCCTCGCATCGGCTCCCTCTACCTGCAGCATGATCTGACCAGCACCATCGCTGCGCTTGATGAGTTCCCGGCTAAGGACATCCCGCCCGTGGCGCCGGTGTTTTTCGCGTTCCGGCTGATGGTCGGGCTGGGACTGTTGATGCTTGGGCAGGGTGTGGTCAGCCTGATCCTGCGCCGACGTAATCGCCTGTACACGGCGCGTCGCTGGCTGGGCGCGTGCGTGCTGCTGGCGCCGGCCGGATTTCTGGCGATGCTCAGCGGCTGGGTCGTCACCGAAGTGGGGCGACAGCCGTTTACCGTTTACGGATTGCTGCGCACGGCGGACAGTCTGTCATCAGTGTCCAGGGCTCAAGTCGTCGGCTCGACCTGGTTGATTCTGCTGCTTTATCTGTTGATCTTCGGCATCGGTCTGTGGGTGTTGCTGCGCCTGTTGCGCGAGCCGCCGCAGCAGGATCAACCCGGGCCGCAGCCCACGCTGGCCGACGAAACCGGGCACTGAGGAGTCGCAGACATGGACACCGACTGGCTGACTCTATTGTGCGCTGCCGCATTGGCGTTCTCGGTGATGAACTACGTGCTGCTCGACGGCACCGATCTGGGCGTCGGCATGCTCATGGGCCTCACGGCTTGCAGCAAGCAGCGCAGGGTGATGGCGGTGTCGATTCTGCCGGTGTGGGACGCCAACGAAACCTGGCTGGTGCTCGGCGGCGGCGGGCTGCTGGCGCTGTTTCCGCTGGCGTACGCGATCTTGCTGCCGGCCTTGTACGTGCCTTTTATCGTGATGTTCCTCGCCTTGGTCGCACGGGCCATGGCGCTGGAGTTTCGCGATTACGCACCGAACGAGCGACGCAAGCGCATCGTCGACGGCGTGTTGGCGCTGGCTTCGCTGCTGACCGGGTTTGTCCAGGGCATGGTGCTCGGCACTCTCGTGCAAGGCGTTGCCCATCAGGGCGGTCAGTACATTGGCGATGGCCGCGACTGGCTGAATCCGTTCCCTGTGTTTTGCGGTTTGGTGCTGGTGCTCGGTTACGTCTGGCTGGGGACGTGCTGGCTGTACTGGCGCACCCTTGATGAATTGCAGCAGCACTCGGCCCGCCAGGCCCGCGTGCTGTCGCTGGTCGTTGTGGCGTTATTGCTGGTGCTGATCGCATGGACGGCGACATTACAGCCGCAATATGCCCGGAGGCTCGCCGATATTCGGCTGTGGTTGCCGGCAGGGCTGATCGTCAGCGCTCTAGGATGGGTGTTCAGCAAAGGTTTTCACGAGCGCTTTGACTGTGTGCCGTTGTTCGCCGCATTGGGCGTTTTAGTGCTGGCTTTCGCGGTGATGCTGGTCGCGCTGTATCCCTTCATCATTCCGCCGGATCTGACTTTGAGCGAAGCAGCCTCAAGCCCCACCAGCCAGATCTTCATGTTGGTCGGATTCGCCGTGCTGATCCCCATCACCCTGGCCTACAACACCTTCGGTTTCCGCGTGTTCAGCGGCAAGGTGCGCGTTGCCAACGATGGTTGAGATTCACGTCACCCGACCTTTTTTGCTCACCAGCGACAGTCGCGAAGCTCGTAGCAGATCAGCAAAAGCAACCTTGTCGATCGGCCGACTCATGAAATAACCCTGCACCTCGTTGCATTGATCCTTGCCGAGAATCGCCAGTTGCTCCTCGGTCTCGACGCCTTCGGCCGTCACCGTCAGCCCCATGGCTTTGCCCAGACCGATGATCGCTTGCACCACGGCACGGTCGTTGGTGCCGCTGCTGATCGAGGCGATAAAGCGTTTGTCGATCTTGATCCCGTCGAATGGATAGGCGCGTAGGTAACCGAGCGACGAATAACCGGTGCCGAAGTCGTCCATGTTCAGACGCACGCCGAGCTCCTTGAGCTGATTCATGGTGGTCAGCGCGCCGTCGGTGTCATTGAGCATCACGTTCTCGGTGATCTCCAGCTCCAGACGGCTGGCCGGGAAACGCGTATCCACCAGCACTTCACGAACATCCTCGACGACATCGCTGAGGGCGAACTGCGCAGGCGAAAGGTTGACCGACAGCAGAATGTCATGGGGCCATTCCAGCGCGGTTTCGCAGGCTTCGCGCAGCACCCAGCGGCCCAGCGGTACGATCAGGTCGGTCTGCTCGGCCAGCGGAATGAACACGTCCGGCCCGAGCAGGCCCTGGGTCGGATGCTGCCAGCGCACCAGCGCCTCCACCGAGACGATGTGTTTGCCGTCGACCTTGTAGCGCGGCTGATAGTGCAAGACGAATTCGTTGTGTTTTAGCGCATGGCGCAGGTCATCTTCCATTTGCCGGCGCGTCTGGATCTGGTCGCTCATGTGCGCTTCGAAGTAGCACCAAGTGTTCTTGCCGTCGGATTTGGCTTGATACAGCGCGATGTCGGCGTAGCGGATCAGATCGCTGGCGACGAAACCGTGTCGACGACTCAGGGCGATGCCGACACTGGCGCCGATATGCAGCGGATGCTGTTCGTAGAGGATCGGCTGATGCAGGCTGCCGATCAGCCGTGTGCAGAATTTGTCGATCTCGTTATGGCTGTCCATGCCATTGAGCACCACGACGAATTCATCACCACCGAGGCGGGCGACGAGGTCGTGCTCGCGGGTGCATTCGCGCAGGCGCGTGGCGACTTCCTGGAGGACCGCGTCACCGGCAGGATGGCCGAGGGAATCGTTGATCGGTTTGAAGTTGTCCAGATCGATCATCAGCAGCGACAGCGGCGGCGCGTGTTCCTTCAATACCAGGACGTCGTCGAGATAACGCGCCAGTTTGTTGCGGTTGGGCAGGCCGGTCAGGGCGTCATGCATCGACAGGTGCTGGATCTGCGCATGGGCGGCGACTTCGTCGGTGATATCGCTGGCAGTGCCGCGATAGCCGACGACGCTGTCCTTGTCGAAAATCGGCCGCGCCGAGAGCCGGCAGTGGCGTGGCTGCCCGGAGTGATCGCGATAAGTGCAGCGCAAATCGCCGGCGCTGTTTTCTTCGCTGAGTTTGCGCAGCCATAGCTCCAGTGGCGTGGTGTCGCAAGTCAGTAATTCGCCGATGTCCTGGCCCAGCCACAGGGCTTGCGGGTAGCCGGTGACTTCGCTGAAGCGCGCCGACAGATAGGTCAGCGCCAACTGATCATCAACTTCCCAGATCCAGTCCGACGCCGCTTCGGCCACGGCGCGAAAGCGTTCTTCACTGGCTTCGAGGGCATGATTGGCTTTCTCGAGTGCCTGATTCGAGGCCTGCATGGCATGAATGCTGTTGTCGACGTATTGCGATGAGCGCAATGCATGGCGGAAAAAATAGGCGGTGAGCAGCATCAGCACCAGAAACGTCGCGCCGAGCGGCGGCACCAGCGTCCATAGCAATTGCTGGCCGGGTCGTTGCAGGTCGGCGACCAGACTGTAGCCGGTGCTGTCGAGGGGCACACTTGGATGGCCTTTCTCAATGGTGCCGTCCGGGACCAGGGTCAGGTTCGTCAGGCCATAACCGCTGCCGATCTTGCGCAGTTTGGTCGGGGTCAGCTTGTCGACGAACACCAGCACCGAGGTGTTTCTCAGTTCATCCAGCGGGCGCTCGTCGTTGGGAATGATCGCGGCAGCGGTGATCAGCGCCGGCCAGCCTTCGAACAATGAATAGCTACTGATCGGCTTGGTCAGGTCAGGCTGACTCAGCACCTGCTCGACCAACGCCGAGGCGGGCGCTTGCAGTACGCCGGATACGTCGGTTTCAACCATCTGCCCGCGAATCACCGCGTACTTGGTGCGCTTGCGATCGAGGACGAACACGCCGTCGTAGCCGTCGCTGGTGAACAGGGTCTTGCCCATGTTCTGTTCGGTGTAGGCCCAGTTGACGTCGATCGGCCCGCTCAAGGCCTCATAGGCGCGGGTCCAGTAGGCGTAACTGGTGATGTAGTTTTTCGACGCGGTGATGCGGTTTTCCACGGCGCGCACGGAATAGAACTGGTTCTGTTCCAGATCTTTCGCGTCGAGGGTATTGGCGATCCCAAGCAAGGTGCTGATCGCGGCGATGACACCCGCAATGAACAGTGCGCCAACGGCGATGGCCAGGCGCCGGGTCACGGCGCGTTGCGGGGTGGGGATTGGCTGCGCAGGGAGAGTAACGGCCATGTGCTCGTCCTTGATCCGGTGTCTTCTGAATCTAGAACAATGGCGAGCGCACAATGTTCAGATTGTTGTTATTGGTATCGCCTGGATTTTTTCAAAGTGTAGCGAATCCGTTGGAATTTCCAGCAGCGCCGGCCAGCGGCGAATCCCGAAAGGGCGAGACTTCCCGCACAAAAACCGGATAATGGCCGCCATTCGTTTAGCCGTATTCTGGTAATCCCGCATGGAAATCAAGGTCAACTTTCTCGACAACCTTCGACTTGAAGCCAAGTTCGACGACTTCACGGTGATCGCCGATCAGCCCATTCGCTACAAGGGCGATGGCTCGGCACCGGGGCCGTTCGACTACTTCCTGGCGTCGTCGGCCTTGTGCGCGGCTTACTTCGTCAAGCTGTACTGCGACACGCGCAACATCCCGACAGAGAACATTCGCCTGTCGCAGAACAACATCGTCGACCCGGAAAACCGCTACAACCAGATCTTCAAGATTCAGGTCGAATTGCCCGCCGACATCTCGGACAAGGATCGCCAGGGCATCCTGCGTTCCATCGACCGCTGCACCGTGAAGAAGGTGGTGCAGACCGGCCCCGAGTTCATCATCGAAGAAGTCGACAACCTCGACGCCGATGCCCAGGCCTTGTTGATGCCGCAGTCCGATTCCCAGGCAGGCACCTACATCGCCGGCAAGGACCTGCCGCTGGAACAGACCATCGCCAACATGTCGAAGATTCTTGCCGACCTCGGCATGAAGATCGAAATCGCCTCGTGGCGCAACATCGTGCCCAACGTCTGGTCGCTGCACATTCGCGATGCGCATTCGCCGATGTGCTTCACCAACGGCAAGGGCGCGACCAAGGAAGGCGCACTGGCGTCGGCGCTGGGCGAGTTCATCGAGCGCCTCAATTGCAACTTCTTCTATAACGACCAGTTCTGGGGCGAAGACATCGCCAACGCCGAATTCGTCCATTATCCGGACGAGAAGTGGTTCAAGCCGGGTCCGAAAGACGAATTGCCTAGCGAAATTCTCGACGACTACACCCTCGGCATTTACAACCGCGACGGCGAACTGCGTGGCTCGCACCTGTACGACACCAACTCCGGCAACACCCAGCGCGGCATCTGCTCGCTGCCGTTTGTGCGCCAGTCGGACGGTGAAGTGGTGTACTTCCCGTCCAACCTGATCGAAAACCTCTACCTGAGCAACGGCATGAGCGCCGGCAACACCTTGGCCGAAGCGCAGGTGCAGTGCCTGTCGGAAATTTTCGAGCGCGCAGTCAAACGCGAAATCCTCGAAGGCGAAATGGCCCTGCCGGACGTACCGCAAGAGGTACTGGAGAAATACCCGAGCATCCTCGCCGGCATCAAAGGCCTGGAAGAGCAGGGCTTCCCGGTGCTGGTCAAGGACGCCTCGCTGGGCGGTGAATTCCCGGTGATGTGCGTGACCCTGATGAACCCGCGCACTGGCGGCGTCTTCGCCTCGTTCGGCGCGCACCCGAGCCTGGAAGTCGCGCTGGAACGCAGCCTGACTGAACTGCTTCAGGGCCGCAGCTTTGAAGGCCTCAACGACTTGCCGCAGCCGACGTTCTCGGGGCAGGCAGTGACCGAACCGAACAACTTCGTCGAGCACTTCATCGATTCCAGCGGTGTGGTGTCGTGGCGCTTCTTCAGCGCCAAACCAGACTTCGAATTCGTCGAGTGGGACTTTTCAGGCCAAGGCGAAAACTCCAACGCCGAAGAAGCCGCGACCCTGTTCGGCATCCTCGAAGACATGGGCAAGGAAGTCTACATGGCGGTCTACGAGCACATCGGCGCCAAGGCCTGCCGCATCCTCGTGCCGGATTACTCGGAGATCTACCCGGTCGAAGACCTGATCTGGGACAACACCAACAAAGCCCTGCAATTCCGCGCCGACATCCTCAATCTGCACAACCTCAGTAAGGTTGGCCTGCGCAATCTGGTCCAGGGCCTGGAACGCAGCGAGCAGGACGACTACACCGATATCACCACACTGATCGGCATCGAGTTCGATGACAACACACCGTGGGGCAAGTTGACGATTCTGGAACTGCGCCTGCTGATCTACCTCGCGCTGCAGAAGTTTGACGAGGCCAAGGATCTGGTTGAGGCATTCCTGCAATACAACGACAACACCGTTGAGCGTGGCTTGTTCTATCAAGCGGTCAATGTGGTGCTGGAGATGGAGCTGGATGAAGACCTGGAGCTTGAGGATTACGAAGCCAATTTCCGCCGGATGTTTGGTGACGAGCGTATGGATGCGGCGATTGGTTCGGTGAATGGCAGTGTGCGTTTTTACGGTTTGACGCCAACGAGCATGAAGCTGGAAGGGCTGGACCGGCATTTGCGCTTGATCGAAAGCTATAAAAAGCTGCATGCGGCGCGGGCTGGTGTGGCGGCGTTGTCGCGCTGAAGAGCTGGCTACGAACGTTTCGCTTTCGGCTTGAGTGTGGCTGCGTGGCTTGAACCGCAGCCCCTCACCCCAGCCCTCTCCCGAGGGAGAGGGAGCCGATTTTCAAGCTTTTCAGAATTTGTGTTCGACTCGGTTTCCCAGGTCGGCCTATTTCCACCAGACACTGCGGTCAGTTCCCTCTCCCTTTGGGAGAGGGCTAGGGTGAGGGGCTTTGGCTTTCGCGGCCATGCGCTGCATCCGCCAACTGCCCCGTATCCACCCGCACAAACACCGAATCACCCACTGCCGTCAGCACTTCCCCGGCATACACTTCGCAAATCACCCGGGTCTTGCGCCCGACTTCACCTTCGACCCGTGCGCGCAAGAGCAGCGGTACGCCCATCGGTGTTGGCTTGATGAACTTGATCCCAAGGTTACCGGTGACGCAGTCGATGCGCGGCAGGCTGCCGGCTTCGCGGTTTTCTGCGCGGTAGTGCCAGGCCATGGCGGTCCAGTTGGAGTGACAGTCGACGAGCATGGCGATCAGCCCGCCGTAAACCAGGTCCGGCCAGCCGCAGTATTGGGCGTCGGGCAGATGCTCGGCGATGACGTGGCTGCCGTCCTCATCCCAACGACTTTTCACGTGCAGGCCTTGCGGATTGCGGCCGCCGCAGCCGTAACAAACGCCTTCGGGGGCGGCGAGGTCTTGCAGCGGGGTGGCGTGGCTGGACATGGCAGGGGTCATCCTGGAGTGGCGAGGCCGGACAGGCGCAAGCGGTTGCGTCCGCCGCGTTTGGACTCATAGAGCGCGGCGTCGCCAAGTTCGATCAGCGCCGCCAGACTGGCCGGCGGTTTGTCGAACAGGGTGGCGCCGATGCTCAAAGTCACCGCAGCGGACGTGGGATAGGTGTGCGACGCCAAGGCCAGAAACTGTTCGCGCAAGGCATTGCCCAGTTCAAGGATAGCTTCGGCTGAGGCGTTGTTGAGCAGCATCAGAAACTCATCGCCACCCAGCCGCGCCGTCAGCGCATGGGGCGGCAGCTGGGCGCGGATCATCTCGCTCAGAGCAATCAGCAAGCGATCACCGGCGATATGCCCGTACTGGTCGTTGACCAGTTTGAAGTTGTCGATATCGATCAACAGCAGCGCACCCGGTCTTTGCGCGGAGACACCGGCCAACAGGCGGGGCGTGCGTTTTTCCAGCGCCCTGCGGTTGTAGAGGGCCGTGAGCGGATCGCGCTCGGCGAGGCGGGCGATCTGCTTTTCCCGGCGATAACGCTCGGTGCCGGTCATCGACAGGGCGATCAACATGATCGCCATCGCGCCTTCGACCAGCGAGATCTGAATGATCTCGCCACGAAACGCCGCCAGATCGATCAGCGTGCCGGGGATCACCACGGTCAGTGCCTTGGCCACATAAAAGATGCCGTGGCCGAGCAGCACATAGCGCAATTGCACCGCGCCAACGCTCAATGATTTGCCGTGCGGGCGCAGCAGCGAACTGGCCTTGAGTGTCGGGATCGCCACCAGCAGCGAGTTGGCCACCAGCATGGCCTTGGACCACAGCGGGCCGTCCGGCAACATCAACATGATCAGCCACGTCGCGAAAATCAAGTACCACGCCGGCGACAGTCGGGTCTGGGTGAAGCGCGCCACGCCGAGGAGAAAGAAGAAGTGCGCGGTCACCAGCAGGCCGTTGGCGAACCAGATGCCCAGCAGCAGAAAACCGCTGCTGCGCAGCAGAGCCAGGGTGGAACCGATGGTGATGGTGGCGAAACCGGCGCTCCAGAACAGTAGCGAAGGCTCACGGATGCTTCGCCACTCGACCGCCAGGTACAGCGCGGCAGCGGCTGCGAGGGCGATCGTGATGGTCAGCATCGTTGGCGGGTCGAGCGGCATTTCCGGGCAGGCCTGTCTGTATGGCAATAGGCCTGCGATTGTAAGCGTTTGGTCAGGTTTTTCGCAGGGGGCGCGTTGCCGGGCAGACCACTGGCGCTCCAGCGGTCACTCTTGCGGGCTTAGCCAGGTGTCTACCACGCGGCGATCGAGCTCTTCCCAATAGGCCATGCCCAGCACCCGCGTGGTGTTGAGCCCGCGCAGATAACCGCGCAGTTGCTGGGCAGTGTCGCGGATCAATTGCGCATCGCGGCTGTTTTTGTCCAGCAGGACGCTTTCGTACTGCATCAGGTATTCGGCTACGCGATCGCGATATTCAGGCAGCACGGCGTCACGGATCAGATCAAACGTTCTCAAGGCGAGACCCTCATCATTTTTCTTGAATGTGCTCAGTGTGCATCAGTCTGCGCGACGCGCAACTATTGCTGGAAGTAATAGTGACCATCAAGAAACGCAAGTTCTGCTTTGCTGGCGATCGGCGGAAAATCGCCTCCATCGAAGACGCAGCTCAAGGAAATTGCGCGATGAACATTCTGACTCGACTGGCAATGATCGCCCTGCTGATGGGCGGGGTAGTTACCGCACCGGCTTACGCAGACGACGCCCGGTCGTGTCACCTGCAACCCATCGCTGCCAGCGCCTCGGCGTTGCAGCACACGCAGACCGTGGGTGTGTTGTTGAGCGAAAACACGTTGCAGAACCTGCAATACCTGGAGCGCTACCACGACATGGCGCTGAACGGTGCGAAAGACGCACTGGACTCGCGAATCCGCGACGCCTTTGTCGGCAGCTCCGACCCGGAACTGGCCCTCGACTGGCTGGTGAGTTCGCTGCAACAGCAGTTCGTCTCGGTGACCGTCTACGACAACCTCGATGCGCTGGTTCAGGCCCATCCGGACGTGGTGGTCAAGCTCGACACCTTCAACCGCTTGCTGACTCAGCGCAACAGTTTGGTCGAGGCGCGCTTCTCTGCACGGTTCTACGACGCCGATCTGCAGTACATCGGCAAGGCCGAGGGGGCGATCGAGCAAGAGTTGCCTTCGGTGTGGGTGCACAACCAGGCGGCGCCGCAGATCGCCGCGCAGATCAATCAGCAACGTGACCTGCAACTCAATGCGCTGAAGCAATTCGATGTGTCGCTCAAGGCCCTGGTGGCGTCGAGCTGATTCTTAAAACGTAAATGGCAACGGCGGCGCCGTGAAGTCGAACCGTTGCCGGTTGAACCGGACCTTTATTTTTCAGGATTTACTCCATGCGTACTTTATTCGTGCCAGCCATGGCTTTTGTTTCCCTGTTGCTCGCCGGTTGCGCTTCGGCGCCGAACGATCCGACCCTGACCTTGCAGACCAGCAAGACGCCGGCGCAGTACGCCGATTGCGTGGTGCCGAAGTTGCAGGACAGTGCGTTGAATCCGACGGTTTCGCAGAGTCAGCGCAGTTATCGGATTGTGGTGCCGAGCAAGGTCTCGGCGGATAACGTGCTGGAGGCGTACAAGGCGGGGAAGGGCGGCAAGGTGTTCATTTATGAACGGCATTTGCTGGCGTCGAATTTGTTGCCTTCGAGTTTTGAGCGGGCGGCTCAGGAGTGTATTTGATCTGAGCGCTTGACGGGTTTTGACAGAGCTCCTTTGGTTGGCCGCAACCAACCAATTTTTTGGCCCCACACTGGTTTTCGGTTGTGGGGCTTTTTTTTGGGGACTTGGCGGCCTTTGGGCCGACCATGCTTCGGGGTTTTTGGGTGTATATCCTTTTTTGGTGGTGTTGCGGCTGGCGGTTTCGCCCTTACGGCGAGGCACTTTTTCCAGACGCCGAAAAAGTACCCAAAAAGGCTTCGCCCTGACGTTCGGCCCGCTCGCTGGAGCTCGGGGTTCCTTCGCTCCGGAATCGATCCGGGCGCAGCGGCTACGGTTTGCTTCGCTGCACCTCCTTCCGCTGTGTCTGGCTGCGCCAGACGGTCGCTGCGCTCCCACCCCCGGATCAATCCCTCCACTCAGCCTGCCGACGGGCTCCAGGATCAAAAGCTACTCGAGCTTGCGCTCATTGTATTGAGTGGTGAAAAGCGATGGGGTCTGCTTTTGCTTTTCTGTGGGAGCGAGCCTGCTCGCGAAGGCGGCCTGACAGCCGACCTGTTCTTGAGCGGAACGCGATCCAACTGGAGCTGCCGAAGGCTGCGATCTTTTGATCTGGCCTTCGCTTTTGCTTTTCTGTTGAGAGCAAGCCTGCATTGGACGTTGGGTGTTGACCAATTCCTGTTCACGCCACAAAAACCTGTGGGAGCTGGCTTGCCAGCGAAGGCGGCCTGACAGACGCCCTATTTCTCACTGAATGTACGCAATCAAACCTGTGGGAGCGAGCCTGCTCGCGAAGGCGGTGTGTGCCGCGATCACGAACAGCGCTCCGGAACCCGTTCACCCCGTCACACACCCAACCGGCACTTTCCCCGCAAACGTATCAACCAGACTCGCCACCACCATTTCCCCCATCCGCGTGCGAGTCTGCAATGTTGCGCTGGCCCGATGCGGTTGCAGAACCACTTGTTCATTAGCAAACAACGCTTCAGGCACATTCGGTTCATCGACAAACACATCCAGCCCAGCCCCGGCGATTTCCCCAGCCGAAAGCGCGGCAACCAGATCCGTCTCATTCACCAGTTTGCCCCGGGCGACGTTGACCAGGTAACCGTCCTTGCCCAGCGCTTGCAGCACTGGCGCGTTGATGATCGCTTCGCCCTTGTCCGCCGCGGCGGCGAGGATCAGGGCGTCGCTGTCGCGGGCCAGTTGTTTGAGGTCGGCGACGAAGGTGTGGGGGACGTCGCTCATCGGTTGCAGGTCGGTGTAGCTGATCGGGCAGCCGAAGGCGGCGGCGCGGGTGGCGATGGCGCGGCCGACGCGGCCCATGCCGACGATGCCGATGCGCATGCCGGAGACTTGTCGGGCCAAGGGCAGCGGGGCGAGTGGGGTCGGGCTTTGTGGCCATTGGCCGGAGCGCACGTAGCGGTCGCTGGTGCACAGGCCGCGACAGACCGAGATGAGCAGGCCGATGGCGAGGTCGGCGACGTCTTCGGTGAGGGCGCCGATGGTGGCGGTGACGCGGATGCCGCGGTCGCGGGCGTAGGCCAGATCGACGGCGTCGGTGCCGACGCCGTTGACCGCGACGACTTCCAGGTTCGGCAGTTGCGCCATCAGCGCCTGGCTGATGCCGGTGTGACCGCCGGTGATGACGCCGCGAATGCTGGCGCCGTGTTCGTTTATGTAGGCGGGTTTGTCCGCTTGCTGGAAGTAGCGGCGTACGGTGAACAGTTGGTCCAGACGCGCGTTGATTTGCGGGATCAGGATCGGGCTCAGTTGCAGGATTTCTGGCTTCATGGCTACCTCGTTACGCAATAAAAAGGCCGGCTCAACCGCGGCCGGCAAACGGCATGGCGCTGGCCATGACGGTCATGTTCAGGACGTTGGCCGACAGCGGCAGGCCGGCGATGTAGCGCACTGCATCGGCGACGTGTTTGACGTCGACCATCGGCTCGACGGCGATGCTGCCGTTGGCCTGGCGTACGCCTTTGGTCATGCGCACCGACATTTCCGTCAGGGCATTGCCGATGTCGATCTGGCTGCAGGCGATGTTGAATTCGCGGCCGTCCAGCGCCAGGGATTTGGTCAGGCCGAGCACGGCGTGTTTGCTCGCGGTGTAGGCGCTGCTGAACGGGCGCGGCGTGTGTGCGGAAATCGAACCGTTGTTGATGATTCGTCCGCCCTGCGGCTGTTGTTTGCGCATCAGCCCAAACGCGCCGCGAGCGCACAGAAAGACTCCGTTGAGGTTGGTGTCGATCACGTTGCGCCATTGCTCAAAGGTCAACTCATCCAGCGGCACGGCGGGGGCGTTGACGCCGGCGTTGTTGAAGACCACATCGAGGCGCCCGTAGACCTCGGCAATGGTCGCGAACAGCACGTCGACACTGGCCGGATCACGCACGTCGGTGGGTACCGCCAAGGCTTGATAACCCTGGCTCTGCGCCAGTTCGGCCAACGCTTGCAAGGGCTCGGGCCGGCGTCCGGCGAGCACAAGGGTGAAACCGTCAGCCATCAGGCCCAGCGCCACGGCGCGGCCAATGCCACTGCCAGCGCCGGTCACCAGCGCGACTTTCAAAGGGGTCGTCATATTGTTGTTCTCCTTTTTCTCAATCCGCTGGAATCAGGGCCGTGGGCCGACGCGCATTTCCAGGTGGCCGATGCCGTCGATGCCGGCGTTGATCACATCGCCCGGTTGCAGGCTGTCAACGCCGGCGGGGCTGCCGGTCATGATCAGGTCGCCGGCGCGCAGGGCCACGGATTGCGAGATGCGGGCGATCACTTCACTGACCGACCAGATCTGGCTGTCGAGATTGTCGCGCTGGCGCTCTTCGCCGTTGACGTTCAGCCACAACTCGCCCTCGGGATGGCCGCTGCGGCTCACCGGGACGACGGCAGTCATCGGCGCGGCGCCGTCGAACACCTTGGCGCCTTCCCACGGCAAGCCGTTGCTCTTGGCTGCGCGTTGCACATCGCGGCGGGTGAGGTCGAGGCCGGCGGCGTAGCCCCACACGTAGGCGAGCGCTTGATCCTCGGGGATATTGGCGCCGCCTTCACCGATGGCGACGACCAGTTCGATTTCGTGAACGAAGTCCTCGCACACTGAGGGGAAGGCGATGTCGCCGACGGCATCGACCACGCAGCTCGGCGGTTTCATGAAAAACACTGGCGGCTGGCGCGACTGGCCTTGAGAGTCCGGCCATGGGTAGTTGCGGCCGACACAGAACACCCGGCCGACGGGGAAGCGCTGCTCGGTGCCGAGGACCGGCAAGGTCACGGGCAGATCCGGGGTAAAGACGTATTCAGTCATGTTCATCCTGCGGGTCATCCTGTTTGAAAGGGCAGCGTACGGCGGCTGGCGTCGGCGAAGTTGGACGAAAGCCGCCTGCGTTTGGACAAATCCGGGCTTTTCGCCTCAGCGCACCTTCAGCTCGATGCGATACAGGCGTCCGAGCAGTAACGAATAGGAGAGGGTGCCGATCAGCGCGACGCCGCCAATAAACCAGAAGGCATAGGCGAAGGTGCCGGTGGCGTGAACGATGGCGCCGATCACGATCGGCGTGACGATGCCGCCGATGTTCGCCGCCAGGCTGGTAATGCCGCCGGTGAGGCCGATCAGCTCTTTCGGCGCCACTTCCGATACCGCCGCCCACGACGAGGACGCGATGCCTTGGGCGAAGAACGCGATGGTCAGCACGGCGATGCAGATCAGGTTGGAGTCAGTGAAATTCACCAGCACGATCGACATGCCCAGCATCGAACCGACCACCAGCGGCAACTTGCGCGCAAACGACATCGAGTAGCCGCGACGGATCAGCAAGTCGGAAACGATGCCGGCCAGCAGAATCCCCACCGTCGCACCGACGAAGGGCAGCACGGCGAAGATCCCGGCCTTGATCATGGTCAGTTTGCGTTCTTCGATCAGGTAGGTCGGGAACCAGGTGAGGAAGAAGTACAGCGCCGAGGTGCTGGCGAATTTGCCGATGCAGATCGCCCAGATCTGCCGGTAGCTGAACAGCTCGGCAATCTGCCGCCAGTTGAAGCGGGTGCGCTCCTGGCTGCTCTTGACCAGACCGCCGCCGGTTTCGATGTACTTCAATTCTTCCTGGCTGACCTTCTTGCAGTTCAGCGGATCGCGATACAGGTACAGCCACAGCACACCGAAGACGATGCCGAGTGCGCCGGTGCTGTAGAACACGTGGCGCCAGTCAAAGGTGGTCGCCAGCCACAGCAGCGCGCCGGTGAACAGCGCCGTGCCGAGGTACTGGCCGCACACGTAAATGCTGCTGGCCATCCCGCGTTCCCGCGCCGGGAACCACACCGTCACCGCGCGGCTGTTGGCCGGAAAAGCCGGGGCTTCCATGGCGCCGACCGCCAGGCGCAGGCCGAACAGTGAGGCAAATCCCGTGGCGAAACCCTGGCAAACGGTGACAGTCGACCAACTGATCAGCGAAACGCCGTAGGTGAAGCGCGAGCCAAACCGGTCGGCAATGAAGCCGGCCGGCACCAGCGCCAAGGCATAGGTCCAGGCGAACGCGGAAAAGATCAGGCCCATCTCGATCTTGTCCAGGCCCAGGTCCTTGGCCATGAACGGCGCGGCGATCGAGATGTTCACCCGGTCGATGTAATTGATGATCGTCGCGATCAGCAGCAGCGACAGCATGAACCAGCGCCGCCGCGTAGGCAGACGCTGCGCCGTAACGGCATCGCGTGCGCCGGCTATCACCGGCGGCACCGTGGCACTGGAAGAATGGGAGTTGGACATGCGGAGACCTCGTTATTGCTAGAAGAGTCGAGATTTTTCGAGCAGCCGATGCCGTTGCCCGCAACGTGTGGGGCAAGGCAATCGAACGGGTTGCAGCGCGGCTTTCAGACGTTCAGGAACGTCTTTGTGCGATTGATTTCAAGGGGAGGTCGGGCGGGGCGGCGAGGGGAAATAGCAGGATCATGACGTGCGCACCTTTGATTGTTTTTGAAAGAGGTTGGGCTGCGTTGGTCATTACAGTGGTCGTACAACGGTTCTAAATCAACCGATGGGTTAGAACGTTTTTTCTTGAAAAAAGTGGGTTTGGCGAACGTGTCCAAAAAGATAAATACGATTTGTCTTGAGAATAAAGATCAGATTTAAATCGCAAATAACTGAAAAATAATGACTATCCATATTTTTAAGCTGATGCGGTTTTTGGACAGGCTCATCGCGAGGCTTCTTTCAAAAAAGCCAACGTCATCGTATGACTCATTGCCGCCCACCGCCCAACCCTGCAAGATGACAGGCGCCACCTCACTGCCCGGAGGACCTTCTGCCCATGTCTTCACCCAGCCGTATCCCGACCTACGTCATGCAGCAACGCAGCGAATTGACCGATTTCTACATTCGCGACAAAAAGGGTCGGCGCGCCGAAACCGCGCCTCACCGGCACGAGTACTTCCAGATCCAGATCAACCTCGGTGGCGACACCGTGCAGCACATCGGCAGCGTCCAGCGGCCATTCCCGCGCAACACTCTGGCGTTCATCCTGCCGCACCGCGTGCATGTGA
Source organism: Pseudomonas sp. Sample_23 (assembly GCF_004307595.1). NCBI lineage: Bacteria > Pseudomonadati > Pseudomonadota > Gammaproteobacteria > Pseudomonadales > Pseudomonadaceae > Pseudomonas > Pseudomonas sp. Sample_23. The sequence goes on from NZ_RCNX01000086.1 coordinate 127,153, forward strand.
TTCCGCATCCCGCAGACAGTAATTTCATCGTCATCAATTTTTCCCAGACGTTTCTCTTGCCGCATCTGCAATGCGACCCGATGGATCTGGAAGAGGTGTCAATCCTGCTCGCGCCGGAGCTGTCGCCGTTCCGCTTTCAGGAACATCTGGATTTCATTTTGGGTGATGAGGATTTCGCTCAGGTCTGCGGCCTGATCGAACAGATGCGCGCACTCGATGAGAACCGTCAGTTCGGCACGCGGGAAATGCTCAAGGGCTTGTTGCTGCAGATGATCGGTAGCGTGTGTTTTCTCTACGCCGAGCCGCTCAAGCGGCTGGCGGAAGAGAATGCCGCCGAGAACAGTCGTCGCGACGCCTTGAGCCGCATGTTCGAGTATTTGCGGAAGAACATCGCCGATCCTGACCTCAACCTGATCAAAGTCGCCGCTGCGACCTATCTGTCACCGACCTACCTGACGCACTGGCTGCGCAAAGAGATCGGCAAGACCTTCACCGAGCTGGTGCTGGAGCGGCGCATGCACGCGGCGCGCAACTTCCTGCTCAACAGTACGCGCTCGGTGGGCGAGGTGGCGCGGTTGTGCGGGTTCGCCGATGAAGCCTATTTCTCCCGGCGTTTTCGCCAGATTCATGGCCAGCCGCCGGGGCAGTTCCGCCGCCGCCAGCTCAACCCGGACACGCCGCAGACGCCACTGAATACTTAGAGCGGCGCTCAGACCCACTTGAAGCGGGCAGGGAAGCGCGCGACAAAACAGGTGCCCGTTTCACGGTCGGATGTCACGCTCAAGGTGCCGTTGTGCGCATTGGCAATCTGCCCGGCGATGTACAAGCCCAGTCCCAACCCTTCATGACGCTGGCCTGCTTCGGAACGGGAAAACGGTTCGAACAGCAGCGGCATCAGCGCAGGCGGGATTGGCGTGCCCTGATTGGTCAACGAAATAACGATTTCGTCGCCCTCGGCAAAGGCTTTGAGCACGATCGGCTCGGCAATGGAACCGTGAGTTACGGCGTTGCCCAGCAGATTCGACAACAGTTGGCTGATGCGCAGCGGGTCGCAATAGACCCCGGCCGGCACCTCCAGCGAATCAATAAACTTCGCCTGCGGGTACGCCACCTGGATTTCTTCCAGGGTCTGGCGCAGCGTTTGCTGCAAGTCATCGACCAGTTTGCGCTGCACCGGGATGCCACTGCCGAGCCGGCCCCGGGCGAAGTCGAGGATGTTTTCGATCAGCACGCCCATGCGCACCGAGCTGGTGCGAATCGCCGACAGCAGCGTGCGCGAGCGCTTGTCCTCGACTTTGCTGTCCAGCAGATCGGCACTCATGCGGATGGCACTGAGTGGCGTGCGCAAGTCATGGCCCAGTACGGCGATGAACTGCTCGCGCAGACGGCCCATTTCGTTGGCATCGGCCAGCGCGGTTTTGGTCGCGTGCAAATGGCCTTGGGTATCCAGGCTCATCGCAATCAGTTGGGCGAAGAGGGTGAGGGTCTTTTCGATGGCCGGGTCGTCGAGGTTCGCCGGCACCGAATCAATGGCGCACAGCGTGCCGAAGAATTCGCCATCGGCCTTGATGATCGGAATGGAGATGTAGCTTTCCAGACCGTAGGTTTTCGGCGTGTGGTGCGTGGAGAACAGCGGGTGCTGGCTGGCATGGCCGAAAATCACCGGCTGATGGTGCTGACGGATCTCATGACAAATCGTCGATTCCAGCACCAGTTCGCCGCCGGGCAACAGGCCGAAGTCAATCGAATCATCCACGGCGCAGGCGATCCACTTGCTCTCGGTGACCCGCGCTACGGCGGCGAAGCGCATACCGGTGATGTGCTTGACCATGCTCAGGATCACCGGCACAGCGTCAATGCTGCCGATGGCCTGGAGGTCGCAGGAGAAATCTGTCTGGGGCATGGCCGGTGCTTCGCGAAAGTGTCGCCAGAGACTATCGGTAATTGCCGGCCTTGCCTAATGAACCTGCAAAAAAGGGCACCGGGAAAACTCCCGGCGCCCTGTGTGGTGCTTGCTGAGCGCTATCGCCTCAGAACTTGTACTTGGCCGTCATCATGTAGCTGCGCGGGGTGCCGTAGTTATCGGTCGAGCCCCAGGTCACGTCGGTGCCGATGGAGGAATAGTACTTGCGGTCGAAAATGTTGTTGGCGTTGACCTGCAGGTCGAGTTGCTTGTTGACCTCGTAACCAGCCATCAGGTCGGTGACCGCGTAGCCGCCCTGTTCGAGGCGATAGCTGCCGCCGTTGGCCAGAGCGATGTCGTTGTACATGCGGCTCTGCCAGTACACGTTGCCGCCCACGCGCAGTTTTTCCAGCGGGCCTTTGAAGCGGTACACGGTGGAGACCTTGAACAGGTGCTCGGGCATGTCGGTGTCGAATTTCTGGTTATTGTTGGCCGGGTTTTCGTCCTTGATGTAGTGGGCGCGGGTGTAGGTGTAGCCGGCGCCGACTTGCCATTGCTCGGTCAGCGCACCTTGCAGTTCCATGTCCACGCCTTGGGCGCGAACCTTGCCAGAGGTTTCGTAGCAGGTCAGTTCCGGGCAGCCTAGCTGGGTCGCTGCCTGAGTGGCGCGGTTGGTCTGGTCCATCTGGAACACTGCCACGCTGCCGTTCAGCGCGCCGTCGAAATATTCGCCCTTGATACCGACTTCGTAGTTTTCACCGACGATCGGCTCAAGCACTTTGCCGCCGAGGTCCTTCTGGGTTTGCGGGGTGAAGATGTCGGTGTAGCTCGCGTAGACCGAGTGATGGTCGTCGAGTTTGTAGATCAGGCCGGCGTAACGGGTCAGGTTGCGCGTGACCTTGAAGTCACCGTCGGCACTGCGATCGTCGTAGTCATACCAGTCCAGACGACTGCCGAGAATCAACGTCAGCGGGTCGGCCAGGCTCAAGCGCGTGGTCAGGTAAACCGCGTCCTGGGTGGTGACGTTGCGCGACTTGCCGTTACGGACGAAGTCAGGCTTGGGCGCGGCGATCGGCAGGCCGGTGTCGTAGGGCGCGTATTCCTTGGTGGTGGCGTCGTACACGCGATTGCTGGCGCCGACTACCAACTCGTGGGTACGGCCGAACGCTTCGAACGGGCCGCTGGCGAAACCGTCGAAGGCGCGTTGCTTGTCGGTGTGGTGCGATTGGTAGGCGGTGGTTTCCAGCGGGCCGTCGTAGCGCGACAAATACGTGCCGGAGAATTCGCCTTCGGTTGTCGAAGTGGAACCGCCAACATGCAGTTTCCAGTCGTTGTCGAAACGGTGTTCGACTTCACCGAACACGGTGTCGACCTGCAACTTGCGGTTTTCCCAATCGGTACCGGGATAGGTGGAGCGGGGCAGGTCGAGGTGGTGGCCGTCTTCGCCGATCGGCAGGCCGCCCCAGAAATAGTTGGTCTGATCGTTCTGCCGGGAGAAACCGAGGGTCGCCGTGGTGCTGTCGCTCAGGTCGGCTTCACCGATGGCGTAGAACAGGCCGTGATCGTTTTCTTCCTTGTCGCGAAAACTGTCGGCGCCCTGATACGACGTCACCACCCGGCCACGCAGGGTGCCGCTGTCGTTCAGCGGGCTGGAGGCATCGACCTCGCCACGGTAGTCATCCCAGCTGCCGGCGGCGCCGGTGAGGGTCACGCGCTGATCAGCGGTCGGGCGTTTGCGCACCATGTTGATCGCCGCCGACGGGTTGCCGGCACCGGTGACCAGGCCGGTTGCGCCACGGACGATTTCCACTCGGTCGAACATCGCCAGGTTCGGTTGCACGGCCAAAGTGAACGGCGAATACGAGCTGGGCAGGCCGTCGTACATGATGTTGTCGATGTCGAAACCGCGCGCCTTGTAAGTCTGCCGGCCCGGGCCGCTGGCCTCGCTGAGGAACAGCCCCGGCGTGCCGCGCACCACGTCGTTGACGCTGGTCATGTTCTGGTCGTCCATGCGCTGGCGAGTGATCACCGTCACCGCCTGCGGCGTTTCGCGCATGGTCAGCGACAGCTTGGTCGCGGTCTGCATCGGGCCGGTGGTGTAGGACTGCGTGTCTTCGGTGGTGCTGCTCATCTGCGTAGCGCCGATTTCGGTCGCTTGCAGTTCCAGCGGGCCATTGGCGGGCGCTGTGGCTGCGGTTTCTTCAGCCAACGCAGGAGCGATGCTGGCCATGCCGATGGCGATTGCGAGGAGGTTAGGTGAAAGGTTCGAGCGGCGGTGAATGGTGTGAAACGACATCTATCTGCTTCCCCAAGATTTACCCAAACGAAACTAATGCGAGTGCATGTAAGAATTATTCGCATTAGTATGTCGGAAGTTTCCGGGGGAATAAACCCGTACGAGTCAGTTAGTTAATGATTTTTTCACAATTGGATTTGAGCGGTTGCGCAAACAAATGTGGGAGCGAGCCTGCTCGCGAAGGCGGTGTGTCATTCAACAGATGCGTTGTCTGATACTCCGCTTTCGCGAGCAGGCTCGCTCCCACAGGGTTATGCGGTTTTTTTTGAAATCAGTCCAGATCCTTCGCCTCATGCCGCTCCGGCACCTGACTGTCTTCATCACCCCAGGTGCGATTCACTCGCTGCCCACGCATGACCGCTGGCCGCTTGGCGATTGCTTCGGCCCAGCGCTGCACATGGGTGTATTCATGCGCCGCGAGAAATTCCGCCGCCGAGTAAACGTTGTTGCGCACCAGTTGCCCGTACCAGGGCCACACGGCGATGTCGGCGATGGTGTAATCGTCGCCGGCCAGATAGGTGTTGTCGGCGAGACGGCGGTTGAGCACATCCAGTTGCCGTTTGGCTTCCATGGTGAAGCGGTTGATCGGATATTCGAGCTTCTCCGGCGCATACGCGTAGAAGTGCCCGAAGCCGCCGCCCAGATACGGCGCCGAGCCCATTTGCCAGAACAGCCAGTTGAGGGTTTCGGTACGACCGGCCGGATCCTTGGGCAGCAAGGCGCCGAACTTTTCCGCCAGATACAGCAGGATCGAACCGGACTCGAACACCCGGATCGGCGGCTCGACGCTGCAATCCAGCAGCGCCGGGATTTTCGAATTCGGGTTGACCTCGACAAAACCGCTGGAGAACTGATCGCCCTCGCCAATGCGGATCAGCCACGCGTCGTATTCGGCCTCGCTGTGGCCGAGTGCGAGCAGCTCTTCGAGCATGATGGTGACTTTCACACCGTTGGGCGTGGCCAGCGAATACAGTTGCAGCGGATGCTTGCCGACCGGCAGTTCCTTATCGTGGGTCGGCCCGGCGATCGGCCGGTTGATGCTGGCGAAGTGGCCGCCGGAAGGGGCTTCGTGTTTCCAGACCTTGGGCGGAACGTAAGACGCATTGCTCATGAAACGGACCTCGTCGATGCTGGGAGAGAACAGGTAGACACCGTAGGGAAAATTTCCGGCGGGTGCCAGCGGTGAGTGCGGTTATTCATATTGAATGATGCAAACCGATCTGCCGCCTTCGCGAGCAGGCTCGCTCCCACAGGGGTATGTATTGGACAGAGAAACAGGGTTCACCCGTATTCATTGTGGGAGCGAGCCTGCTCGCGAAAGCGTCGGCAGGGTCGCCGCGCCTAACGGCTCCAATACCGCCCAACTGCACCCCCGACTCCCTGCACCGGATCTGTCTCAGGAAACGCCAGCCCCGCAATCCGCGCCAACTGCGCATCACTCGGCGCGGCCCGGCAATATCCGCCTGCTGCCCCGGCGGATAAGCACCCACCACGAGAAAATCCTCGCTCGAGCCCAGATTGCAGTGCCCGGTTCCCGCCGGCAGCAACAACACATCCCCAGCACCGACGTCGACGACTTGCCCATCAGGCCCGCCCAACATCAACCGCGCCTGACCGGCCGCCACGCCAAGCACTTCGTGGCCTTCAGTGTGATAGTGGTGATAGTCATAAATGCCGTAGCGCCACTGCGCCGGCCAGCCATTGGCGCCGAAGGTCTGCTCGAAGCGCGCCGCCGGATCGTCGCCTTCAACGGCAATTGCGCTGCGGTAGATCAGCACTGGCAGACGCGGATTGTTCGGCACCCAGTCATTGCGTTCCAGCTGCAGGGTTTGCACTTCAGTCATGGCCCATCCTCCTTCGATCATTTCTCAATCGACCACAGAGCAGGGCGCACGCCTCAAAAATCATTGCCGCGCGAACACGGCGCCGAAGTTCATGCCCGGACAATCCAGCGAAACTTCATCGCGCAGCGGGCTGTCCAGACCCTTATATGTCCATGCAGCGGTAAATGGCGAGGGTCAAGATGACGATGACAGTTGGTGATTTTCTGGTTGAGCGGCTCAGCGAATGGGGCGTCACGCGAATTTTTGGTTATCCGGGGGATGGCATCAACGGCGTGTTCGGCGCCATGAGCCGGGCCAAAGGCAAGATCGAATTCGTTCAGGCACGGCACGAGGAAATGGCTGCGTTCATGGCCTCGGCCCACGCCAAGTTCACCGGCGAGCTGGGCGTGTGCATCGCCACCTCGGGTCCCGGCGCCTCGCACCTGATCACCGGCCTCTACGACGCGCGCATGGATCACATGCCGGTGCTGGCCATTGTCGGTCAGCAGGCGCGTACGGCGCTGGGCAGTCACTACCAGCAGGAACTGGATCTGGTGTCGATGTTCAAGGATGTCGCCGGTGCGTTTGTGCAGCAGGCTTCGGCGCCGTCGCAAGTGCGCCATCTGCTTGATCGCGCGGTGCGCACTGCGGTCGGCGAGCGCCGCGTCACCGCGTTGATTCTGCCCAATGACTTGCAGGATCTGCCTTACGAACAACCGGCGCGCGCCCATGGCACCGCGCATTCCGGCGTCGGGTACAGCAAGCCGAAAGTCGTTCCTTATGCCGCCGATCTGCAACGCGCCGCCGAGGTGCTGAACAGCGGCGAAAAAGTCGCGATTCTGGTGGGTGCCGGCGCGCTGGAGGCGACCGATCTGGTCATCGCCGTGGCGGAAAAGCTCGGCGCGGGCGTCGCCAAGGCGCTGTTGGGCAAAGCAGCGTTGCCAGACGATTTGCAGTGGGTCACCGGCAGCATCGGCCTGCTCGGCACCGAGCCCAGCTACAAGCTGATGAGCGAGTGCGACACCTTGCTGATGATCGGTTCGGGCTTCCCGTATTCCGAGTTTCTGCCCAAGGAAGGCCAGGCGCACGGCGTGCAGATCGACTTGCAGCCGGACATGCTCAGCCTGCGTTATCCGATGGAGGTCAATCTGGTCGGTGATTCAGCGGAAACCCTTGCCGCATTGCTGCCCTTGCTGGAACAGAAAACCTCGAACAAGTGGCGCAAGAAGATCGAAGGCTGGCGCAGCAGCTGGGAGAAAACCCTGGAAAAACGCGCCATGGCCAAAGCCGATCCAGTCAATCCGCAACGGGTGGTCTACGAGTTGTCGCCGCGTTTGCCCGAGCAGGCGATTATCACCAGCGACTCTGGCTCTTGCGCCAACTGGTTCGCCCGCGATCTGAAAATCCGTCGCGGCATGAAATGCTCGTTGTCCGGTGGCCTGGCCTCGATGGGCGCGGCGGTGCCCTATGCGATCGCGGCCAAGTTCGCCTTCCCGGAACGCCCGGTCATTGCCCTGGTCGGCGACGGCGCGATGCAGATGAACAACATGGCCGAGCTGATCACTGTCGCCAAATACTGGCGGCAATGGCAGAGCCCGAAATGGATCTGCGCGGTGTTCAACAACGAAGACCTCAATCAGGTCACTTGGGAGCAGCGGGTGATGGAGGGCGATCCGAAGTTCGAAGCGTCGCAAAGCATTCCCGATGTGCCGTATCACCTGTTCGCGATTTCCATCGGCCTCAAGGGCATTTTCGTTGATCGCGAGGAAGAGGTCGCCGCTGCGTGGGAACAGGCACTCGCCTCGGAAGTGCCGGTGCTGATCGAGTTCAAGACCGACCCGAACGTGCCGCCGTTGCCGCCGCACATCAAGCTTGAGCAAGCGAAGAAATTCGCCACGACCCTGCTCAAGGGCGATCCGGACGAAGCCGGGGTGATCGTGCAGACCGCCAAGCAGGTGTTGGGCGCCGTGTTGCCCGGGAAGAAATGACGGTGTGCGCTTGAACGAGTCAACCATCTACATCGGTTGCGCCGGCTGGAGTCTCGGGCGCGAGCACTGGCCGGCATTCCCCGCCGAAGGCACGCACCTGCAACGCTACGCCGCGCGCTTCAACTGTGTGGAAATCAACAGCTCGTTCTACCGCCCGCATCGGCGTCAGACCTACGAACGCTGGGCCGACTCGGTAGCGCCGGACTTTCGCTTCGCCGTGAAAGTGCCGAAGCTCATCACCCATGAACAGCGGCTGGCGGACAGCGCGGCCGCGCTCGATGAGTTTCTCGGCCAGTGCCAGGGCTTGGCTGATCGACTCGGTTGCCTGCTGGTGCAACTGCCACCCAAACTTGCCTTCGATGCGCCGGTGGCCGAGGCGTTTTTTCATGCCCTGCGCGAGCGGTTCAAGGGCAGTGTGGTGCTGGAACCACGACACGAATCGTGGACTGAGGCTGAGGCAGTGCTGTTGGAGTTGCAAATTGCTCAGGCGGTGGTCGATCCCTCGCGGATCAGCAGCGACACCGCACCGGGTGGCTGGCAAGGCCTGCAGTATTGGCGCCTGCACGGCTCGCCACGGATTTATCACAGCGCTTATGAAGCGGCCTATCTGCACCAGCTTGCTCAGAACCTGCGGCGCGCGAAGGCCGACGGCAGAGACATCTGGTGCATCTTCGACAACACCGCCAGCGGTGCCGCCACCGCCGATGCGCTGGCTTTGAAGGCGTTGATCGAAGGCGTTGAACGCTGAACGACGACGCTCTCGCCACCCACACAAACGATCCGGCTACAGGTAAACTCCGCGCACTTTTTCAAGGAGTTCACATGAGTTACTACCAGCCGGGCATTCTCGCTACCCCTGTTCCTGCGCAAGCACGTCATCTGTTTTTCGCCCTGGCGTCGGTTGAAGCCTTGCCACAAGCGATCGACAGCCTGCTGATGCTGGTGGATGGCAAGTCGGCGGTGGTTGGTTTTGGTGAGTCGTTGACCAAGGCGCTGAATGTCGAAATCGCTGGCCTGCGCAGCTTCCCCGCGCTGACCGGCGTTGGCGTGAACAACCCGTCGACCCAGCATGCCCTGTGGATCTGGTTGCACGGTATTGACCGGGGTGAACTGCTCAACCGCTGCAACGCTATCGAAGCCGCGCTGGCCCCGGCCTTGCGTCTGGTCGAGATGCAGGAAGCCTTCCGCCACATGGACGGCCACGACCTCACCGGTTACGAAGACGGCACGGAAAACCCCCACGATGACGCCGCTGTCGCCGCCGCGCTGCTGAGCTCCGGCGCAGACGGACTGGTCGGTGGCAGCTTCGCCGCGATCCAGCAGTGGCAGCACGACCTCAAGGGTTTTCATCGCCTGTCTGCCGGCGCCAAGGACGACATCATGGGACGGCGCTTGAGCGATAACGAAGAAATCGACGACGCGCCGATCTCCGCCCACGTCAAACGCACCGCGCAAGAGAGCTTCGCGCCGGAAGCGTTCGTCGTGCGCCGCTCGATGCCATGGATTGAAGGCGATCGCGCCGGTTTGATGTTCCTCGCTTTCGGTTTCTCGCTGGATGCCTTCGAAGCACAGCTGCGGCGCATGAGCGGCCTGGAGGACGGTATTGCCGATGGCTTGTACCAGATCAGTCGGCCGATCACCGGCGGCTACTACTGGTGCCCGCCGCTTAAGGACGGACGCCTTGATCTGCGCGCGCTGCGCATCGGCTGAGGACTGCCTATGAAAGTGGTGCGCTGGGGCATGATCGGTTGCGGCAGTGTCGCTGAACGCAAGAGCGGACCGGCCTTTTACAAGGCGCCCGGTTCGGCACTGGTCGCAGTGATGGGCCGACGCCTCGAAGCGGTGACCGACTACGCCGCGCGCCACGGCATCAGCCGCGTCTATACCGATGTCGATGCGCTGATCAACGATCCCGAAGTCGACGCGGTGTACATCGCCACGCCGCCCGACAGCCACCATGCCTACAGCCTGAAAGTCGCCGCCGCCGGCAAGCATTGCTGCGTGGAAAAGCCCATGGCGCTCAACGCCGGGCAAAGCCGCGAGATGCAGCAAGCGTTTGCCGCTGCCGGTCTGCACTTGTTCGTCTCCTATTACCGCCGCTCGCTGCCGCGCTTCGCTCAGGTGCGGCAATGGCTGGAGGAGGGGCGCATTGGTGATGTTCGCCATCTGAGCTGGACACTGACCAAAGCGCCGTCGCCGGCTGATCTTGAGGGTCGGGATAATTGGCGCACCGACCCGGCGGTGGCTGGCGGCGGCTACTTTGCCGACCTGGCCAGCCATGGCCTGGACCTGTTCCAGTATCTGCTTGGCGACATCGTTGAAGTCGCCGGTTTCACCGCGCGTCAGGCGGGTCTGTACGCGGCGGAAGATGCGGTCAGCGCCACTTGGCGGTTCGCTTCCGGAGCGCTGGGCATGGGCTGCTGGAACTTTGTTGCGGACCGGCGTGAAGATCGGGTCGAGATCATCGGCAGCAAAGGGCGCATCGGGTTTTCGGTGTTTGACGAGCATCCGGTGCAGCTGGATGCCGATGAGCAGATCAGCCTGGAGATCGCTCATCACGAGCATATTCAGTGGCATCACTTGCTGGGGATGAATGCGCATATTCGGGGTGATTCACAGCATCCCGCCGTGGCCGAGCAAGCCGTCAAGACCGACTGGGTCATGGACCGGATTCTCAAACGCTGAATAGCTCACAATCCCCTGTGGGAGCGAGCCTGCTCGCGAAAGCGGTGTGTCAGTCACGGAGGTATTGACTGACAGAATGCTTTCGCGAGCAGGCTCGCTCCCACAGGTCTTCCGGCGCAACGCGCATCTAAGGTTATGCCCAAACAATATTTCTCAACCTCGCCATAACGTCTCTAAGATCACGTCATAACTCGTTATAACAAGTGATCCGACGATGACCGATAACGTTCTCTCCCTCAGTAGCGTTCCGCTGCACACCCAACTGCGCGACGTGCTCCGTGCGCGGATTCTCGACGGTGAATACCCGCAAGACAGGCAGATGCCTTCCGAAAGCGAACTGGGTGCGCTGTTCAAAGTCAGCCGCATCACCGTGCGCCAGGCACTCGGTGATCTGCAAAAGGAAGGCCTGATCTTCAAGATCCATGGCAAGGGCACCTTCGTCGCCAAACCGAAAACCTTTCAGAACGTCAGCAGCCTGCAAGGCCTCGCCGAGTCGATGACCGGGCGCGGTTATGAAGTGATCAACCGCCTGCGCAGTTTCAAATTCATTCCGGCCGGCAAGCGTGTCGCCGAGCGTCTGCAGGTGGCCGAAGGTGAAATCGTCGCGCAGATCAAACGCGTGCGCCTGATCAACCGCGAGCCGATCTCGCTGGAAATCACCTACCTGCCTAAAACGGTCGGCGAGCGACTGGAGAAGGCGGATCTGGTCACCCGCGACATCTTTTTGATCCTCGAAAACGACTGCGGCATCGCCCTCGGTCACGCTGATCTGGCCATCGACGCGGTGCTGGCCGACAGCGACCTGACCCAGGCGCTCAACGTCGAAGCGGGCTCGCCGATCATGCGCATCGAGCGTCTGACCCACGACGCCCTAGGCCAGCCGCTGGACTTCGAACACCTTTATTACCGTGGCGATGCGTTCCAGTACCGCCTGCGGATCGACCGGCAAAAAGGGGAGCAGGCATGACCCGCAACGTTCTAGAACAGGAATATGACATCGTCGTGATTGGCGGCGGTACGGCCGGGCCGATGGCGGCGATCAAGGCCAAGGAGAAGAACCGCGATTTGCGCGTGTTGCTGGTCGACAAGGCCAACGTCAAGCGCAGCGGCGCGATCAGCATGGGCATGGATGGCCTGAACAACGCGATCATTCCCGGCCACTCGACACCGGAGCAGTACACCAAGGAAATCACCATCGCCAATGACGGCATCGTCAATCAGGCGGCGGTCTACGCCTATGCGACGCACAGTTTTGAAACCATCGAACAACTCGACCGCTGGGGCGTGAAGTTCGAGAAGGACGAAACCGGTGACTACGCGGTGAAAAAGGTCCACCACATGGGCGCCTATGTGCTGCCGATGCCAGAAGGGCACGACATCAAGAAAGTTCTGTATCGGCAGTTGAAACGTGCGCGGGTGAGCATCACCAATCGCCTGGTCTGCACGCGGTTGCTGACCGACGAGGAGGGCGCGGTCAACGGTGTAATGGGCTTCGATTGCCGCACCGCCGACTTCCATGTGATCAAGGCCAAAGCGGTGATTCTCGCCTGCGGCGCGGCCGGACGCCTTGGTCTGCCGTCGTCGGGCTACCTGATGGGCACCTACGAAAACCCGACCAATGCCGGTGACGGCTACGCGATGGCCTATCACGCCGGCGCCGAACTGGCCAATCTCGAGTGCTTCCAGATCAACCCGTTGATCAAGGATTACAACGGCCCGGCCTGCGCCTACGTCACCGGCCCGCTGGGTGGCTACACCGCCAACAACAAGGGCGAACGCTTCATCGAGTGCGATTACTGGAGCGGACAGATGATGTGGGAGTTCCATCAGGAACTGGAAAGCGGCAACGGTCCGGTGTTCCTCAAACTCGATCACCTGGCCGAGGAAACCATCCAGAACATCGAGGAAATCCTGCACAGCAACGAGCGCCCGAGCCGTGGCCAGTTCCACGCCAATCGCGGCACCGACTACCGCACGCAGATGGTTGAAATGCACATTTCGGAAATCGGTTTTTGCAGCGGCCACTCGGCGTCCGGCGTGTGGGTCAACGAGCGTGCCGAGACTTCGGTCAAGGGATTGTACTCGGCGGGCGACATGGCTGCGGTGCCGCACAATTACATGCTAGGCGCGTTCACTTATGGCTGGTTCGCCGGGCACAACGCCGCGGAATTTGTCGCCGGCCGCGAGTTTTCTGCACTGGACAGCGAGCAGATCGCCAAGGAGAAAGCCCGGGTCTACGCGCCGCTCGATCGCCAGGAAGGTCTGCCGCCGGCGCAGGTCGAATACAAACTGCGGCGCTTCGTCAACGACTACCTGCAACCGCCGAAAGTGACCAAGAAGATGCAGATCGGCCTGCAACGCTTCAGCGACATCGAGCGCGATCTTGAGCAGATGAAAGCCAACAACGCTCACGAACTGATGCGAGCGATGGAAACCAGCGTGATCCGCGATTGCGCCGAAATGGCCGCCCGCGCTTCGTTGTTCCGCGCTGAAAGCCGCTGGGGCCTGTACCACTATCGCGTCGATCATCCGCAGCGCAACGACGCCGATTGGTTCTGCCACTGCCATCTGAAGAAGGGCGAGGACGGCCAGATGACCAGTTTCAAGCAGGCCGTCGAGCCCTACATCATCCCGCTCGACGCCGAGGAAATGCAGGCTTACGACCGCCTGCGGGTCGGCGCCTTCGCCGCTTGAGACATCATTTTTCAGAGAGTCCGAACCATGGCTTATCAAGCTCAGGAAATCTTCTTCCGCTCCAACGCGCCGGTCACCGTCGACGAGGACAAATGCATCGCGGAAAAGGGCTGCACGGTGTGCGTCGACGTCTGCCCGATGGACCTGCTGGCGATCAACCCGGCCACGCAAAAGGCCTACATGGCGTTCGATGAATGCTGGTACTGCATGCCGTGCGAGAAGGATTGCCCGACGGGTGCGGTGAAGGTCGACATCCCCTATTTATTGCGTTGACCCCAAATCCATTGTGGGAGCGAGCCTGCTCGCGAAAGCAATCGTTCATTCAACAATGATGGTGACTGACCCGCCGCCTTCGCGAGCAGGCTCGCTCCCACGTTGCAATTGTGATTATCCAATAGCCATCCGGTGAACCCCGGACGCTGAATGCAAAACACCCCTCGTTTCCCACCGCGCCCCGATCGCGGCGGAGACGAACTTCAAACCAATGATTCGAGGGGAAACACTCATGTTGCGTGCAGCACTCGCTGGGCTGGTCCTGGCTTCGTTCACCTTGTCGGCCTCGGCCGAAACCATCCGCATCGCCATCGGCACCCAGGACACCACCATCAACTGCGCCGCCGGCGGCCTGTTGATCCGTGAACTCGGTCTGCTGGAAAAATACCTGCCCCACGATGGCGCCTACAAAGAGGCCAAGTACGACGTGCAGTGGAAGAATTTCACCAGTGGCGCGCCGCTGACCAATGAGATGGTCGCCGGCAAGCTCGATTTCGGTGCCATGGCCGATTTCCCCGGTGCGTTCAACGGTGTGGCGTTCGAAACGGCGGGCAAGCACAGCCTGTTCATCAGCGTGCTGTCGGGCAGCATCAAGGGCAGCGGCAACGGCATCGTCGTGCCTAGCGCTTCGGCCGTGCAGAGCTTGAGTGAACTCAAGGGCAAAACCATTTCGGTGCCGTTCGCCTCGACGGCTCACGGCATGTTGCTGCGCGCCGTGGCAGAGCAGGGCTGGGACCCGCTCAAGGATGTCAACATCATCGCCCAGCCACCGGAAGTCGCCGGCTCGGCATTGCAGGCCGGCAAGATCGACGCCCACGCCGATTTCGTACCGTTCGCCGAGGTGTTCCCGAGCCGTGGTTTCGCCCGCAAGATCTACGACGGCGCCCAGGCCAACGCGCCGACTTTCCATGGCGCATTGGTGGATCAGGCCTACGCCAAAAAGTACCCGGAAATCGTCGTCGCCTATTTGCGTGCGAGCATCGAAGCCAACCAACTGCTCGCCGCCGAACCGGAGAAGTACAGCGAACTGATCGCCAAAGTCACCGGGGTCGATGCCGAGGTCAACTACCTGTTCCATGGCCCGTTGGGCGTGCAAACCCGCGACCTGAGCTGGAAGCCTGAATACCGCCAGGCCGTCGGAACCGCCATCGATACCCTGAAGCTGCTGAAGAAAGCCGATCGCGGGCTCGACCTGAACAGCTTCATCGACGACCAGTACATCCGCGCCGCGTTCAAGGCTTCGAACCTCGATTACACCGCGCAACTGGCCAACTACGCGCAGACGCCATTGCCGGGTGTGGATGCGGCGACGGGCAAAGCCATCACCGACGTCAGCCATGTCGCGGAAATCTGGGTGCGTGGCGAGGAAAAAGTCCGCCGTTATGGCTCGGCTGAAGCGGCGTTCACCGCGCTGGCAGGGTTGAAGCAGGAGGGCAAGAACATTCGTGCGGTTTATGCGCAGGCCAGTGACAGCGGGATCAAGTTGCTCGCTGAACAGGCGTGGTTTGCCAGCGACGCCAAGGGCCGCCTCAGCGCATTTCTGCTCAAGGGCCAGGCCCAGCAATACGCTGCGGGGCAGGGTGGCAAGGTGTTCGACTTCAGCGATGCCACTGCGCAGGTTGTTGCTGCGCGCTGAAGATCAAAAGCCCCTCACCCTAACCCTCTCCCGGAGGGAGAGGGGACT
>NZ_RCNX01000014.1:0-10420 GCF_004307595.1 Pseudomonas sp. Sample_23
ACTTTGATCTGGCAGCGCAGAGGACTACAATCCCCACCCCGCCTCAACGGCCGATCTGCCCCGCCCATGTTGACCTGCTCCGTACACCCACTGCCCTACCGCGCCAACCCCGCCGACTATTTCGCGGCCATTCGCAACGCACCCGGCGCCGTGCTGCTCGACAGCGGCCGGCCGAGCGCTGAACGCGGCCGTTATGACTTGCTCAGCGCCTGGCCGCTGGAACAACTGGCGGTGTTGCCGGACGAGAGCGGCGCGTATTTCCTCCAGCGCCTGCGTGACCACCTCAGCCGCTTGGGCGAAGCTCAGTTGCCTGCCGGGTATGAATTACCATTCGCCGGCGGGCTGATCGGCTATCTGAGCTACGACTTCGGCCGGCATCTGGAGAACCTGCCGAGTCAGGCGCTGGATGACCTGCAACTGCCCGATGCGCGTTTTGGCCTGTACGACTGGGCGCTGATCAGCGATCACCACGGGCAAACCAGCCAATTGGTCTTTCATCCATCGCTTGTCGACAGTGAACGGCAGCGATTGGTCGCGCTGTTCACTCAGCCTCAAGTTGACGCGCTGGCGCCTTTCAAACTGAACGCCCCGATGGCCGCTGATCTCTCGGCCGACGATTACCGTCAGGCCTTCGAACGCATTCAGGACTACATCCAGGCTGGCGACTGCTATCAGGTCAACTTCGCGCAACGCTTTCGTGCTGAATGCCAGGGCGATCCGTGGCTGGCTTACTGCGCTTTACGTCAGGCCTGCCCGACGCCGTTCTCCGGGTTCCAGAGCCTGCCCGACGGCGGCGCGGTGCTGAGCCTGTCACCGGAACGTTTCGTCAGAGTCAGCCAGCGCCAAGTCGAAACCCGTCCGATCAAGGGCACCCGCCCCCGTGGCGTCACCCCAGCCGAGGACGCCGCCAACGCCGCCGAACTGCTGGCCAGCCCCAAGGATCGCGCGGAAAACCTGATGATCGTCGACCTGCTGCGCAACGACCTCGGGCGCACCTGCCGCATCGGCTCGGTGCGGGTGCCGGAGTTGTTCAGTCTGGAGAGCTATCCGAACGTGCATCACCTGGTCAGCAGCGTGACCGGTGAACTGGCGACGGATCGTGATGCGCTGGACCTGATCGCCGGCAGTTTCCCCGGCGGCTCGATCACCGGCGCACCGAAGATTCGGGCGATGCAGATCATCGACGAGCTGGAACCGACCCGGCGCGGTCTGTATTGCGGCTCGTTGCTGTATCTGGACGTGCGCGGCGAGATGGACAGCTCCATCGCCATCCGCAGTCTGCTGGTCAAGGATGGTCAGGTGTGCTGCTGGGGCGGCGGCGGGATCGTCGCTGATTCGGACTGGCAGGCGGAGTATCAGGAGTCGATGACCAAAGTGCGGATCCTGCTCGATACCCTGCAGAACCTCTGAAGCATCGCGAGCAGCCTCCCACACCGATCGTTCCCACGCTCCTGCGTGGGAATGCAGCCCGGGACGCTCCGCGTCCCATCCAAAGCCGAACGCGGAGCGTCCGATGAGGCGTTCCCACGCAGAGCGTGGGAACGATCATCGTGTGGGAGCGAGCCTGCTCGCGAAGACGTCCTTCCAGACGACTACAAACTCAACTCTCTATTAGAGGCCTTGAGAAATTCCCGCTTCAGCTCTTCAAACGTATGCACCGCCGGGAACTGCGGAAACTCGCGAATCACGTTGTCCGGCGCGTGAAACAGAATCCCCGCATCCGCCTCGCCGAGCATGGTCGTGTCGTTGTACGAATCACCCGCCGCGATCACCCGGTAGTACAGACTCTTGAACGCCAGCACCGACTGGCGCTTGGGATCTTTCTGACGCAGTTGATAGCCCGTCACCCGACCACTTTCGTCAGTGATCAAGCGATGGCAGAGCAAGGTCGGGAAGCCCAGCTGGCGCATCAGTGGCTGTGAAAACTCATAAAAAGTGTCCGAGAGAATCACCACCTGAAAGCGCTCGCGCAGCCAGTTGACGAACTCCACCGCGCCATCCAGCGGTTTCAGTGTGGCGATCACTTCCTGAATGTCCGAGAGCTTGAGACCGTGCTCATCGAGGATGCGCAGGCGCTGCTTCATCAAAACGTCGTAATCGGGAATGTCCCGAGTGGTGGCCTTGAGGGAGTCGATTCCGGTTTTTTCGGCGAAGGCGATCCAGATTTCCGGTACCAGTACCCCTTCAAGATCCAGGCAAGCAATTTCCACAAGACACTCCCGTTTGTAGTGATTATTTGAGTCAAGCGAGGCCGAACTCTAGCGTCTGCACCCGAGGCGCGCAACGCAGAGGACGCCCCGGGCGCGGCAGCTTTTTGTTACCATCGGCCCCCTATAGAGCGCCCGAGCGCCATTGACCTGTAGGAAGCCGCCCTGATGAGCCCAACGTTTGACGTCGTGGAACTCGCCACGACCTATGCCAACAAATCCGCCCAGGACATCCTCAAGCTCGCCTTCGCCGAGTTCGGCGATGACTTGTGGATATCTTTCAGCGGCGCCGAGGACGTGGTGCTGGTGGACATGGCGTGGAAGCTGAACAAGAACGTCAAAGTGTTCAGCCTCGACACCGGCCGCCTGCATCCGGAGACCTATCGCTTCATCGAGCAAGTGCGCGAGCACTACAAGATCGATATTGAAATCGTCTCGCCGGACTACACGAAACTCGAACCGTTCGTGAAGGAAAAAGGCCTGTTCAGTTTCTACAAGGATGGCCACGGCGAATGCTGCGGCATCCGCAAGATCGAGCCGCTGCGGCGCAAGCTGTACGACGTCAAAGCCTGGGCCACCGGCCAGCGCCGCGATCAGAGCCCGGGCACCCGCAGCGCTGTGGCGGTGCTGGAAATCGACACAGCTTTCTCGACACCGGAACGCACCCTGTACAAGTTCAACCCGCTGGCGCAGATGACCAGCGAGGAGATCTGGGGCTACATCCGCATGCTCGAACTGCCGTACAACAGCCTGCACGAGCGCGGTTTCATCAGCATCGGCTGCGAACCCTGCACCCGCCCAGTGCTGCCGAACCAGCACGAGCGCGAAGGCCGCTGGTGGTGGGAAGAAGCCACGCAGAAAGAATGCGGCTTGCATGCCGGGAATATCATCAGCAAGAGTAAGGTTTGATCCCCCATTTATAGAAAGACCTGTGGGAGCGAGCCTGCTCGCGAAAGCGCAGTTCCAGTCAACGTTGCAGTTGCCTGATCCACCGCATTCGCGAGCAGGCTCGCTTTCACATTGATAGGTGCCAGGCACACAAAAGGTGTACACAAGGTTGTCACCATCGGTGCCATTTATGTGTGCACTTTCAGTTCTGACGCCCTGAAAAGTTACACTCTCCAGCAGAATCCCCATCTGCTTGCCCCTCTGCAAACTCCCTCCCCTGAAAAAAATTCCTGTCCAATCGATCAATTTATATCGCCGGTTTTTCAGCAACTTATGCCGCATTGATAACTATTCGAAATGAGCCCTGCCGCTTATAGATTGGCAACTGGCACAAATCTGGCTTTATCGCATACATGTTTTGTATACAAAACTGCAAAACATGCACACTTTCGATCCGCAAGCCTGAAGCGCCCTATCCCGTACAGGCTGCAGATGCCCCGTAACCAGTGATGTTTTCACCGCCGCGACGAAGATTTGTCGAGCCTGAGCGCTCATGCACAGTCATCGCGGGAGTGAACGTCAGGAGCCTGCCGGAATGCGTACAAGTCTTTCGAATAACATCGCGCTGGGTCTGCCCTCTTCCACGCTCGATCAACCGTTGCCCGATGACGGACTGAGCGAGCCGCTGCAACTGAGCCCGCGCCTGCACAACAGCGATCTGGCGCCGACCAAAGCCGAAGGGCGACGCTGGGGCCAGTACAGCATCTTCGCCCTGTGGACGAACGACGTGCACAACATCGCCAACTACTCGTTCGCCATCGGCCTGTATGCGTTGGGCCTGGGCGGCTGGCAGATTCTGCTGTCGCTGGGGATCGGCGCGGCGCTGGTGTACTTCTTCATGAACCTGTCCGGGTACATGGGGCAGAAAACCGGGGTGCCGTTTCCAGTGATCAGCCGGATCAGTTTCGGCATTCACGGTGCGCAAATTCCTGCATTGATCAGGGCGGTTATCGCCATCGCCTGGTTCGGTATTCAGACGTACCTCGCCTCGGTGGTATTCCGCGTCTTGCTGACCGCTGTGCATCCAGGCTTCGCCGAATACGATCACGACTCGATTCTGGGCCTGTCGAGCCTGGGCTGGGTGTGCTTCGTGGCGATCTGGCTGGTGCAACTGGCGATTCTCGCCTACGGCATGGAGATGGTGCGCCGTTACGAGGCGTTTGCCGGGCCGGTGATTCTGCTGACCGTTGCTGCCCTCGCCGGGTGGATGTACTTCCAGGCTAACGCGACCATTGCCTGGTCGATCCGCGAGCCGCTGACCGGTGGCGAGATGTGGCGCAACATCTTTGCCGGCGGCGCGTTGTGGCTGGCGATCTACGGCACGCTAATCCTCAACTTCTGCGATTTCGCCCGTTCTTCGCCGTGCCGCAAAACCATCAAGGTAGGAAATTTCTGGGGCTTGCCGGTGAACATTCTGGTGTTCGCTGCGATTACCGTGTTGCTGTGTGGCGCGCAGTTCCAGATCAACGGGCGGATCATCGAAAGCCCGACCGAAATCATCGCCTCGATCCCCAACACATTCTTTCTGGTGCTCGGCTGCCTGGCTTTTCTGATCGTCACCGTCGCCGTGAACATCATGGCCAACTTCGTCGCCCCGGCGTTCGTCCTCAGCAACCTGGCGCCGAAGTACCTGACCTTCCGCCGCGCCGGGTTGATCAGCGCGACCATTGCCGTGCTGATCCTGCCGTGGAACCTCTACAACAGCCCGCTGGTGATCGTGTATTTCCTGTCGGGCCTAGGCGCCCTGCTCGGCCCGCTGTACGGGGTGATCATGGTCGACTACTGGCTGATCCGCAAAGGCCGGATCAATGTGCCGCAGCTCTACAGCGAAGACCCCAACGGCGCTTATTACTACAGCCGTGGCATCAATTTCCGCGCGGTGGCGGCGTTTATTCCTGCAGCGCTGATCGCCATCGTCCTGGCCCTGGTACCTGGTTTCCACAGCGTTTCACCGTTCTCCTGGCTGATCGGTGCCGGTATCGCCGGCATGCTTTACCTGATCATCGCCAAACGCCAGACGCATTACGCCGAAGTCAGCGGCGAATGCATCGCTGTGGATAACGTCAGCCACTGATCCCTTCGCGGCCCGGTTTTCGGGCCGCACCACTGCCCGCAATAAGGATTTTCCATGCGTATTCTCGTGGTCAACGTCAACACCACCGAATCCATCACCGACGCCATCGCCCGCTCGGCGCAGGCCGTCGCTTCGCCCGGTACCGAAATCGTCGGCCTGACCCCGTACTTCGGCGCCGAATCGATTGAAGGCAATTTCGAAAGTTACCTGGCCGCCATCGCCGTCATGGACCGGGTGATGGCCTACGACCAACCCTTCGACGCCGTGATTCAGGCCGGCTACGGTGAGCACGGCCGCGAAGGCTTGCAGGAATTGCTCAACGTGCCAGTGGTAGATATCACTGATGCGGCGGCCAGCACCGCGATGTTCCTCGGCCATGCCTACTCGGTGGTGACCACGCTGGATCGCACCGTGCCGCTGATCGAAGATCGACTGAAATTGTCCGGTCTGTGGGATCGCTGTGCCTCAGTGCGCGCCAGTGGTCTGGCGGTTCTGGAGCTGGAACACGAACCGCAGCGCGCACTGGAAGCGATCGTGCAGCAGGCCGAACTGGCGGTGACCCAGGACAAGGCCGAGGTGATTTGCCTGGGCTGCGGCGGCATGGCCGGGCTGGACGAGCAGATTCGCCGGCGCACCGGCGTGCCGGTGGTGGATGGCGTGACAGCGGCGGTGACGATTGCCGAATCGCTGGTGCGCTTGAAGTTGTCGACGTCGAAGGTGCGCACGTATGCGACGCCACGGCCGAAGACCATTATTGGCTGGGCGCAGCGCTTTGCTCGATAGACCGAGTTATCGTTCATCGCGGGCAAGCCCGCTCCCACAGGGTTTTGTATTCTTTGCAAGATGTGTGAGCAACTCAAAACTTGTGGGAGCGGGCTTGCCCGCGATAGCCGCAACTCGGTTTGGTGCCTGGCTCAGATAGCACTAAACCGCCGCCCCAGTCCCTGCTCAGCAAACTGTTCAATCACGAAATCCACAAACGCCCGGGTCTTGCCCGGCAACAATTTGTGCTCGGCGTAATAGATCGAAATGTTGCCGTCATCGACAAACCAGTCCGGCAGCACTCGCTGTAACGTCCCTGCCTGAAGATACGCGACCGCAAACGGCATGCTCACCAGCGCAATGCCCAAACCTTGCATCGCCGTTGCACAGGCAGCCTCGGAATCACTCATGGTCATCCGCGCCCGCAATGTCAGCGGACTGTGTTGCTGATCGCGGTGAGTCAGTTGCCAGGAGCGCACGCGCCCGGTCTGCGGTGAGCGAATCAGAATGCCGTCGTGTTGCTTGAGGTCATCGGGATGGCTGATCGGCGCATGTTTTTGCAGATAGTCCTCAGATGCCACCAACACCCGATGCGCCGGTGTCAGCCTGCGCGCAACCACACCTTGCGGCAGTTCAAAGCCGCCGCCAATCGCCGCGTCGAAGCCCTGTCCGATCAGGTCGACTTGGCGGTTATCGAAATGCCAGTCCGGGTTGATCGCTGGATAACGCTGCAGAAACTCACCGAGCAGCGGCACGATATACAGACGGCCGAACACCGTACCCATGCTGACTTTCAGCGTGCCGGCCGGTTGCCCGCCGGCACTGGCCAGATTGGCCACGGCATTCTGGATGGTGGTCAGGCTGGCGCTGACTTCACTCAAAAACAGCTGCCCCGCTTCGGTCAGGGTCAGGCTGCGTGTACTGCGCTGGAACAGCCGCACGCCGAGCCGCGCCTCCAGTTTCGCCACGCTTTTGCCCACTGCCGCCGGGGTCAGGCTCAAGCGTCGCGCGGCTTCGGCAAAGCTGCCGACTTCGGCGCTGCGCACAAAGCATTCGATACTGCTGAATGTTTCCATGATCGCCACTATAAACTTCTGGTTTACACAGACTATAGCAATCATGGTCTACCCGGTTGTCGATGCCAGGCCGATACTCGGCACCAACACCAAGGCATTCCGCCTTGAACACTTGGAGATCGAACATGACCACTCAACACCTCAGCGGCAAGGTCGCTCTGATTCAAGGCGGTTCACGCGGCATCGGCGCAGCCATCGTCAAACGCCTGGCCGCTGAAGGCGCCGCCGTCGCTTTCACTTACGTCAGCTCCGCCGCCAAAGCCGAAGAACTGCAGAACAGCATCACCGGCAACGGCGGCAAAGCCTTGGCGATCAAGGCTGACAGCGCCGATGCCGGCGCGATTCGCCACGCCGTCAGCGCCACCGTCGAAGCGTTTGGCCGGCTGGACATTCTGGTCAACAACGCCGGCGTACTGGCCATCGCGCCGCTGGAAGATTTCAAACTGGAAGACTTCGATCAGACTTTGGCCATCAACGTGCGCAGCGTGTTCATTGCTTCGCAGGAAGCAGCGAAACACATGGGCGAAGGCTCGCGGATCATCAACATCGGCAGCACCAACGCCGACCGCATGCCCTTCGGCGGTGGCGGCGTGTACGCGATGAGCAAATCGGCACTGGTCGGCCTGACCAAAGGCCTGGCCCGCGACCTCGGCCCACGGGGCATCACCATCAACAACGTGCAACCTGGCCCGGTCGACACCGACATGAACCCGGCCCATGGCGAATTCGCCGACAGCCTGATTCCGCTGATGGCCGTCGGTCGTTACGGCACCGCCGATGAAATCGCCAGCTTCGTCGCCTATCTGGCCGGGCCGGAAGCCGGTTACATCACTGGCGCCAGCCTGACCATCGACGGTGGTTTCGGCGCCTGACAGACCGGCAAGAAAAAACGCCGCCTTTCTTTATAGGAGGGGCGGCGTTTTTGTGTGGACGGTCAAGCCAGTTCCAGCGCCGGCAGGCCAAAGGCGCTGGGCATAAATGCTTTCAGCGAACGAATAATGCCGTCAGCGTGAGCATATTTCTCATCGGCCATCGCTGCGTCGGGGATGGCGATTGCGGTCATGCCTGCCGCTTTCGCGGCGGTGACGCCGAACGGCGAATCCTCGAACACCAGACAATCCGAGGGCGTGACGCCCAGACGCCTGGCAGCGGTGAGAAAGATATCCGGCGCCGGTTTGGCCGCGCCAACTTCCGGATCGTCCGCCGTGACGATGAAATCGAACAGCGCAAACCACTCACGGTGCAAGGTGGTTTTCTGCCCGAACGACTGGCGCGACGAACTGGTGCCCACCGCGATCGGGATGTTGTGCGCTTTGAGGTGACGCACCAGCGCTTCGGCCCCCGGCATCGCCTGCGCCTTGGGGAAACGCTCGCGCATCAGCGGCTCGCGGATCTGCAGAAATTCTTCCGGAGTGATCGGTAACTCCAGCGCCTGCACCACGTATTTGGCCAGGTCATTGGCACCG
The DNA here is from genome assembly GCF_004307595.1 of Pseudomonas sp. Sample_23. Lineage (NCBI taxonomy): Bacteria > Pseudomonadati > Pseudomonadota > Gammaproteobacteria > Pseudomonadales > Pseudomonadaceae > Pseudomonas > Pseudomonas sp. Sample_23. Next base: position 8,534 of record NZ_RCNX01000014.1, read on the forward strand.
CGACCAATGATGTTTTGTTTGACGCTCCAGTCGAAGGTTTTCCCGTAGCGCCCGGCAATCAGCGAGGTGACCTCGGTGTAAATGCCCTCGGTGTCGAGCAGCAAACCGTCCATATCGAAAATCACGGCCTTGATCGGGCCGAACGTCGTCAGCGGTGCATTCATCATCGGATCCGTTAACAAAGACATCCCGGGCGACAGGCAACGTGCCGCAACGCGGATCTGATTAATGGGTTCAGCAGCATAGCGAGGCCGATGGACATTGAGCAACGGGCAATGCCATCGACGCCTTTTCGCATTTAGCGAAAACTCCTACAGACACTGCCTACTTCCCCGACTTCTTTCCTTTTTGATCCCCCGCAAAGTCCGCGCTCCCGTTTTTTCACATGCGCGAGCGACTGCGAATGTTTCAACCCGATCGGCTCCTGGCCCTGAACAACAGCATCGGACTGCTGGTGGTGGCCGCCCTGAATCCCCAGCAGCCCGATTTCGAAGCGCTGATCGACGAGTTCCGCCTGTGCCTGAACAACTACGACGCCTGGGCCGAGCAGTTCTGGACCGGGACCGCGCTGGACATCGAGCAAGTGTTCAAGGTTGGCAATGACGTACAACTGAGCGCGCCGATCACCTCGCGCGCCCCCATCAGCTCATCGGTAGTCATGTGCCCGGCCAACGGGCCGCTGACCCTGGTGCATTTGTTCGAAACCGCGCGCTTCGTGCCGATCGGCGACACCCCGGTGACCCTCGAACCGCTGCTCAGCGACGTCGACGGTGTGCTGACCTTCGGCGAACCACTGCGCTACACCATCGGCCCGAGCGGGATTCTCGAGGTGACCGATTGCATGCGCGGCCAGCGCTATCGCGTCACCTTCTTTCCCGATGTTTCTACCGACCATGTCCGCGCCCTGTATGCCTCATATGAAGGCGTGATTGCCGGTCTTGAAGGCTGGCTGCGCAGCGAATGGACAGGCTTCCAACCGCAATGGACGGAGTTTTCCAGCGCCGGTTTTCTTGATCGTTACGGGCAGTTGCAACGGGCCGATTGGCGCGGTCTGGAAAAAGCTTTGAATGGCGTCTGGGATGACATTCAACAACTGTTCGCCCTACTTGCCGATCTGCAGGAGCACAGCGCGAAGCTCCTGGAATACCTGAGCGAAGTCGAACTTGAGGCGCTGCTGGCGGCTTCCAGCGAGGCGATTGCCAACGCTTTGTTGATGCTCAGCGACGAGCCGTTGCTGTTCATTCATCTGGCCGCGTTCACCAGTTGGCTGAAGATGCTGCCGCCGCAATACCTCGCCGAGGTGGTGGCCGAAGTTCGCACCGAGTTGCTCATCAGTTTCCTGTTGATGCGCGTCGCCGGGGGTGCCGGCGTATCGCTGCGTTTGAGCAGCAAGGTCCTGGCGAAGATCAAGTCGCCACGGGCGCGGGAATGGCTGGCCGCGTCAGCCTTGCGTCTGGCTGAGCTGACTTCGACGCCGGAGCTCAAGCAGCACGCGAGCACACTGAAGCCGCTGATGTTTCATGCCCGCGAGGTGGAGCTGAAGCCGACTCCATCGATTCCGCTGAACATTCGCCAAGCCGATGAAGTTGTGTTGAGCGTGCCGAATCCGGCGCCACTCGCGCGGGACAAATCTCAAAACATGGCGCGCCTTGAGCGCCACGAGCCACACGACGACGCGCCCGACCAGGCGAAAAACCCCAACGGCGATGCCGCCGATTGCGTGCCCAAAACCTGCAAAAACGGCTGCCCGGTGTCGATGGTCACCGGCGAAGAACTGCTGACCCTGACCGACGCCGTGCTCGACGGCGTGCTGCCGTTCGAGTTCACCCGTTTGTACCGCAGCAGCGCGGTCGAGATCGACATCGGCCTGGGTTTTGGCTGGAGCCA
>NZ_RCNX01000024.1:0-10400 GCF_004307595.1 Pseudomonas sp. Sample_23
TGCGCCCGGATCGGTCCCGTAACGAAGGTACCCCGAGCCCCAGCGAGCGGGCCGTACGCCGGGGCAAAGCCTTTTGGGTTACCTTTTCGCCGGGCCGGCACTCCGGCGTTTGGAAAAGGTGACTCGCTGTAAGAGCGAAACCGCCAGTGGCAGCCCCGCAGCAACGGATATGCCCCCAATCCCAAAAACCAAAAAGCCCCGCCAAAGCGGGGCTTCTAAACAACATCAGACCAATCAGAAATCAGCCTTCACCGACATCACAAAATTGCGCGGATCCCCATAGAAGTTACCGAACCCCTCGGTACCAATGGTCGCGTAATAACGCTTGTCGAACAGGTTATTGCCGTTCAACGCCACCGACCAGGTGTCATCGATCCGATAACCGATGCGACCGTTCCAGACCGCATAACCCGCGCCATCGACATTGTCCCCGCCCAGAGGCGAAACGCGGTAGGTGCCCGTCTGTGCATTGACACCCGCACCAATGGTCACACGGTCCAGCGGTCCGCTCAGGGCGTAATCACCCCAGACGCGCAACAGGTGACGCGGCACGTAGGAGTTGTAGACCGCGCCATCCTGAGTAGCATCGGCGTCTTCCAGCACTTTGGTCTGGGTGTAGGTATAACCGGCCAGCAATTGCAGGCGGTCGATCACTTCACCGCTGACTTCAGCTTCAAAGCCCTGGGCGCGGACCTTGCCGGAGTTGATCTGGCAGGAGCTGTCTTCGCACCGCAGGTCATCCTGGGCCGCGTCTTTCTGGATGGTGCGGAACAGGTTGAACGTGGTGTTCAAGCGACCGTCGTACCACTCACCCTTGATCCCCAGCTCGTAGCTCTGGCCAATCAGCGGCTTGAGCGTGCTGCCGTCGATGGTTTTGTACGAGCCTTGCGGGGTGAAGATGTCGGTGTAGCTGGCATAGGCGGTCAGGTTGTCGTTGAGGTCGTAGAGCAGGCCGGCGAACGGCGTGACCTGGCCGGTTTCGGTGGACTGGGTGTTGACCTCGGTGCCTTCGCCACGGAAGTACTGCACCGAGTCGGTGTCGGATTTGTACCAGCTGACCCGGCTGCCGAGTACCAGGGTCATCGGGTCGGCGAGTTTCAGGCGGGCGATCGAGTAAGCGCCGTATTGCTTGATGTGCATGTCCACCGGGCCGCCACGGGAGGCGTTGGCCAGGTAGTAGCTTTCATCCGGCTGCGGGATGTTGTGGTTCGGGTTGAACACGTTCTGGCGCTGTGGCAATGCCGCCACCGCGTAGAAGTCGTCCTTGTGCGAACGGCTGGCGTTGGCGCCGACGATCAGTTCGTGCTGCTGGCCGAAAGCGTCGAATTTGCCGTCGACGTAAGCATCGAAACCGTAGTCGCGCTGATCGTAGTCATAGGTACTGCCGAGCATCAGCGTATTGGTGGCGGTGGCGCCCAACGGCACTGTGCCGCTCGGGAAGGAATATTCCATGTCCTGAGTGTTGCGCGAGTAGACACCGGCAACTTTCAGCGACCAATCGTCGTTGAACTGGTGCTTGACGTCGGCGAAGTAGGTGGCGCGTTTGCTGCGCTGGTTGTTCCACGAGGTGTTCAGGCAGGTGGAGCGTTTCAGGTGCAGGTCGGAGCCGTCGGCGTAGCGCGGCAGGCCGCCCCAGCACGGGGTGGCGTCGACGTCTTCATAGGCCATGCCCAGACCGAGGGTGGTGTCGGGGCTGAGGTCGAAGTCCAGGGCGCCGTAGTAGATCTGGTCGCGGCGTTCAGCCACATCGTAGAAATACTGACGGGTCTGCTGGGTCACCACGGCGCGGCCACGCACGGTGCCGGCGTCGTTCAGCGGGCCGCCGGTGTCGACCTGGCCGCGATAGTTGTCCCAGGTGCCGGCCGACAGCGACAGCTGTGTGTGCGGGGTGTCCTGGCCGCGCTTGCGCACGAAGTTGACGCCGCCGGCGGTGCCGCCCGCGCCCTTCATCATGCCGGCCGCACCGCGGAGGATTTCCACGCGGTCATAGATGGCCATGTCGCTGTTGAAGCTGTCCGCCTGCACGTAGCTGCTGCCGATGTCCAGCGGCACGCCGTCGTACTGGTACTGGCCGGTCATGCGGAAACCGCGCGAGTAGAAATATTTGCCGCCCATTGGCGAGTCGTAGACGGTGATGCCCGGGGTCTTCTCCATCACCTGTTCGATGGTGTTGAGGTTCTGGTCGTCGAGCATCTTGCGGGTCATCACCGTGACCGACTGCGGCGTTTCCTTGAGCGAGTGCACGCCCTTGCCGATGGTCACGCCGCCAGTGGTGTAGGAGTTGCTGCCTTCGGTGGTGGCGCCGAGGCGGTTGGCGTTGACGTTGGTCGGCGCCAGTTCCATCGCGCTGCCGCCGGTGGCCGGGCCGAGCACGGTGACGGTGTTGCCGTCACGCTGATAGCGGATGCCGGTGCCGCTGAGCATGGCCTTGAGCGACTCGTCATCCTGATAGCGGCCGTTGAGGGCGCTGGAGCGCAGGCCTTGCAGGCTTTCCGGGCTGTAGACGATTTGCAGGCTGGTCTGCTGACCGAGGGTTTGCAGGGCCTGGGCCAGCGGTTGGGCCGGGATGTTCAGGGTCCATTCCTGGGCCTGGACATACGGTGCTGTCGCGAGGGTCAGTGCCAGACCCAGGCCGCTACCGGCCAGGCGTGTGCGGGTCGCGCCGTGCATCAGCAGGGCTCGAGTCAGAGGGCGAAGCATGAAACGGGATGCGGACATGAGGTTAAGACCTTGGCAGGTATAGTTGTTAATGGTTCTTATTCATCTCATTAAGACGAGGAAGCCGCGGCAAACCGGAAAAGTTTTTTCTCCGGCCCGGTCGCGGCTGCCTCGATCAAGCGGTTTGCAGTTCGCTTCTGACCTTGCCGGCCTCCATGCGCACCAGTTGATCGGCGACGTCGAAGTAACGGTCGTCGTGGGAAATCACGATGATGGTCTTGCCCAGACGCTTGAGGTCGGGCAGCAGCTCGGTATAGAAGATCCGCCGGAAGGTCGGGTCCTGATCCGCCGCCCATTCATCGAACACCAGCACCGGGCGCTCTTCGAGCCAGGCGTTGACCAGTGCCAGGCGTTTGCGCTGACCGGTGGACAGGTCGGTGGTGCTGAACGCGCCGTCGCGCACGCTGACCTTGTGCGCAATCTCCAGACGTTCGAGGTAGCGGGTGGCATCCTGCGGCACTTCACGATCGCCCTGGATCAAGTCATCGAACAGGTAGTAGTCGGCGAAGATCGTCGTGAAGTTCTGCCGGTAATCGTCGCGGTTGACCGCAGTGATCGGCTTGTCGTTAACGCGAATTTCGCCCTCGGTCGGCGCATATAGCCCCAGCAACAGTTTGATCAGCGTGGTTTTGCCGCAGCCGTTCTCACCGACGATGAACACGATGTCGCCCTGTTCGATACGAAGGTTCACCGGCCCGAGGCGGAACGGTTCGCTGCCTTCCACGGGAGGGAAGGCGTAGCGCACGTTGCGCAGTTCCAGGCTGTTGACGGCGGCCGGCTTGCTGCCCTGATCCTGCAGCAACAGGTGCGGTTCCGGTGAAGAGAACTGTTCACTCAGTTCGGCGATGCGGCGGAAGGCAATCTGTGCGCGGCTGATGATTGGCAGGGTGCTGATCAGGTGTTCCAGCGGCCCCTTCATGTACAGCAGCACCAGAACGAAACCGCTCATCACCGCTTTGTCGGCACTCGGCCACAGCGATTGCAGGGCCAGGGCCATGCCGATGACCACGAAGAACAGCATCGAGCCAAACGACTTGGCGATGACAAAGGTGTTGATCGATCTGATCTGGGTGTCGCAGATTTTCTCGGCGGTTTTCTGAATGCCGGCGACGAACATGCGCTGGCGACGCGGCCGGTGGATACGCAGTTCCTTGGCGCCTTCGGCAATTGCGTTGTAGTGCTTCTGCAGTTCGTCTTCGGAATCGCGCGCGGCGTAGAAACCGCGCATGCCCTTGGCCCGCGCAATCGCCTGGATGGTGGTGCCGATGGCGATGGCCACCAGCATCATCAGGAACATCGGCCAAGACAGCATGGCCAGGTAGCCGAGGCAGCCAAGGGTCACGGTCATCGAAATCGCCAGGGGCGCGAAGGCGAAGGCGAAGTCGCTGATGGTGTCGACGTCGTGGGTCAGCACCGGAATCAGGCGATGGCTGCGATAGCGTTCGATCTGGTCGATCGGCGCCGACAGGACTTTCTCCCCCAGTTCTTTGCGCAGTTTGGCGATGATGTGCTGGCCGACGTAGTTGGTGCCGATGTCCGACAGGATCGTGGTCAGCAGGGCCAGGGCACAGAGGCCGGCGAAGATCATCACCACCGTGCGGGTCAGGCCGTCATCGGAATGCAGGGCGTTGTTGATGGTCGCCAGCAGCACGGTGACGCTCAGGCCGCCGAGCATGCCGAGCACGATGGACGCCGAGACGATCAGGCGGAAGGGCTTGAGCAGGGCGAACAATTCGTTGATCGCCCCACGCGTAGGCTTGGTCATGGAGGATTCCTGCTTCGATGCGGAGGGAGTGCCGGTACTTAAGGAAAACGAATGGTCGCGGAGTTTCTTTAACCGAGCGCAGGCGTGGCTGCGCTCGTCGAGGGCAGTGGTGTCAGAGGTCGCGTACTACGCGAAAGCCCAGCCAGTCGCCCTTGCTGGTCGGCCAGCTGCTGTTGCGGTTGCCCGAGCGCGAGAAGATCGGCGCTTCGCCCCAGTCGTTGCCGCGCATGACCTGGCGTTCGCAGTTTTCCTGGGTCCATGGGCGACCGTCGGCGGGCACGCCGGAGTAGTCCGGGTGGTAGCAGTCGGCGGTCCATTCGTAGACGTTGCCGTGGGCGTCGAACACGCCAAACGCATTGGCCGGGAAGGTGCCGGCCGGCGAGGTGAAGTTGTAGCCGTCGGCCGCGCCGTAGGTGTTGGCGTGCTTGGAAATTTGGTAATCCTTGCCCTCATCGAACGGGAAGGGGAAAGGCCCGGTGCTGCCGCCACGGGCGGCGTATTCGCGGATCGATTCGCTTTGCAGGCGATAGGCGTGGCCGGTCTTTTTCGACAGCCAGTCGATGTAGCCCTGGGCTTCGGCGACGTTCATGCACACCGCCGGATCGCGGGGCGTCTGTTTGAATTCCGGTTTGCCGGCGGTGCAGCGGCGGCCGGGGCGGTCATCGAAGTCGTAAGGTTTGTTGCCGGTCTCGCGCACGTAGGCGTCCCATTCGCCCACCAGCACCTGTGAGCGGCTGATAGCGAACGGTTTGCTGAACGTCACCGTGTGCAGCGGGCCTTCGTCCGGCTGCCGGCCGACTTCATCATCCGGCGTGCCCATGGTGTAGCTGCCGGTTGGCAACACGACCATTTCCGGGCAGTCCTTGCAATCCTTGAACACTTTGCCCGCAGCAGGCGCGGTCGCCGCCAGCGCGCTGCCGGGCAACAGCGCAGCGCAGAGGGCGCTTAGCGCCAGTGCGGGCAGGGCTTTGGAGAGGAGTGACGCGTGAGGCTTTTTCATGGGTCGTCTCTTTGAAAGGAAAACGGCAGTCGAGGGTCAGGCAAGCAGCTTTTTGCCGAGGATGTCCATGAAGCGATCCACTTCGGCTTCACTGTTGAGCAAGCCCGGGGCGGTGCGAATCACCGGCCCGACATCGCGGCTGACCGCGTCGCAGATCACCCGGTTCTGCATCAGCCAGGCGGCCACTGCGTCGCTGTCCTGGCCCTTGATCCGGAAGAAGGTGAAGCCGGCGGAGAACTGCGAGTCGAGCGGGGTCACCAACTCGATATTGCGGTGCTCTTGCAGGCGTTGCTTGAGGTAACTGTTGAGCTGATGAATGCGCTTCTGCACCTCGGCTTTGCCCAGTTGCAGGTGCAACTTGAAGGCTTCGTCCAGCGCCCAGCGATGCTCGAAGGCGTGGTAGCCGCCCGGGGTCATGATGGTCGAGAAGGCCGTGGCCTCGGAGAAGGTCGGCACGCTGGGGCTGACGTATTTCAGTTCTTCAGTGCGGCTGCAGACGATGCCGGTGCCGCGCGGGCCGAACATCCACTTGTGCGTGCCGGCGATGAAAAAGTCGCAGTTCATCTGCGGGAAACTCAGGTCGTCGACGCCGAAACCGTGCACGCCATCAACCACGTAGATCAGCCGATCCTGGTCGTCGCGCTGGCGGTTGTGCTCGTCGACCAGCCGCGAGATCTCGCTGATCGGCAGCTTCACGCCGCTGCCCGAATGCACCCAGGTCATGCCCAGCACGCGGGTCTCGGGGCGGATATTGCGATTGATCGTGTTGAGCACCTGATCCAGCGAAATGCTCTGCGGGGTTTCGAACAGCTTGAGTTTGCGCACTCGCGTGCCGTCGCGACGGCTGCGGAAATCGAGAATGTTGCGCGTCGAATAATGCTCGTGAACCGTGGTGAGGATTTCCTGATCCGCGCGCACCTGCACGCTGCCGTAGATCATCGCCAGGCCTTCGGTGGTGCTGCCGGTCAGGGCGATTTGCGCCGGTTTGGCTTGCAGATACTGGCCGGCCCAGTGGCGCACGTTTTCTTCGCGCTTCTCGGTGACGCCCAGATCCCAATCCATCGCCAGACCCGGATTCACATCCAGCGCCGCGCGATGGCGTTCTATGGCTTCGCGCACCGGTTTAGGATGCGAGGTGACGAGGAAATTGGCGAAGTGAATCGCCTGAGGATCCTGATCGAACATTTGACCCAACTGCGCCCATTTGTCCCGCGACGCAGTCGGCGCGGCAGCGATGGCCGCCGGTGCACTCAGGCTGGCGCCCAGGGGCAGGGCGGCGGCGAGCAGGCCGGCCTGCTTCAGGAAAGTGCGACGATCAGTCATGGTCGCGCCACCTCCTGGCGTGACGCCAGCGCCGGTTTCGCGGCTTTTTGTACCTGATCCCAGACGCGCATGAAGTTGCCGCCCCAGAGCTTGGCGATATCCGCTTCGGAGTAGCCGCGCTGCAGCAGTTCGGCGGTGACGTTGCGAATCTCGCCGACGTTTTCCCAGCCCTTGATGCCGCCGCCATCGTTGAAATCCGAAGCAATGCCGACGTGGTCGATACCGATCTTGCGCACTGTGTAATCGATGGCGTCGCCGAAGTCCTTGAGAGTGGCTTTCGGTTCTTCTTCGAGGATCGCGTAGAGGCCGCTGGCGTACTGGCCGAGCTTCTGTTCCGACCAGGCGGTGATGATCGGATCGCCCGGCATCAGTGCCATGGCGAGGTTGGGCAGTGGCGGCAGATCGAAGCGCGCACGCAGCGCATTGAGTTTGTCCTGCGTGCCCTGGGTCAACGGTTTCAGATACTGCGAGAAGGCGACGACCTGCACCACGCCGCCACTGTTCTTGATCAGTTGCAGCTCTTTGTCGCTGAGGTTGCGCGGGATATCCACAGCCGCCCGGGGCGCCGAGTGCGAGGCCACCAGCGGTGTGCGGCTCAGTTCGGCGACTTGCTCGAGGGCCTTGGTCGACATCTGCGAAACATCGATGATCACGCCCAGATCGTTCAAGCGCTGCACCGCTTGTTTGCCGATGTCCGACAGACCGTCGAGGGCATCGGGCGAATCATTGAAAAACGGCAGCGGTCGCGATGAGTCGGCCCAGCTGTTGTTGCCGATGTAACTGAAACCGAACATGCGCATGCCGCGCCCGGCCCACAGGTCGAGCTTGCTCAGATCATTGCCCAGTGGATAGGCGTTGAGCATGCTGATGAAAATCGCAAACTTGCCTTCGCCGTGCAGACGGCGGAAATCATCCGGCGTGTAGGCGATGCCGGCCTGATTGGGGAAGTCGCGGACAATCCCGGAAATGATCTTGTAACGCACCTCCTGCTGATTGCGCGCTTCTTCGACAAAACCCTCGGTGGGACGGTGCGGGGCGTTCGGGCCGTTCCACATTTCCGGCCAGCCGAACACCGTCAGCGCGGCGCCGGACAAGCGCCCACGACTGGCCTTGATGAGGTCGAACTGGCCCGAGCCATCCTTGTCGGCTTCGTGGTCGTGGCTGCCGAAACTCAGCGGCACGGTGATGTGGCTGTCGAACGACAGCAGGCGATCCTGCAACTCCGTCGCCTGTTTCATTACCTTCACCGTGTAGCCGGGGTTGTTCCAGTAATCCCAGGCCAGAAATCCTGCGCCGGCACTGATCGCCAGGGCCAGCGGCAGGCCGATGAATAGAGCCTTTTTCCAACGCGGTTTTGTCATTGCCATCTCATTCAGGTTCGCCGTCGAGGTACAGGCGCAGGGGCCTTTGCTATCTGGGAAGAACGAGTGGCTGCACGGCTAATTTAGGTGTGCGTTACAAATGCCCGGCAGCGGCGCGGATGATGTTTTGTCGGCGGCGTAAATTTCAGCGATGAGCAAACGTTCTAGCTTGGATAAAGCCTGCTTCATGGCTGACACAGGTAGGGCAATGACGATCTCTCGACGCTGGTTCATGGCGGGCATGGCACTCACGGGCGCCGCGCTGCCTGCCGCTTTTTATGCGCATCGTGAACTGACTCGCGAGGAGTTTCCGATCACCCCGGGCGAGGCCACGGTCGATCTGGCGGACACCGCCGGGCAACAGCTGGCGGACAATTTGCGTGGGGTCTGGGACATTCGCTTTACCGGTGCGGCGGCGGGGCTTGATGGTCTGCCTGCGCAAGGTCTGGAGCTGTTTCTCGACATCGCCCATCGTGGGCGCGGCTTGCGCGGCTATCTCGACACCGGCACCAATCTGCGTGCCGAAGGGCCTGTGCGCTATCAAGTCATTGGCGATCTGGCACCGGGCAACGGCGCCGAGATGTATTGGCGCCTGCTGCGCACCGATGCGCCACTTGCGCCACCGGTGTATGAATTAAAAGTCAAACTGGATGAAGTCTGGGCAGCGTTCGGCAATGCCGGCAGCGCCACGTTCACCGGGCAAGTGCTGCGTCTGGACCGGCCGTTGGCGTTGCCCGAGCTGGACAATCAGTTCATCGCCATCAAGCGGCGTTTTCCCGAGGCCCGTGAACGCACTGGGCTCAATCCGCAACTGTTGGCCTGGCTGGTGGCGCCCGAGCATCGCCTGTTCCACCAGCTCTGGCACGCCACCCGCGACAAGTGGCACAAGCTCTCGGAGAAAAAACGCGAAGCGCTGCGCGGCATCGGCTGGCAGCCCGGGCCGCGTGACAAGGAGCGCGACGCCCGTGGGCCAAGCAAGGATCGCAATGGCTCGGGCGTGGATTTTTTCTTTATGCATCGGCACATGCTCGGCATCGCCCGTTCGATGCAGGATTTGCCTTCCTGGCCGGCGTTCCCGCAGCCGCAGCCTGAGCTGGAACGTGACCGGCAGGGTTTCGCCCGTTACTTCGACAACCACGACGGGAACTCACTGCCGCCGACCTGGCTGGCCGAAGGTGATGACGAGTACACCAAATGGGTCAGCGACATCAAAGCGGCGGAGACTTTCCAGAGCAATTTCCTGGTCTGGGAATCGCAGTACCGCGACCCGCGTTACTTGTCGAAATTGACCCTTGGCCAGTTCGGTTCGGAAGTCGAACTGGGCCTGCACGACTGGCTGCACATGCGCTGGGCTTCGGTGGCACGGGATCCGTCCAACGACATTCCGGTGCCGATGGCGCGTGATCAGGCGGACTTCGCTGCGCGCTGGTATGCGCCGGAAAACGACTTTCTCGGTGATCCGTTTTCCTCCCATGTGAACCCGGTGTTCTGGCGTTTCCACGGCTGGATCGATGATCGCCTGGAAGACTGGTTCCGCGCCCATGAACGTTTTCATCCGGGCGAAGTGAGCCGTCTGGAAGTCAACGGCGTGCCATGGTTTGCACCGGGGCGCTGGGTGGAAATCGCCGACCCCTGGCTCGGCCCCGACACCCACGGCTGCAGCACCGTGCCCGGCCTGCAAGCTGGGCGATCCGTGGAGATGGACCCGGAAACCATGAAACTGGCGCTGCGTATCACTTTTGGCGACGAAGACAACATGACCGAGCTGTTCCGTAAAGTCCCGCAGCGACCTTGGTATGCGCGGCACCTGAAGGTCAAGGGCCGACAGCTCTAGATTGGTTCAAACACACTCTCTCTGAATTGGTCGCAATCCCATGTAGGAGCGAGCCTGCTCGCGAATGCGGAGTTTCATCCAGATGCATCAGTGCCTGACAGGACCCCTTCGCGAGCAGGCTCGCTCCCACATGGGGCCTTGGCCGTGGCGGAGATTTCGGTCCAGACCGAATTCCATTTGTGGGAGCGAGCCTGCTCGCGAATGCGGAGTGTCATTCAGATGCATCAGTGCCTGACAGGACCTCTTCGCGAGCAAGCTCGCTCCCACATGGGCCTTGTTCGTGGCGGAGATTTCGGTCCAGACCGAATTCCATTTGTGGGAGCGAGCTTGCTCGCGAATGCGGGGTGTCATTCAGATGCATCAGTGCCTGACAGGACCTCTTCGCGAGCAGGCTCGCTC
>NZ_RCNX01000058.1:0-10294 GCF_004307595.1 Pseudomonas sp. Sample_23
CTTTTTAGCGGTAAACACACCCAAAAAGCTTGACCGTGAACAGAGTATCTACAGAGGCACGCATTCCAAAAGTAGGAGCTGCCGAAGGCTGCGATCTTTTGCTTTTATTTCCAGAGGTGGATCGGCCAGCCGGCCTTTTCGGCGTGCTCAAGCAGCACCGGATCCGGATTGACCACGTGCGGGAAGTCCACCTTAAGCAACAACGGCAGATCGTTGCGCGAATCGGAATAAAAACTCGCGCCTTCGAGGTTTTCTTCTTCGGCGTCCAGCCATTCCAGCAAGCGGGTGATCTTGCCTTCGCGGTAAGTCAGGGTGCCGACGGTGTTGCCGCTATACACGCCATGGGCGACTTCCAGTTCGATGGCCAATATCTCGTCGATGCCCAGACGATCGGCGATCGGGCGAACCAGGTGCGCACCGGATGCCGAAATCACCAGAATCCGGTCGCCGGCCTTGCGGTGGGCGGCGATGGTTTTGGTCGCGTCGCTGAAGATGATCGGCTCAATGAAATCTTCCACCCACGGGCCAACCAAGTGCTCGATTTCCTCAGGGGTGCGGCCTATCAATGGTTCGAGACTGAAGGCCATATAGTCTTCCATCGCCAGATGTCCGCGGCCGTAGGCATCCATCAGTTCCTTGTCGCGCTGCATGAACGACTCGCCATCGACCCAGCCGAGGCGGACCATCTGCTCACTCCATAGCGAGGAGCAGTCGCCGTGGATCAACGTTTCGTCCAGATCAAAAATTGCCAAAGCCATCGGGTTCTCTCCGAGAACAGCTGCAAGCTACGAGCTAATAGCTGCAAGAATTAAAATCAGGTGCACCGCAGTCTACAACTTGAAGCTTGTAGCTCGAAGCTTGCAGCTGCTTTTATGCTACTTCGCACAAGGCCGTTGGATCGATGGAAAGTGCCAGGCGCTGTCCGTCGGGATGCAGATCTGCGGCGGAGCGGTTGAGTACGTCGACCACCAGTTCCACCCCGCGCGCTTCGACGCGATAGCGAATGACGTTGCCGAGCAGGCTGTGACTGCGGATCTGCGCGTCGAGTTCGCCGTCAAGGCTCAGTTCGATGGCCTCCGGACGGATGGCGATGCGATGGTTGATCGGTCGTTGTAACAGCTTCGACGCAGCCTCGGCGTCGAGCAGGTTGTAGTTGCCGATGAACCCGGCGGCGAATACATCGACCGGCGCGGTGTAGAGGGTTTCGGCGTCGCCGCTCTGGACGATCTTTCCCTGATTCATCAGGAAAATCCGGTCCGACATGGTCAGCGCTTCTTCCTGATCGTGGGTGACGAAGATCGTGGTCAGGCCGAGTTCGCGCTGGATCTGACGAATCTGTTCGCGCAGGTGTTTGCGAATCCGTGCGTCGAGCGCCGACAGCGGCTCATCCAGCAGCAACAAGCGCGGGCGGGTTACCAGTGAGCGGGCGAGGGCGACGCGCTGGCACTGACCACCGGACAGTTGATGCGGATAGCGGCTGGCGAAGTCGTGCAGTTCAACCAGTTTCAACACTTCTGCCACGCGCTTGTGGCTGTCATCGGCGTTGACCTTTTGCATTCGCAGGCCGAAGGCGACGTTCTGTTCGACGGTCATGTTGGGGAATAGCGCGTAGCTTTGAAAGACCATACCGATGCCACGTTTCTGTGGGCTCAACGGCACGATGTCGACACCGTCGAGGAGGATCTTGCCGCCATCCACCGGGGTCAACCCGGCGATGCAACGCAGCAAAGTCGACTTGCCGCACCCGGACGGGCCGAGCAGGGTGACGAACTCGCCTTTGTTGATTTCGCAATCGATGTCGCTGAACACCGTGGTGCCGGCGTAACTTTTCTGCAGGTGTTGGACGCTGACGTAGCTCATTCGCTTTTGTCCTTGTTCAAGATGTTGGCGATCCAGGTCAGGACCAGCACGAAAAAGAAATACGAAATGACCAGCGCACTGGTGAAGTGGCCGCTGCTGTTACGCATGTTGTTCAGGTACACCTGCAGGGTTTCGTAGCGGGTGCCGACGAGGATGTTGGCGAACACGAATTCACCGAAGAGGAACGAGAACGACAGTAGCAGCGCCACCATCAGGCCTTTGCGCAGATTCGGCAGCACCACCAGAAACGCCGCTTGAAAAGTGCTGGCGCCAAGCAGTTGCGCGGCGTCCATCAGGTCGCGCAGGTTGATCGCTTGCAGGTTGTTGGTGATCGCGCGGTACATGAACGGCAGCGCCACGGTGAAGTAGCAGCCGATCAGAATCCACGGTGTGCCGACCATCGCCATCGGCCCGGAACCGTAGAGCTGCAACAGCCCCACCGAGGACACCACCGGCGGTACCGCGAAGGGCAGCAGGATGAGGATGTTCATCAGCGCATCGAGTTTCGGAAAGTAGTAATGCACGACGAACAGCAGCGGCAGGATCAGCAGCACCGACAGCACCAGCGCGCCGACACAGACAATCAGCGACTGACCGAATGCATGTAGAAAGCGCGGATCGCTCCACAGCTGGATGTACCACTTGAAGGTGAAGCCGCTCGGCAGAATCGTTGCCGACCAACTGCTGGCGATCGAATAGACCAGCGTGCCCAGCAGCGGCAACAGCAGAATGGCGAACAGCAGATAGACCACGACGCGGTGGTAGAGGCCGGCCGGGCCGGATTCAGCGCGAGACATGGTAGCTCCTCTTCAACAGCAGTTGATGCACGACGGTGACGATGGTCATCAGCGCCACGAGCACCACGGCCAGGGCGCTGGCCAGGTTCGGATCAAGGGAAATGTCGCCGGAGACCATCGCCGCAATACGGATCGGCAGAACGTTGAAGTTGCCGGTGGTCAGCGCATAAACCGTAGCGTAGGCGCCGAGGGCGTTGGCCAGCAGGATCACGAACGTGCCGAGCAACGCCGGGGTCAACACCGGCAGGCCGATGTGCCGCCAGAACTGCCAGCCGTTGGCGCCGAGCAGTGCGGCGGACTCGCGCCAGTCTTCACGCAGGGCGTCGAAAGCCGGGTAGAGCAGGAGCACGCCAAGGGGAATCTGGAAGTAGGTGTAGAGGATGATCAGGCCGGTTTTCGAATACAGGTTGAAGTCCTGAATGATCCCCGACTGCTTGAGCATGATGGTGATGCTGCCGTTGAAACCGAGCAGGATGATGAAGGCGAACGCCAGCGGCACGCCGGCAAAATTGCTGGTCATGTTGGCGAAGGCATTCACGAAGTTGCGCAGCTTCGAATCGACGCGGCGTAGTGAATATGCACCCAGCACGGCGATGATGATGCCGAATACGCTCGACCAGAAACTGATCTCCAGGCTGTACTGGATCGCCTGCCGATAGAACTTCGAACCGAAGATCTTGCTGAAGTTGGCCAGGCCCCAGCCGGACTCTTCCGATTGCAGGCTGTTGATCATCACCCAGACCAGCGGGGCGATTTCGAAGACGATAAAGAACAGCGCGAAGGGCACCAGACACAGCGCCGCGAGCCATTTGCCGCGATTCATGGCATTCACTTGAGCAGCTCCCGGCACACAGGTTTGTCGTGGGGTACGCCGAGCAGTTCGCAGACCGTGCCGCAGAGCTCGGTCTGCGTCGGCGTGGCGTCAGGGTTGAGGCTGAACGCATTGCCGAGAACGAACAGCGGCACCTGACGTTCTTCCGCCAGCAGGCCGTTGTGCGAGCGATCGTTGTTCATGCCGTGGTCGGCGGTCACCAATACCTGATAACCAGCGTCGAGCCAGCTCTGCAGATAGTCGGCGAGGGTGACGTCAGCCGAGCGCGCGCTGTTGCGGTATTGAGAGCTGTCGAGGCCGTGCTTGTGCCCGGCGTCGTCGATGTTCATCGGGTGGATCAGGAGGAAATCCGGCGCGTGGCGCAGGCGCAGGCTTTCGGCGTCGGCGAACAGGTGCGAATCCGGATAATGATCGTTCCAGTAGAAGTGGCCGTACTGGATCGGCAGCGTCGGATCGTTGGTGTGGCGGTCGCGCGCCGCCACGAACGGTGAGCGGTTATATAACTCGCTGACCCAGTGATACGCCGCAGCGGCGGTTTTCAACCCGGCATCGCGGGCGTAGTGATAGATGCTGCGCTGGTTGGACAAGCGCGAGACATTGTTGTGGACGATGCCGCTGTCGATCGGCGGCACGCCGGTGAGAATACATTCGTAAAGCGGTCGGGACAGGGCCGGCAGTTCGCACTCCAGTTGATAGAGCGCCGCGCGTCCTGCGCCAACATAAGCCTGCAGATGCCCCATGGCGTGACACGCAACCTCGTAGTTGAGGCCGTCGAGCACGACAAGGATGACGTTGTGCTTCATAGGGGCGAGAACTCCGAAAACAAATCTGGAACCAATCTGTGTAGGAGCTGCCGGAGGCTGCGATCTTTTGATGTTGCTTTTAAAGGGCAAGATCAAAAGATCGCAGCCTTCGGCAGCTCCTACAGATGAAGGATTACTTCATCTCGACGATGACTTCTTCGTTCCACTGCTGTGGCAGGGCTTTGGAGGTCTTTTCCCACGCCTCGGCGTCCTTGACCGGCGTGACCTTCTTGTACTGCTCGTTTGGCAGCAGTTTGGCTTTCACGTCTTCCGGCAGTTGCAGGTGTTCGGCGCGGATCGGCCGGGCGTTGCCGCGGGCAAGGTTGGTCTGGCCGGCGTCGCTGAAGATGTATTCGCGGGTCAGCTTGGCGGCGTTGGGGTTTTTCGCGTACTTGTTGATGATCGTGGTGTAGCCGGAAATCACCGAGCCGTCCGATGGAATCAGCACTACGTAATCATCCGGGTTGGCCATCTTGGCTTTGTAGCTCAGGCCATTGAAGTCCCAGACCACGCCGACTTCGATCTCGCCTTTTTCCATGGTGGCGATAGTCGGGTTGGCCATCGACAGACGACCCTGTTTGGCTAGGTCGGCGAACAACAGCAGGGCGGGCTTGATGTTTTTCTCGTCACCGCCATTGGCCAGTGCCGCAGCGAGGACACCGTTGGCGGCCTGGGCGGCGGTGCTTACATCGCCGATGGAGACTTTGTATTTACCGGTTTTCAGGTCAGCCCATTTGGTCGGTACGTCGGAGCCGTGCAGCAGCTTCTTGTTGACGATGAAGGCGATGGTGCCGGTGTAGGCCAGTGCCCAGTTGCCGTCCTTGTCCTTGGCCCAGTCCGGAACTTGATCCCAGGTGCTTGGCTTGTAGGGTTGCACCACGCCTTGCTTGACCGCGATCGGGCCGAAGGCGGCACCGACGTCGCCGATATCAGCGGTGGCGTTGTCTTTTTCAGCAGCGAACTTGGCGATTTCCTGGGCCGAGCTCATGTCGGTGTCGATGTGTTTCAGGCCGTATTTCTTGGCCAGATCTTCCCAGGTGCCTTTCCAGTTGGCCCAGTCATCGGGCATGCCGACGCTGTTCACGGCGCCTTCCGCCTTCGCAGCGGCTTCGAGGGTTTTCAGATCGGTGTCGGCCGCCATGGCGGCGGTGCACATAGCGATGGTCGAGCCTAACAGTGTTGCCAGGAAAAGCTGTTTCATTCCGAAGCTCCTTGGTCGTGTTCAACGCTGCGATTTGCGGTTGGTGTTGGTCTAGGTCAGCAATACCTGAGCCAATTTAGGTCGGCTGGATGACATTTTGATGTCGATGGCCTCGTGGCTGATCTTTTATCAACCATTGTCAGGAAGGTGCCAGATCAGCGTAGACCATGCTCAAAAGCCCGTGGAGCAGGGGACTTGGCCGATGTATTGCAAGCCGTGAAAGCGACCGTTCGGTAGTTTTGTCATCTGTCGGTCATCTGCACTGCCTAGGCTTGCAACATACGAAGGCGCTTTGATCGGCGTTCGGATTTGCCCCGAAACAGTGCTGGTCTAGTCCAGATAGGTAACGTTGATGCGCGATGAGGCAACGAAAGCGGTGACAGCGATTGGCCAGGTGCTGCAGGAGCAAATCGATCACGGTTTGCTGGCGGCCGGGAGCAAGTTGCCCGCTGAACGCAAGCTGAGCGAGTTGTTCGGGACGACGCGGATCACTGTGCGTGAAGCGCTGTTGCAGCTTGAGGCGCAGGGGCAGATTTACCGTGAGGAGCGGCGCGGCTGGTTCGTGTCGCCGCCGCGTCTGGCGTACAACCTGATGCAGCGCAGTCACTTTCACGCCATGGTCAGTGCGCAGGGGCGCGAACCTTCGACCGAGGTGATTTCGGCGCGGTTGCAGCCGGCTTCGGCGGCGGTGTGTGCGTGGTTGCAGCTGCCGGCGTTGTCGAGCGTGATCCAGATTTGCCGCTCGCGGCGCATTGATGGGCGACTGGTGTTGTATGTGGAGCACTATCTGAATCCGCAGTTTTTTCCGGGGATCCTCGAGTTTGATTTGAATCAGTCGATTACCGAGTTGTATGCGCGGCATTTCGATTTGCATTATGGACGGGTGCGGTTTGAGATTGTGCCTACGTCTTTATCTGTCGATGCGGCGGCGGCTTTACGGGTGTCGGTGGGCAGTCCGGGACTGAGGATTGCTCGGGTCAATTATGATCAGCATGGGCGGTTGATTGATTGTGATCTGGAGTTTTGGCGGCATGATGCGATTCACGTAGGGGTTGATGTGGTTTGATCCTCTGGTCGCTGCGCTCCCACAGTCCCCCCCTTCTCTACTTGCCCACCGCCGCATTCCCATACAAATAATCCGTCGCCAACGACGCCAATGTTCTCACCCCAACCACCAGCGCTGATTCATCTACAAAGAATCCCGGATTGTGATTCGGCGCGGCCTTGCTCATGTCCTGATCCCGTGGCGTCACCCCAAGAAACACAAACAACCCCGGCGCTTCTTTGGCGAAGAACGAGAAATCTTCCGCGCCGCCCACCAGCGGTCCCTGCACCACGTCATCCTTGGCGGCCCACTTCAACGTCGGCAGCATTTTCTCGGTCAGTGCCGGGTTGTTAATGGTCGGGTCGTATTTCTTGATGATGGTGACGTCGGCTTTGGCGCCGCCGCTTTCGGCGATTTTCTCGATGGTCTGGCGTACGTCGCTGTGCAGTTTCTGGCGGATGCCGTAGTCATAGGAGCGGATCGTGCCGGTCATGTCGAGCGATTCGGGGATGATGTTGTAGCGGGTGCCGCCGTTGATGGTGCCGATGCTGACCACCGACGGGTAAGAGGAAATGTCGGTGCGGCGGCTGACCACGGTTTGCAGGCCGACGATGGTTTGTGCGCCGACGGTGATTGGGTCGATGCCATCCCAGGGGCGGCCGGCGTGGGTTTGTTTGCCGTGGATCTTGATGCGCAGGTCGTCGGAGCTGGCCAGGGTCGGGCCGGGGCGGTAGGCGATCTGGCCGGCGGGGACGCCCGCCCAGACGTGCAGGCCGAACACCGCGGCGGGTTTCGGCGATTTCATCACGCCTTCCTCGACCATCATCTTCGCGCCCCAGGTATTTTTGCCGTCGGGAATAAAATCGCTCGGACCTTCCTCGGCGGGCTGGAAGTAGAACACCACGGTGCCGGGCAGGGTGTCGCGCATGCCGGTCAGAATTTTCGCTGCGCTGAGCAGGATGGCGGTGTGGGCGTCGTGGCCGCAGGCGTGCATAACGTCGACTTCCTTGTCCAGATACGTGCCTTTGGCTTTCGAAGCGAACGGCAAGTCGGAGACTTCCTTGACCGGCAGCGCGTCCATGTCGGCGCGCAGGGCCACGGTCGGGCCGGGCAGGGCGCCTTTCAGCACGGCTACAACGCCGGTGCGGGCGACGCCGGTTTTCACTTCCAGGCCCATGGCTTGCAGCTGTTTGGCGACCAGTTCAGCGGTGCGTTTTTCAGTGTTGCCAAGTTCTGGATGAGCGTGAAGGTCGCGGCGGGTTTCCAGCAGCTCCGGTTCGAGCTTCTGCGCCTGCTCGGCGATGCGCGTGCGGGCGCTGTCCATCGTCGCGGCACTGGCGTGGCTGGCGACCAAGGTGAGCAAAAGGGTCTGGGCAATGCGCGTCAGTTGCATGGGCTTCTCCTTGATTATTGTTGTGGGCTTCCTTGCCTGTGACTGCAACCGTGCGCCTGAGTGCTATTCCTTCGGCTGACCACCGCCGGCAGTAATCACCTGCACACTCATCCTTGGCGTCGCCAGATCCAGTCCCGCCTCATCCAAATGCCTTTTCAACGACAAATTGAACGCCCGGGAAACTTCCCACTGCTTGATCGGCGCAGTCTTGAACCGTGCGCGCAAAATCGCGCTGCCGGACTCGAAACTTTCCACGCCCTGAATCTCCAGCGGCGACCAGATGTTGCGGCGTTGCAGCGGATCGCTGCGCATCTTCTGGCCGACGTCGCGCATCAGTTTGATCGCGTCGTCGATTTCCATGTTGTACGGCACGGCGACGCGGAAGATGGCGTAGCCGAATTCCCGCGAGTAGTTCTTGATGCTTTTGATCTCGCTGAACGGGATGGTGTGGACGATGCCGTCGATGTCGCGCAGGCGCACGGTGCGGATGGTCAGGCCTTCGACGGTGCCGAGGTGGCCACCGACGTCGACGTAGTCGTCGATGGCCAGCGAGTCTTCGATGATGATGAACAGGCCGGTGATCAGGTCAGCGACGAGCGACTGCGCACCGAAGCCGATGGCCAGACCGATCACGCCGGCACCGGCCAGCAGCGGCGTGACGTTCATGCCCATGTTCGCCAGGGCGACGATCAGCGCGATGATGAAAATCGCCACGAACAGCACGTTGCGGATCAGCGGCATCATCGTCTGCGCGCGGGCGTTGGCCAGGCCCTTGCGCGAGCGGGTGAGGGCGTGGTGCACGGCGGTGTCGGCGAGGATCCAGATCAGCCAGGAGAAAATCAGCGTGCCGATCAGGCTGAACAGTTTGACGCTGATGTCATGGCCATCGCCTTCGGCGAACGCGATCAGCGAATGGCCCCAGACGCGCAGGCCCAGTTCGATGAAGATCAGCCACACCAGCAAATGCGTCAGGGTATAGAAGAAGTTTTTCAGGCGCTCCGAGTACAGCGCATGGCGTTTCGGCCCGCGTTGCGGTTTCAGTGAATGGCGGCGCACGAGGCCGTTGATGACCATGCACAACACCAGCAGAACCGTGCAGATCAGCGACTGGCGCAGGGCGGTGCTGGTGTCGCCGGCGGAGACGAAGGTGGCGAACAGCGAGATGCCGACCAGCACCAGTGCCGGCACGTACCAGAAGGTGCCGAGGATTTCGATGGTGTCGCTGAGGGCGCGGCGGGTCAGGCGCCGCGACAGCGGTTGGTTGCGGATCAGGTGTGCGATCGGTCGGCGGAATCGCAGAATGAACAGGCCGGTCGACAGCGCCGCGAGCACATTGGCAGTGGTCGCGGCGGTGTGCGCCAGATGCACGCCCAGGCTCTCGACCAGACGCGGATCACTCAGCGCTTCACCAAACGCGGCGAAGCTGCCGATCAGCCACAGCGGCCGAAACGCCTGATGACGCAGAATGTACAGCGCGCGATGACGGTGCGGGCCGTCGAGCAGGGAAAAGGCAATCACGCAGATCGCCGAGAAACAAGTGCCGACCACCAAAGCATACGCCAGCACCATCGCCAGGCTTTTGCCCAGTGATGACGGCAGCACGTAGCTCATGTACACCGTGATCACCAATGCGATCAGCCACGGCCCGAGCTTGCGCAGGGCAAAGCGCAGCATGTCGAGGGCCTTGGGGTGTTGCGGCAGTTCTTCGGTGAGGCCGAAGCGCAGACGCACGCGGTGACCGAGCCAGATCAGCGCGGCGGCGAGCAGGCTCCAGACCATCAGGATCACTGCGAAACCGAAGATGATCGGCAGCCATTCATTGGCCGGCAGCAGCTTGCTGGTCAGTTCGTCCTTGGCCAGATCGAATTCGTTGGACCAGCGGGTAATCGGGCTGTCGGCGCCGGAAAACTGTTTTTCGAAGTTGGCGAGGGTGCCGCCGATCAGGCCCAGCACCCCTTCTTCCGGGGTGGCCTGCGCTTTTTTCGTGGCGTCGCGCAGCTTCTTCAGATCACTGAGCAGCTGCGCGCGTTGCTTGTCGTTTTCCAGCGACTTGATCACTTCGTCCAGCGACTGGCCGAGGGGTTCCACGGCTTCAGGCTGCGGTTTTGAAGTGTTGAGCAGGCCGGGCAGACCGACTGCCTGGGCGGGCGCCAGCGGCAGCAGCGTCATCAGGCAGACAAGCAGCAGACCGGGCAAAGCAAAAAGACGAGCAAACACCAGAAGACAACCTCGCGATAGGCGGATGCGCTGGAGTGTACGAGGCCCCTTGGCGCAATGCGAGCCGGGCGCGGTCATTCGTTGAGTTTGGCGAGGATCTTGTAGACCACCGTGGCGAGGATCATCAGCATGCCGATCCACATGGC
>NZ_RCNX01000067.1:0-9370 GCF_004307595.1 Pseudomonas sp. Sample_23
CTACATGGGATCTTCGATCACTCTTCAGACCGAATCCAGCAGCGCCTGCCTCGGCTTGTTGTCGCTGTTGCAGATCACCCGATTGCGCCCCCTGGCCTTGGCTTCGTACAACGCCTGATCGGCCTCATCCAGCCAACGCGTGGCGTCGGCATGGCTCGGGTCGTAGGCGGCCAGACCAATGCTCAGACTGACCTTCAACGCCGGGTTCTGCTCGTAGCCCATCACCGCAAAACGCTCGCGCAAGGCTTCCATGGCCTGAGCGGCATTGAACAGCGGCAGCTCCGGCAGGATCACGCAGAACTCATCTCCGCCATAGCGCCCGGCCACATCCGTGGCGCGCAGATTCTGTTTGAGCAGTTTGCTCAACTGGCGCAGGACGATATCGCCAGCGACATGCCCATAGGTGTCATTGATCGCTTTGAAGTGGTCGATGTCGATCAGCGCAATCGCCGCGCCCTGCTGCTGGCGTTTGCAGCGCTGGAACGCGAGGTTCAGTTGATCCTTCCACGCGCCGTGATTGAGCAGGCCGGTCAGGCTGTCGGTGCGACTCAACGCCAACAGCTCACGCTTGTGCCGACCAAGGGTCGAGGCCTGACGAAAGCAGATCCAGCCCAGCGCCAGCGGATACAGCAACAGCAATGGCAAACAGGCGTAGAGCTGCAGCGGCGTTGTTGGCGGGATGAACGCCGGCGCAAACACCACCAGCCCGACGCCGATGCCCAATAGCTGCGCCGCCGTGCCCGCCAGCAAAAACCGCCCGCCACCGATGGCGACGTTGTTCATTGCCATCATCGAAATCGTGGTTGCGCTGGGCAGCGGATTGAACTGCATGGCGGCGACCCAGAAGCCGCCCATGAATGCGTCGATCAGCAAATTGCGGTGTTCGGCGCGAAACGGCACGCTCGAGCGGCGCGCCCATTGAAACGCCAGATGCGGCCAGATCAGGCCATTGAACAGCATCAGGCCCCACACCCACAGCGGCGGATCGAGGGCATACATCGCCACGCTGACACACATCAGCCCGAGCAGCAGCCCGAACACCCGCGACCTGTAAAGCCTCCTGGCCAGTGAAAGTCCCTTTCCTCGCGTATTTCCCATAAGGGCCTCGACCGCGCGATGCATGGTTACATCCCGACAAGGATGTGTCCGGAGTCTATCAGGGCGCCGTTAAATAGCCATCACCGGCCAGCGGCCTGAATAGAGCGCTATCAGCGCCGCACGCGCGGCCCAGAGTTGGCTATAAATGAAAGAGGGTAAATGGAAAAACAACTATAAAAAGGGGGCACATGCATACCTACGCTGTGTTGATCATCGGCAGCGGTTTCGGCGGCCAGTGCGCGGCGGTCAACCTGCTCAAGGCCGGAATCGACGACTTTCGCATTCTCGAGCGACGCGACTTCTTCGGCGGCACCTGGTGCCAGAACACCTACCCCGGCGCAGCAGTGGACGTGCCGTCGCCACTGTATTCGCTGTCATTCGCGCCCTACCGCTGGTCGCAGATGTTCGCCGAACAGGCGGAACTGCGTCGCTACACCGAACAGCTGATCGAGCAGTTCGGTTTACGCGAGCGCGTGGAACTGGGGGCCGATGTCGAGCGCGTCGAGTGGGACGAAGCGGAAAAGCGTTGGTTGGTGCACACCCGCGCCAGAGGTACTTTCCGAACCCAATTCCTGATCAATGCTTCCGGGCCATTGAGTCAGCCGGTCATCCCCAACTTTCCCGGGATGGATCGCTTTCAAGGCAAGACTTTTCATACAAATAACTGGGACCACAGCTACGACTATCGCGGTAAACGCGTGGCGATCGTCGGCAGCGGCGCCAGCGCCGCGCAGGTGGTCCCAGCGATAGCGCCACAAGTCGAACAGCTGCATGTGTTCCAACGCACGCCGCATTGGGTGCTGCCGCGTGCCGATCGCAAATTCGGCCATTTCCAGCGCTGGCTGCTTGGCCTGAAACCGGCATACAAACTGCTGCGCTGGCTGATCTACTGGCAATTCGAAACCCGCGTGATCGCTTTCAAATACTCGAAACCGGCGATTCACCTGGTCCAGCGACATGCGCTGCGGTTCCTCAAGCGCCAGGTTCCAGACCCGGTACTGCGACAGAAACTCACCCCGGACTTCACCATCGGCTGCAAACGCGTTTTGGTGTCCAGCACGTACTACCCGGCGCTGAGCCGCGCCAACGTCACGTTGCACAGTCGCGAGCACGGCATCGCTTCGATCGACGAAAGCGGGATCAACACCGTGGACGGCGAGCATCTCGATGTTGATCTGATCGTCTGGTCCACCGGTTACGACGCCACCGACGGGGTGATTTCCTACCCGGTCAGCGGCAAAAACGCGGTGCAACTCAGAGATGTCTGGGCCGAATACCCGCGCGCCTACCTTGGCACCAGCCTGCCGGACTTCCCCAACCTGTTTATCGTCACCGGGCCGAACACCGGCATTGGCCACACCTCGGCGCTGTTCATCATCGAATCGCAGATGAACTACATCCTCGACTGCATCCGCACCGTACGGGCCAAAGGCCTGCGCAGCATCGAAGTGCGCCGTGACGCAGAACGTACCTACACTGCAATGATCCACCGGGAAATGCAGCGCACGGTGTGGAAGTCCGGTGGTTGCCACAGTTGGTACCAGAGCAAGAGCGGTCACGTGATCGCGATGTTTCCCGGCTTCAGTTTCAGCTATCACCTGCTGACCCGGGCGCTGAAACCGGCCGACCATATTTTGTCCTGAACACGTAAAAGGAAGACGTCGATGCTTTTGCTGTTTGTCGCACTCGCGGTTTTCGTGGCCTGGAGCTGGTTGAGTTACCCGGCGGTCGGCCATTGGCTGTACAACCTGGCCATGGCCAGCGAGGCCAGGTTGTACAAATTGCACAAGATCGAAGTGCCGATCGCCGAGATGACCGTGTCGACCTGGCAAGGCGGGCCGTACGAGGCGTCCAGCGCGATCCTGATGCTGCACGGCTTCAGCGCCGACAAAAACCTCTGGCTGCGCTGCGCCCGGCATTTCGTCCGTCAGTATCGGGTGATCATTCCGGATCTGGCCGGCCACGGTGAGACTGGCTTCAAGGCTGGCGGCGGTTACGACATTGCGGTTCAGGCCAAACGCATGATTCAACTGCTCGACGTCTGCGGCGTGGAGAAAGTCCACGTCATCGGCAACTCCATGGGCGGCTACATTGCCGCGTGGCTGGCAGCGACCTATCCCGAGCGGATCGCCTCGCTGGCATTGATCGACCCGGCCGGCGTCACCGCACCGGAGCCAAGCGACATGGAGCGCCACCTGGCGCGCGGGCACAATCCGTTTCTGATCAATTCCCGCGAAGAATTTCAGCGTTTCTACGCGATGACCATGGAGTCGCCGCCGTGGGTGCCGAAGCTGGTGCTGGACGCCGTCGCCCAGCGCTACGAGCAACAACGTGACGAGCTCGAAGAAATCTTCCGCGACTTCCGCGCCAGCCCGCCGATGGAACCGAAACTGGCCGAGATCAAATGCCCGGCGCTGCTGCTGTGGGGGCGCAAGGATCGCCTGATCGACGTCAGCAGCGTGCCGGTGTGGAGCAAAGGCATCGCCAATCTCGAAGTGGATGTGTGGGATCACGTCGGGCACATGCCGATGGTCGAACAGCCGGGAAATACCGCGCGGCTGTACGGGGAATTTCTGGAACGACAGCGATGAACATGGATATTCGCAATGCCCCAGGTGGCGCAACTGATCGTTCCCATGCTCTGCGTGGGAATGCCTCAGGGGACGCTCTGCGTCCAGTGACGCAGAGCGTCACGGGCTACATTCCCACGCAGAGCGTGGGAACGATCAGCGGAGACAGAAGGTTGGCGTTCCCATGAACATCCTTTACGACGAACGCCTCGACGGTCCGTTGCCCGAGGTGAACAAGGGCGAATTGCTCAAGGCCCTGCAACAAGCCCTGCCGGACCTGGACATCCTCTGGCGCGAAGATGAACTCAAACCCTACGAATGCGACGGCCTCTCCGCCTACCGCGCCACGCCAATGCTGGTGGCCCTGCCCCGGCGTCTGGAGCAAGTGCAAACCCTGCTGAAATTCTGCCATCAGAACAACGTGCCCGTGGTCGCGCGGGGTGCCGGCACTGGATTGTCCGGCGGCGCGCTGCCACTGGAAAAGGGCCTGTTGCTGGTGATGGCGCGGTTCAACAACATCCTGCACATCGACCCCGCTGCACGTATCGCGCGGGTTCAGCCGGGGGTGCGCAATCTCGCCATCTCCCAAGCGGCGGCCCCGTTCGGCTTGTATTACGCACCGGATCCGTCGTCGCAGATCGCCTGTTCGATCGGCGGCAACGTCGCGGAAAACGCTGGTGGCGTGCATTGCCTCAAGTACGGCCTGACCGTGCACAACGTGCTGAAAATCGAAGTGCTGACCATCGAGGGCGAACGTCTTACGCTGGGCTCCGAGGCGCTCGATTCAGCCGGTTTCGACCTGCTCGCCTTGTTCACCGGCTCCGAAGGCCTGCTGGGGATCATCACCGAAGTCACGGTGAAACTGCTGCCCAAACCGCAAGTCGCCAAGGTCCTGCTCGGCAGTTTCGACTCAGTGGAAAAGGCCGGTCGTGCGGTTGCCGAAATCATCGCTGCCGGGATCATTCCGGGTGGTCTGGAAATGATGGACAACCTGGCCATTCGCGCCGCCGAAGACTTTATCCACGCCGGTTACCCGGTCGACGCCGAGGCGATTCTGTTGTGCGAACTCGACGGCGTCGAAGCCGACGTGCACGACGATTGCCAGCGCGTACGGGAAGTCATGACAGCGGCCGGCGCCACTGAAGTGCGCCAGGCCCAGGACGAGGCCGAGCGTGTGCGTTTCTGGGCCGGGCGCAAAAACGCGTTTCCGGCGATCGGCCGGTTGTCGCCGGATTATTACTGCATGGACGGCACCATCCCGCGCCGCGAATTGCCCGCTGTGCTGCAAGGTATCGCTAGCCTCGGCGAGGAATATGGCTTGCGCGTGGCCAACGTGTTCCATGCCGGCGACGGCAACATGCATCCGCTGATCCTGTTCGATGCCAACCAGCCGGGGGAGCTGCATCGCGCCGAGGCACTGGGCGGCAAGATCCTCGAACTGTGCGTGAAAGTCGGCGGCAGCATCACCGGCGAGCACGGCGTAGGCCGCGAAAAAATCAATCAGATGTGCGCGCAGTTCAACAGCGACGAGTTACTGCTGTTTCATGCGGTGAAAGCCGCGTTCGATCCGCAGGGCCTGCTCAATCCCGGCAAGAACATTCCGACCCTGCATCGCTGCGCCGAATTCGGCGCGATGCACATTCACGCCGGGCAACTGCCCTTCCCCGAGCTGGAGCGATTCTGATGGCTGATTTCGATGCCGCCAACGCCCTGCTCGATCAGGTCAACGCAGCGCGGGCCAATGCCACGCCGCTGAAGATTCAGGGCGGCAACAGCAAGGCGTTTCTCGGTCGCGAGGTGGCCGGCGAAGTGCTCGACACCCGCGCCCATCGCGGCATCGTTCAATACGATCCGACCGAACTGGTGGTCACCGCACGTGCCGGCACGCCGTTGTCCGAGCTGCTCGCGGCGCTGGATGACGCCGGGCAAATGTTGCCCTGCGAACCGCCGTCCTTCGCCGACAGCGCCACGGTCGGCGGCATGGTCGCCACGGGACTGTCCGGACCACGCCGGCCGTGGTCCGGCTCGGTACGCGACTTCGTTCTCGGCACGCGGGTGATCACCGGCCTCGGTCAGCATCTGCGCTTCGGTGGCGAAGTGATGAAAAACGTCGCCGGTTATGACCTGTCGCGGCTGATGGCCGGCAGTTTCGGTTGCCTCGGCGTGCTCACCGAAGTGTCGCTGAAAGTCCTGCCGAAACCGCGCCAGTGCCTGAGCATCCGCCTCGATATCGACTGCGCTCGGGCCTTGAGCAAACTTGCCGAATGGGGCCAGCAACCGCTGCCGATCAGCGCCGCGTGCCACGATGGCCGGAGCCTGTACCTGCGCCTGGAAGGTGGCGAAGGTTCGGTGACGGCGGCGCATCAACGCCTCGGCGGCGAGCCGCTGGATTCGGGTTTCTGGCGCGACCTCAACGAACAGCGCCTGAGTTTTTTCGACGAAGGTTTGCCGCTGTGGCGCCTGTCATTGCCGAACAACCTCGGCCCGCTCGAGCTGCCCGGCGAGCAACTGATCGATTGGGCCGGTGCGCAACGCTGGGTGAAATCCGAAAGCCCTGAGATTCACGCACTCGCCCATTCCTTGGGCGGCCATGCAACGTGCTTTACCCACGGTGCCACCGATTCGCCGTTTCAACCCTTGGCGCCAACCCTTCTGCGCTACCACCGGCAACTCAAGGCGCAACTCGACCCGCAAGGGCTGTTCAACCCCGGACGAATGTACGCGGAGGTCTAGCCATGCAAACCACCCTCAGCGAGCAATCGCGGCAATTGCCCCGCGCTGGCGAAGCGGAAAAGATCCTGCGCACCTGCGTGCATTGCGGTTTCTGCAACGCGACATGCCCGACGTATCAATTGCTCGGCGATGAACTCGATGGTCCGCGCGGGCGCATTTACCTGATCAAGCAAGTGCTCGAAGGCGCACCGGCCACCGAGCAGACGCAACTGCATCTGGATCGTTGCCTGTCGTGCCGCAACTGCGAAACCACCTGCCCGTCCGGCGTCGATTATCACAACCTGCTCGACATCGGCCGCGCGGTGGTCGACAGCGCGGTGCCGCGCCCCGCCGCCCAGCGCTTGCTGCGCGAAGGCTTGCGCGCGTTGGCGCCGAATCCGGCTGTGTTCAAAGGCTTGCTGCGCATGGGCGCGACCTTTCGGCCTCTGCTGCCGCGCCTGCTGGAAAGCAAACTGCCGCAGCGCTTGGGTGTTATGGGGTCGCGCCCTGCTCCTAGGCATGCGCGCCGGGTGTTGTTGCTCGAAGGTTGCGTGCAACCGGGTCTGTCGCCGAATACCAATGACGCAACGGCGCGAGTGCTTGATCGTCTGGGCATCAGCGTCACCCCGGTGAGCGAGGCCGGTTGCTGCGGCGCTCTCGACTATCACCTCGACGCTCAGGGCAAAGGTCTCGACCGCGCTCGGCAGAACATCGACGCCTGGTGGCCGCATCTGCAGAACGGCGCCGAAGCCATCGTGCAGACGGCCAGCGGTTGCGGCGCGTTCATCAAGGATTACGGGCATTTGCTTGCGGACGATCCGATCTACGCGTTGAAAGCCCGGCGGATCAGCGAAATGACTCGGGATCTGGTGCAAATAATCGCTGAGGAACCACTGGAGCAAGTATGCGCCGCCAGCGAACGGCGCATCGCCGTGCATTGCCCGTGCACCTTGCAGCACGCACTGAAACTCGGCGGCGCCGTGGAAACAGTGCTGACCCGACTCGGCTTCAACCTCACATCGGTGCCGGACGGCCATTTGTGCTGCGGCTCGGCGGGCACCTACTCGCTGACCCAACCGGTGCTGGCGCGGCAACTGCGCGATCAGCGCCTCAACGCCCTGGAAAGCGGCCGGCCTGAGTTGATCGTCACTTCCAACGTGGGCTGTCAGAGCCATCTGGCCAGCGCCGGGCGCACGCCGGTCAGGCACTGGATCGAACTGGTGGATCAGTCGTTGGCAGAATGAAGTTCGTAGGATTCTTCGTTTGCCCGCCTGGGCGAAGGCTGCGATCTTTTCCGGCATCCATTTCGTCACCGTGGCAGGAATTTTTTTCATGACCGTGCAGCCGTTCGTCAGCCCCGACCTGATCCGCCAACGCTTCTCCCGAGCGATGTCCGACATGTACCGCGAAGAGGTGCCGCTGTACGGCGCGCTGATGGAACTGGTGGAGAAAACCAATCGCGAAGTGCTGGCACGTCAGCCTGACATCGCCGGACAGCTCAAGCGCACCGGCGAAATCGAACGCCTGGACATGGAACGCCACGGCGCCATCCGGGTAGGCACCGCGACCGAACTGGCCACCCTCGCCCGCTTGTTCGCGGTGATGGGCATGCAACCGGTGGGTTATTACGACCTGACCCCGGCCGGTGTGCCGGTGCATTCAACGGCGTTTCGCGCGGTGCATGAAGAAGCGCTGCAGGTCAGCCCGTTTCGCGTGTTCACCTCGTTGCTGCGCCTGGAGCTGATTGAAGATCCTGAATTGCGTTCGTTTGCCGAGTCGGTACTGGCCCGTCGTTCGATTTTTACTGAAGAGGCGTTGCGCCTGATTGAACAGGCGGAAACGGCAGGCGGACTGAATGACGACGAAGCCGCAGAATTCGTCCGACAGGCACTGGAGACTTTTCGCTGGCACCACAGCGCCACGGTCAGCGCCGCGCAATACCAGAAACTCAGCGCCCAGCACCGCTTGATCGCCGATGTCGTTGCGTTCAAAGGCCCGCACATCAACCACCTGACCCCGCGCACGCTGGACATCGACACCGTGCAGGAGCAGATGCCTGCCCATGGCATCACACCCAAAGCGGTGATCGAAGGCCCACCGCGCCGCGACTGCCCGATCCTGCTGCGCCAGACCAGCTTCAAAGCGCTGGACGAGCCGATCGCCTTCACCGATCAGCCCGAAACCCGTGGCAGCCACAGCGCGCGTTTCGGCGAAATCGAACAACGCGGCGCCGCCCTCACGCCCAAGGGTCGCGCGCTGTATGACCGCTTGTTGAATGCCGCTCGCGATGAATTGGGCGACTTCCCTAACGAAGCCAATGCCGCACGCTACAACGCGCTGATGACGCAGCACTTTGCCGAATTTCCTGACAGCATCGAGGGCATGCGCGAACAGGGGCTGGCGTACTTTCGTTATTTCGCTACGGAAAAGGGCTTGGCCGCTGAAGGACTTGGTGAGTCGTCCCTGGAGGACTTGCTGCGCGATGGCTATGTGAAAGCGGAGCCGCTGGTGTACGAAGATTTCCTGCCGGTGAGCGCAGCGGGGATTTTTCAGTCGAACCTGGGGGATGCCGCACAGGCGCATTACGGCGAACACTCCAATCGACAGGCTTTCGAACAGGCGCTGGGGCGTTCGGCCATCGATGAGTTGGGGTTGTATGCCGAGACGCAACGGCGGTCGATTGAGGAGTGTTTGACCCGACTCGCGCGTTAAACATTAAAAGATCGCAGCCTACGGCTGCTCCTACAGGGGAAACGCATTCCAAATGTAGGAGCTGCCGCAGGCTGCGATCTTTTGATCTGAAGCTATGGGGCAATCTTTGCGTCCATAGCGATCTTTGCCTCCATAAAGGCATCTGGCCATTGTGCGCAAGAAGTTGCGCAGTTGCCCGTAATATTTCAGGGGTAAATTGCCCTGCAGCCCAAGCGGCGCAAGCCCTGCAGCCAAGTGCGCAAGAAGTTGCGCAGTACTGCGCAACTTCTTGCGCACTT
>NZ_RCNX01000060.1:0-9059 GCF_004307595.1 Pseudomonas sp. Sample_23
GTAGAGCCTGAACCAGGCGAAGGCCAGCAGGTGCGCCAGGACAATCGCCACGAACAGCACCCCGAACAGGCGACCGAACAGGGTGTCGAAGCGCGCCTTCATCAACCGATGTCCCGCGCGTCGAACAGGTAACCCTCGCCGCGCACGGTCTTGATCAGTTGCGGGGCTTTCGGGTCGTCGCCGAGTTTTTGTCGCAGGCGCGAGACCAACAGGTCGATGCTGCGGTCGAAAGCCTCGATCGAGCGACCGCGAGCGGCGTCGAGCAGTTGTTCGCGGCTGAGCACGCGACGCGGGCGTTCGATGAAGACCCAGAGCAGGCGGAATTCGGCGTTGGACAACGGCACTACCAGGCCGTTGTCGGCGACCACTTGGCGCAGGACGCTGTTCAGCCGCCAGTTGTCGAAGCGAATGTTGGCGCGCTGTTCGCTGCGGTCGTCGCGCACGCGGCGCAGGATGGTCTGGATGCGGGCGACCAGTTCGCGTGGTTCGAACGGTTTGGCCATGTAATCGTCGGCGCCCAGTTCCAGGCCGATGATGCGGTCGGTGGGTTCGCAGCGGGCGGTGAGCATCAGGATCGGGATGTCCGATTCGGCGCGCAGCCAGCGGCACAGCGACAGACCGTCTTCGCCGGGCAGCATCAGGTCGAGGACGATGACGTCGAAATGTTCGCCCAGCAGCGCCTGGCGCATCGCCGCGCCGTCGGTGACGCCGCTGGCGTGAATGTTGAAACGGGCGAGGTAATCGATCATCAGCTCGCGGATCGGCACGTCATCGTCGACGATCAGCGCGCGGATGCTCCAGCGCTTGTCGTCTTTGCTTTCATCCGTCATGGTTGTCGGGGTGTTGTGCATGGGGCTGTTCACTGCCAGGGGTGGTTTCAGCATAGGCGTCCGGCCGGGAGGCGGGAAGTGCTGTTGTAAGGACGTGTTGCGCCGGGCGAGGCTAACCCGAATGCATGTTGCCGGCGTGTCGGCTGTGTATCGGAGTCGACACAATAGCCGTGCGGGCTAAGCTGATAACCGCCAGCGCGACGATTTACCGATCATCGGGTGCCGCGCTGCCGCCGGTTCCGCTACAATGCGCGCCGTTTTCGACCAGCCTGAGAGCCCATCCATGTCCGCCTGCCAGACTCCTATCATCGTCGCCCTGGATTTCCCCACCCGTGACGCCGCACTGAAGCTGGCCGACCAGTTGGACCCGAAGCTGTGCCGGGTCAAAGTGGGCAAGGAACTGTTCACCAGTTGCGCGGCGGAAATCGTCGGCACCCTGCGTGACAAGGGTTTTGAAGTGTTTCTGGACCTGAAATTCCACGACATCCCCAACACCACCGCAATGGCCGTGAAAGCCGCTGCCGAGATGGGCGTGTGGATGGTCAACGTGCACTGCTCCGGTGGCCTGCGCATGATGGCTGCCTGCCGTGAAGAGCTGGACAAGCGCAGTGGTCCGCAACCGTTGCTGATCGGCGTGACCGTGCTCACCAGTATGGAGCGCGAGGATCTGGCCGGTATTGGTCTGGATATCGAGCCGCAGGAACAAGTGCTGCGTCTGGCGGCACTGGCCGAGAAGGCCGGGATGGACGGTCTGGTCTGTTCGGCGCTGGAAGCGTCGGCGCTGAAAACCGCGCACCCGTCGCTGCAACTGGTGACCCCGGGAATTCGCCCGGCAGGCAGCGCGCAGGACGACCAACGGCGCATTCTGACCCCGCGTCAGGCGCTGGATGCCGGTTCCGATTACCTGGTAATCGGCCGTCCGATCAGCCAGGCGGCAGATCCGGCGCAGGCGTTGGCCGCAGTCGTAGCCGAAATTGCCTAAAGCTTATTGAAGATCCAACTGTGGGAGCGAGCCTGCTCGCGAAGAGGGAGTGTCAGTCGGCGTCATTACCGACTGATCTTCCGCTTTCGCGAGCGGGCTCGCTCCCACATTGGTTTCAGGCTGGCCTTAAACCTTCAACACCAACTTGCCAAAGTTCTCGCCGTTGAACAGTTTCATCAGCGTCTCCGGGAACGTCTCGAGCCCTTCAACCACATCTTCCTTGCTCTTGAGCTGCCCGTTGGCCATCCAGCCGGCCATCTCCTGGGCGGCGCTGGCGAACTGCGCGGCGTAGTCCATCACCACAAAACCTTCCATGCGCGCGCGATTGACCAGCAGTGACAGGTAATTGGCCGGGCCTTTGACCGCTTCTTTATTGTTGTACTGGCTGATCGCGCCGCAGATCACCACGCGCGCCTTCATGTTCAAGCGGCTCAGCACCGCGTCGAGAATGTCGCCACCGACGTTATCGAAGTACACGTCCACGCCTTTCGGGCATTCGCGCTTCAGACCGGCCACGACGTCTTCGGCCTTGTAATCGATGGCGCCGTCAAAACCCAATTCGTCGATGAGGAATTTGCACTTGTCGGCCCCGCCGGCGATGCCGACGACGCGGCAGCCTTTGATTTTGGCGATCTGCCCGGCCACGCTGCCCACCGCACCGGCCGCGCCGGACAGCACCACGGTGTCACCGGCTTTCGGGGCGCCGACGTCGAGCAGGGCGAAGTAGGCGGTCATGCCGGTCATGCCCAGTGCAGACAGATAGCGTGGCAATGGCGCGAGTTTCGGGTCGACCTTGTAGAAACCGCGCGGCTCGCCGAGGAAATAATCCTGCACACCGAGGGCGCCATTGACGTAATCGCCGACGGCGAAGCCAGGATTGTTCGAGGCGATGACTTTTCCCACGCCCAGTGCGCGCATGACCTCACCGAGACCGACCGGCGGGATGTAGGACTTGCCTTCGTTCATCCAGCCGCGCATGGCCGGGTCGAGGGACAAGTATTCGTTTTTCACCAGAATCTGTCCCGCCTGTGGCTCGCCGACCGGTACTTCCTGATAAGTGAAAGTCTCGCGGGTCGCGGCGCCCACCGGGCGTTTGGCGAGCAGGAACTGGCGATTGGTCTGGTTGGTCATGACAGGCACTCGAATGGAATGAAGCCTTGTTGATAGCTCTTCAACGGCGATGTCGCAAGGTTGGCTGATACGGCGAATGCGAGTCGATCCAGTGCAGTGATGATTACGGGGCGGGTTTTATCACTGCAGCGCATGGGCCTGTAAACAGCGATTGCATAGTGCTGACGCGCTTTCGCTGCCCTTGGCTATGCTGCGACGCCAACATCTCCCATTTTTTTTGCATTCGAGGACATAGCCATGAGCATGACGTTTTCCGGTCAGGTGGTTGTAATCACGGGAGCCGCCTACGGCATCGGTCGCGCGACAGCCCTGGCGTTTGCCGCCGAAGGCCTGAAAGTGGTGGTGGCTGACCTCGACGCGGCTGGAGGCGAAGGCACGGTGGCGCTGATTCGTACCGCCGGTGGCGAAGCGTCCTTCGTGCGCTGCGACGTGACGGTGGAAAGCGATGTAAAAAATCTGATGGATGAGGTGATCAATACCTACGGTCGTCTCGACTATGCCTTCAACAACGCCGGGATCGAAATCGAGAAGGGCAAACTGGCCGACGGTACGCTGGACGAGTTCGACGCGATCATGGGCGTCAACGTCAAAGGCGTCTGGCTGTGCATGAAGTATCAGTTGCCGTTGCTGTTGGCGCAGGGCGGTGGCGCGATCGTCAACACGGCGTCGGTAGCCGGGCTGGGCGCAGCGCCGAAAATGAGCATCTATGCGGCGTCGAAACATGCGGTGATCGGCCTGACCAAGTCGGCGGCGATCGAATACGCGAAAAAGAAAATCCGCGTCAACGCAGTGTGCCCGGCAGTGATCGATACGGACATGTTCCGCCGTGCCTACGAAGCCGACCCGAAGAAGGGCGAATTCGCCAACGCCATGCACCCGGTCGGGCGCATTGGCAAGGTCGAGGAAATCGCCAGCGCGGTGCTGTATCTGTGCAGCGATGGCGCAGCGTTCACCACTGGGCACTCATTGGCGGTGGACGGCGGCGTGACGGCGTTCTGAAAGTTGCCGAAATACAAAGAACCCGCCTGCGTGCGGGCTTTTTTGTACCTCGCGGTCGGTCCCTGTGAATACCGTTAAACAATGTGTATCAAACCGTTAGAACTGCCGCATTTGGCGGTGTTGTCGCACAGCCTCGGCGGCGCGGCTGTGATTTACTGCTGCCAGCAAAACTGACAGGAGTTTGCGAGCTCATGGAACTGAGAATTGACCGACAGGCAATGGTGCCGGTCGTGCAGCAGATCGTCGACGGAATGACTGACTGGATTGTGCAAAGCGGCATCCCGCCGGCCACCCGGTTGCCCTCCGTACGGCAAATCGCCCGGGGTAATCTGCTCAGCCAGTCGTGTGTCGTCGAAGCCTGCGAGCGCCTGGTTTCGCAAGGTGTGTTGACTGCGCGTCAGGGCGCGGGATTCATCGTCGCGGCCTCGCCGCCGTTGCGCGAAACGGACTCGGAACTGGCAGTGTTCGAAGGCCGCCATGCGTGGTGCGATGAGCTGAGCGCTTCGTCGGGCCGCTTGGTCTTGGGGCAAGGAGGCTTGCCGCCGAGCTGGCGTGAGCCCGACGACCTCAGCTACGCATTACGCGAGGTGGCGCGCACCGACATGGCCAGTCTGTTCAACTACAGCTCGCCGCTGGGCCTGCCAGCGTTGCGCGAGCAAATTGCCAAGCGTCTCAAACTGCTGAACATCGACGCTTGCAATACCCGGCTGATGAGTACCAGCGGTGCCAGTCATGCGCTCGATCTGATCGTGCGCACCCTGTTCAAGGCCGGCGACTGCGTGGTGGTGGAAACGCCCGGTTATGCACCGTTGTTTGACCTGCTGCGCCTGCACGGCGTACAGATGCTCGAAGTGCGTCGGACACCGAGCGGGCCGGACATCGACATGCTCGAGTCAGTGCTGCGTCAGTTTCGTCCCAGCGCCCTGTTCATCGGCAGTCATCACCACAACCCCACCGGCAGCTGCCTGA
This sequence comes from Pseudomonas sp. Sample_23, assembly GCF_004307595.1. Lineage (NCBI taxonomy): Bacteria > Pseudomonadati > Pseudomonadota > Gammaproteobacteria > Pseudomonadales > Pseudomonadaceae > Pseudomonas > Pseudomonas sp. Sample_23. The sequence goes on from NZ_RCNX01000060.1 coordinate 4,912, forward strand.
CGCCTGCGGTCGCCCAGCGTATCGTGCAGTTGAGCAAGACCTACGACCTGCGCGTGATCGAAGATGACGTCTACGCTGATCTGCACACCGGCAGCGGTACACGGTTGGCGGCGCTGGACCATGGCGGCAGGGTCATTTATGTCGGCAGCTTCTCCAAGACCCTGAGCAGTTCGTTGCGGGTCGGCTTTGTTCTGGCTGACAGCGAACTGCTGAAGCGCCTGGCCGAGGTCAAGATGATCAGCGGGCTCGGCTGTTCGAGGCTGGCCGAGGCGGTGCTGGCCAGGCTGATGGCGACCGGCGCTTATCGCAAACTGGTGCAGCGCCAGCGCCAGCGCTTGAATGCCGATCGCGCGGCGGCCTTGCAGGCCCTGGAAGATGCCGAGTGGGAAGTGTTCGGCAAGCCGGTTGGCGGGTTGTTTATCTGGGCGCGGGCGCGCTTGCGCGACCAGACGTCGGTGCGCAGGCAGGCCCAGCGTTGCGGGCTGGAGTTATCAGCAGCGGACGCCTTCAGTCCCAGCGGTGAGTGCGGTGACTGGCAGCGCATCAATGTGGCCTGTGCCTGCGACCCTCGGGCGCGGCAGTTTTTTCGCAATACTTGCGCGGATCGACCTCCAGCATTCTGAAAACGACGCGGGCGTAGCTTTTTGCCATTATTCCGACGCCAGAGTCTTGTGCTGGTTCGAGCCCGTTGCGAATCTTCGGCAACAGACTTTGGCAGGGGACTACGCGCAATGATTTCGGCCGTGCAAGGACGTTTTGCCAACCTCGGTATGGCGAAAAAACTGGGTATCGGATTTGTGCTCGTCTTGTTGCTGACTGCGTTGGTGGCGGCGATCGGCGTCTGGTCGCTGCAAACCATCAGTCTGCGTTTCGACGGCTTGAAGCAGATGTCCGCGCTCAACAGCGGCCTGCTCAAGGTGCGCCTGCTCGAGCAGGAATACGCCCTGCGCGGCAATCCGAAGACCGCCGATGCCTTGCGCGAAGGCGTCGATGGGCTGATCGTTCTTGCCGGCGAGCTCAAGGCACATTCCCCGGCCAATGTGCCGGTGATGAGCGATGTCGAGCAAGCGCTGGGCGCTTATCGCAAGGCCTTCGATGAATTCGTCTCGCTGAGCCAGGCCAAGGACCTTGCGCTGGAGATGGCCAGTTGGTCGGTGTCGAGCGTGGCCAATAACCTTGACGTGTTGCAGAGCGGCCTGGCCGATGATGGCGCCTACACCTTGAAAGACACCGAGGGCAAGGACGGCGCGCAGTTCATCGAACAGGCGAATCAGGTCAGTCAGGTCTCGCGACTGATGCTGCAAGCGATGAACGAAGCGCGGGTGCGTCTGGATCAGAGCCGCAAGGGCGATACCGACAATGCCGGTCAGGGCAACATCGAGCAGGCCGCGCAAGCGCAGGAGCAGGCCGAGGCGCTGAAAACCACGGTCAAGGACGAGGGCTATCTGACTGTGCTCAACGAAGTGTCGGGGCATATCGCCGGATTCAACGAGAAACTGGCTGAATACACCGGGTTGCTGGCGCAAGAAAAAACGGTTTATGACCAACTGCATCAGCGTGCCGCGCAGGTGGTGGACCGGGTCAATCAGGCCTACGTCGCCGAAGACGCTTCGATGCAGGCGGAGCTGAAAAAGAACACGGTGTTGATCATTGGCTCTTCGGCGCTGGCCTTGTTGGTCGGATTACTTGCCGCGTGGGTGATCACGCGCCTGATCGTTGCGCCGCTGCGCAGTGTCATTCGTGTGGCGCAGCAGATTGCTGCGGGTGATCTGACGGCGAAGGTCGAGGTGACGCGCCGCGATGAAATGGGACAATTGATGTTGGCCATGCAGCAGATGGCTGCCGGCCTCGGCGCGATTGTCAGCGGCTTGCAGGCCGGCATCGAGCGCTTGGCCGGTTCCGCGCAATCGCTGTCGGCGGTGACCGAGCAGACCAATCTGGAGGTCAACAGCCAGAAGGAGGAAACCGAGCAGGTCGCCACCGCCATGAACCAGATGACCGCCACCGTGCATGACGTCGCGCGCAATGCCGAAGAGGCGGCGCTGGCGGCGCAGACGGCGGATGACAAGGTCGAGAGCGGCCAGCAGGTGGTGCGCCAAAGCATGGCGCGGATCGAGCAGTTGGCGGATTCGGCGACTTCGGCCAGTTCCAGCATCGAGAGCCTCAGTGCCGAAATTCAGAATATCGGCACGGTGCTCGAGGTGATCAAGAGCGTGGCCGAGCAGACCAATCTGTTGGCGCTGAACGCGGCGATCGAAGCGGCGCGGGCCGGCGAGCAGGGCAGGGGATTCGCGGTGGTGGCCGATGAAGTGCGTGCACTGGCGCGGCGCACGCAGCAATCGACCGAGGAGATCGAGCGCCTGGTCAGTGCTCTGCGCGCGGCGGCGCAGTCGTCGGTGCAGCAGATTCGCAGCAGTGGCGAGTTGGTCAAACTGGCGGTCAGTGATGCGTTGCAGACCGAAAGTGCGCTGGGGAGTATTGCCGCGGCGGTGTCGTTGATTCAGCAGATGAATCAGCAGATCGCGGCGGCGGCGGAGGAGCAGAGTTCGGTGGCAGAGGAGATCAATCGCAGTGTTACGCAGATTCGAGCGAGTGCGGATCACTCTTCCGTGGCCATGCGCGGGAATGCGGCTTCGAGTGTTGAGCTGGCGCAGTTGGGCGGGGAGTTGCGCTCGATGGTTGGGCATTTTCGGCTTTGAGTCTTGGCGGCCTTCGGGCCGACCAGGCTCTCGGCTTCGCCGCGTGGGAATGGCCCGGGTTTGCTTTTGCTGTTTTGTGGGAGCTGGCTTGCCAGCGAAGGCGGCCTGACACCCGACCGATTTTTACCTGAGAACACTGCTTCCCAATGTGGGAGCGAGTCTGCTCGCGAAAGCGGTCTTCAAGTCACATCCTCTTTCAAGTAACCCACAAAAAAGCCACCAATAACGGTGGCTTCTCTCCCCAGCATTCGCGCCTCAGTCGTAAATCACTTTCTTCTTCCAGTCCGCATCGGCTTCGACATCCTTCAAGCCGGCGGTCAGTTGGTTTTCTTCACCTTCCACCGGGGCGATCTTGTCCATGACCTGGGCGTTGGCTCGGGCGAGGAGTTTTTCCAGGTATTGCAGTTGCTCGGCATACATCTGCGGGTCCTGCTGTTTGCGCAGGTATTGCACGCCGCGTTCAAAGGCGAGGCGGGCCTGGCCGGGTTGGTTTTGTTGCAGGGACTGTTGGCCGAGGTTGTTGAAGAATTCGATGTGCAGCAGCACCAGGATGTGGCGCACTTCGCGAATCCATTGTTTGGCTTCGTTCGGTGGCAGGAAACCGTCGTGGGCGGCGCGGGTGATCTGGCCGTGCAGGGCTTCGAGGAGGAAGCGCACGTCTTTGGCTTTGGCTTCGGTCAGGATCGGCGCGGGCGGGTTGTTCACCGGGATCGATTCGCCCTGGGCAACGAGGGCGCTGAGTTCGGTGATGCGGGCCTTGGTCGTCGCGCTGGTTTTTTCCAGGTTGAGCAGGCGCTGGCAGACGTTGAGTTCCAGGCGGGTCAGCAGCAGCTTGAGCGCCGGGGTCATGAACTGGCCGGGGAAGGTTTCGGTCAGTTCGCCGCAGCGGCGCAGGCGGTCGTTGAGTTCGACTTTGGTGCGGGCCTTCTCCAGTTTGTTGTTTTCCACCACATGGTTCATGTAGCCAATGGCGATCAGAATTGCGATCCCGGCTACGACTAGCAGGGTGATCATGAGTGGTGTCACCGGTAAGACCTCTTTATAGGGTTCGCATGCGAGTGTAGTGGCTGGGCATTTAGGCGCCTAGCGCCGCTCGACGGGTTTGATCGGCTGCTGCAATCTGTATCGGCCGCCAGCTGTATAGATGAATGCTGGCGCTTGATGTGCAGATTGCCATCACTGTGCGGTGACTATAACGTCTTGGCGAGTGGCGGAATATAGGCGTCAGGTTTCGGACGACGGAAAAGCCCTACGCGGCCCGTAATCCAGGTCGAAGTCATTGATTTAAATAAATTTATATCAGGGGGTTGACGACCCCTCAATCCATCCATAGAATGCGCGCCACTTGCAGCGTAAAGCACACAGCGAAACGCAGCAGGGAGTGAATGTTGTAGTGTGTCCCCTTCGTCTAGTGGCCTAGGACACCGCCCTTTCACGGCGGTAACAGGG
>NZ_RCNX01000079.1:0-8646 GCF_004307595.1 Pseudomonas sp. Sample_23
GCTGCCCGTGATCGCCAAGTAACCGCTCAAGCAGAAACAGCAAACCCGGCCAAGTCAGACTGTGTGAAAACCTAGCAATCTGCGCAGCGCTCAAAGAAAATGCTCCGTATCGAAAGATACGGAGCATTTTTCGTTATGGCCTACATCCAGGGACAGTCCCGCAGCCAGACCAGCCTGTTTCCGGTCTCGCTGGAAGAGTTGATCCCCGAGGATCACCTCGTTCGCGTTATCGATCTTTACGTCGCCAAGCTGGATCTGGTTCGACTGGGCTTTGATAAAGCACTTCCCAAAAGCACCGGCCGTCCCTCTTACGATCCAGCGGATCAGCTCAAACTCTACCTCTACGGCTATTTCCAGCGGATTCGCTCATCACGACGGCTCGAAGCCGAGTGCCAGCGCAACGTCGAAGTGATGTGGCTGATCAATCGACTCAAGCCTGATTTCAAGACCATCGCCGATTTCCGTAAAGACAACAAAGCCGCTTTTATCGCGACGTGCCGGGCCTTCGTGCAGTTTTGCCGCACAGCGGGGCTGATAACCGGCGAGTTGGTGGCCATTGATGGCAGCAAATTTCAGGCGGTCGCCTCTTCACGGCGTCATATGAATTTGAAGCGGCTCCAACATCAAGAGCAGAAGCTGGAGAAGCGCATCGCCCACTATTTGGCAGAGCTGGACGAGGCAGAGAAAACCGAAGCCGGCGAGAAGATTGACCGCAATGCAATCAAGGCGACTTTGGCGCAACTTGAAGTCAGGCATTCCAATAACTTGACGTGCCAGGCGCTGATGAATCCATGGAGCTTGAGCAATTCAATACCCACGAAAGCGATGCGCGAATGCTGCGAACGCACAAAGGGCCTCGGGTCGGGTACAACGTGCAGACAGCCGTCGACGCTGAAAACTGCATGATCGTGCATCATGAAGTGACTCAGGACAGCGATGATCGCAAGCAACTTGAACCGATGGCCAAGGCCGCCAAGGAACAACTTTCACAAGATGAACTGACGGTCACCGCGGATGCGGGCTACTCCAATGGCAAGCAGTTCCAGGCATGTGAGGATGAGAACATCACGGCTTATGTGCCTGTGGCGCGATCACTCAACTCCTGCGGCAAGGAACAGATATTTTTCGATCGAACAGCATTTGCCTACGATGCGTCGCAAGATCGATATCAATGCCCTGCCGGAAAATGGCTGATCTTTAAGCAGATCAGCAACAAAGGCCGGATCTACCAAGCGAAGGTCAGCGACTGCGCAAGCTGCCCGATTAAAGCGAAGTGCACCGACGCCAAACGCCGATACATCTCGCGCCATCTGCACGAACAGGCTTTCGAGCGAATGGAGCAGCGAATGCAGACACATCCCGAAATGATGGTCAGTCGACGAGCCATCGTCGAACATCCCTTCGGCAACCTTAAACAGTGGTTATTTGGTAACGCTCGCTTCTTGCTGCGACAGCTTGAAGGCGCGAGAGCTGAAATGGCCTTGGCGGTGAACGCCTACAACCTGAAAAGAGCAATTAACGTGTTGGGCGTGCGCCAGATGATGGCGCTGATGGGCTGAAACGCCTTTTTTCGTCTGCTGTGAGCACAAAAGCAAACGCCCCGTACAAGTCGGGGCGTTTGCTGGGACCGCCGTCAGTGCGTTTTCACACAGTCTGAAGTGCCGGGTTTGTTGTTTCGAAATGGAACAATCTGGCATCACACCGAACCCTGTGGGAGCGAGCCTGCTCGCGAAAGCGGTCCATCAGAAACATCTGCATCGACTGACACACCGCCTTCGCGAGCAGGCTCGCTCCCACAGAGGTTGAGTGAATCAGGTTATCCTGCACGCTCTGATTACGGACGCTTTTCCATGCTGGTGATTTCCAACAATGTGCATCTGCCGGATGCCGAGATCGAATTGACCGCCATCCGCGCGCAAGGCGCCGGTGGGCAGAACGTCAACAAGGTCTCCAGCGCCATGCACTTGCGCTTCGACATTCCCAACTCGTCGTTGCCGGAGTTCTACAAGGAACGCCTGCTGGCGCTGCGAGACAGTCGTATCACCAGCGACGGCGTGCTAATCATCAAGGCGCAGCAATATCGCACCCAGGAAGCCAACCGCGTCGATGCGCTGGAGCGGCTGGTCGAGCTGATTCTCAGCGCCACCAAAGTGGAAAAGAAACGCCGCCCGACCAAGCCGACCCTCGGTTCGAAGAAGCGTCGGCTGGAGTCGAAAACCAAGCGCGGCAGCATCAAGGCCGGGCGCGGCAAGGTGGACTTCTAAACCTCGCGATACTTCGCCGTGTGCTTGTACAGATAGACACTCAAGCCAAGGCCGCTCAACGCCGCGAAGGCTGCGAACAGAAAGATCGAAGCAAAACCGAACCCCGCCGCAATCGCCCCGGCCAGCGGCCCGGTGATCCCCAGCGACAAATCAATGAACAGCGAATAGGCACCGACCGCCGCGCCACGGCTCGAGGCCGGCACCAGATTCACCGCCTCCACGCCCAGCGCCGGGAACACCAGCGAGAAGCCGAAACCGCTCAGCGCCGCACCGGCCAGTGCCCAATGCGCATCCGGAGCAATCCACAACAGCAACAGCCCCAACGTTTCCACCGACAGGCAGGCAATCGCCACGCGGAAGCCGCCGAGGCGGTTGATCAGATTGCCGAACAGCAGCCGCGCGCCGATGAAGCTGGCGCCGAACAGGCTCAGGCACAGCACGGCGTTGTCCCAGTGCTGGGTCGCGTAATACAGGGTAATGAACGTGGCGATGGTGCCAAAACCGATCGAGCCCAGCGCGAGCCCGCAGCCGTGAGGGAAGACTTTGCCCAGCACATGCATGAACGGCAGACGTTCGCCGGCAACAATCGGCGCAGCGGTTTTTGGCCATGCCAGCGCCAGACCGAGCAGAGCGAGAAGGATGATGCTCACGCCCATGCTCCACAGCCCCAGCCGGCTCACCAGCCAGACACCGAACGGCGCGCCGATCGCCAGGGCGCCGTAACTGGCGATGCCGTTCCAGGAAATCACTTTCGCCGTATTCGCCGCGCCGACCCGGCCGATGCCCCAGCCAATCGAACCAGAACCGACCAGGCTTTCCGCACTGCCCAACACCAGACGGCCGATCAGCAGGCTGATCAGGCTCAGCAGCGGCAGGTTCGGTGTCCACGCGGAAATCAGCATGAACACACCGCTCAAGCCACAGCCAGCGAGGCCGATCATCACTGCGCGTTTACTGCCCTGGTTGTCTATGATCTTGCCGGCATACGGGCGGCTGAGCAGGGTGGCGAGGTATTGCACGCTGATCACCAGCCCGGCGATCACCGCACCGAAACCCAGGTCACTGTGGACATAGCCCGGCAACACGGCGAGCGGGATGCCGATGTTCAGGTAACCGATGAAGGTGAAAAGGACGATGGAGACTACTTGCAGCGTAACCGCCAGCGGACGCTGGGGCTCGGGTATAGACGACATGGGTAACGATCCACGGGAGCAGCAGATTAGATAGGCTGCTCATGATACCGGCGTGAACCGCTCAAAGGCGGGGAAAAGTAAAACTATTTGCCGGGTGGCGCTTTCAGGATTTCGCCGGGGCGACCAGTTGCGTGGTGACGAGGGCGGCGAGGGCGTTTTCTTCGCTGCCGAAACGCTCGAGCAGGGCGGCCTGTTTCGCGGGTGAGAGGCGATTCCAGATCTCGATCATTTTCTCGGTGGCGCCGATCAGCACGGCAGCTTGGCTTTCGGAGAATTCATCGGTCATGGCGGGCTCGGGTTTCAGGCAGTGTGGAAAGCGCATGTTAGCGCTTTCCACACGGTCTGTACGGCGGGTCTTACTCTTCGCTGTCGGCTTTGCGGCTGTCAGCGGCTTCTTGCGGCTCGGGCTTTTCAGCACCGGCGTGTTGCGGGGTCGTCTGCTCAGGTACGTGCAGGCTTGGGAAGGGGAGATTGGGAATCTCGTGCATGGTTGCGCTCCTCGCTAAGTCTGTTGATAGATCAGGTGCTCCGCGCTTTACAAAGCCTGCGCAGGATACAGCAGGAAAAATGACAATCAGACTTTTAATTCAAATTAATGCGACAGATGGCCGCAGGGAGGCAAGCGCTGGGTCTGCTGATCGTTCCCACGCTCTGCGTGGGAATGCCTCAATGGACGCTCTGCGTCCGCTGTTGGGACGCGGAGCGTCCCGGGCTGCATTCCCACGCAGAGCGTGGGAACGATCAGTCGGGTGGGGGATTATTTGCAGGCGTCAGCGATCGCGTCGGCGAGCGATGCGAGGCGGGTGGCGTCGATCCCGGCAACATTCGCGCGGCCGGAGCTGACCATGTACACGCTGTGCTGCTCGCGCAGGTTCTTCACCTGTTCCGGCGACAGGCCGGTGTAGGAGAACATCCCGCGTTGCACCCCGATGTGGGCAAAACGCTCGCGCAAACCGTGGGGTTCCAGCGCCTCGACCAAGCCGCTGCGCAACTGCGCGATCCGCAAGCGCATCGCTTCTACTTCATCGGCCCAGCGCGCTTTCAGCTCTGGATCGGCGAGGATGGTCGCGACCACCGCCGCGCCGTGATCCGGCGGCGTCGACCACAGATTGCGGGCGATATTGGCCAGTTGGCTGCGGATGTCGATGAGCTTGTCGGCGCTGGTCGCGCAGACGATCAGCGCACCGGTGCGGTCTCGATACAGGCCGAAGTTCTTCGAGCAGGAACTGGTGATCAGCAGCTCCGGCACTTGCGCCGCGAACAACCGGGTCGACCACGCGTCCTGCTCCAGGCCATCGCCAAAACCCTGATAAGCAAAGTCGATCAGCGGCAGCAAATCGCGGCTGCGCACCACTTCAAGCACGCGCTTCCAATCGTCATGACTCAGGTCGAAACCGGTCGGGTTGTGGCAGCACGCATGCAGCAGCACCACGTCGCCCTTCGGCACTTCCCTGAGCACGGCGAGCATCGCTTCGACGTCGAGGCGGTTGTCACTGCCCACGTACGGGTAGTGGCTGACCTTGACCTTGGCGGCGGCGAAAATGGTTTCGTGGATCGGCCAGGTCGGGTTGCTCAACCATACGCCTTTGCCCGGCAGGCATTGCGCAATGAAGTCTGCCGCCAGCCGCAAGGCACCGGTACCGCCCGGGGTCTGGGTGGCGCCGGCGCGTTGTTCGGCGATCAATGCCGAGTCGCTACCGAGCACCAGTTCGTTGATGACCTTGCCGAACAGCGGATTGCCGTGGCCACCGATGTAGGTCTTGGTGTCCTGGCTTTCGACCAGTCGGGCCTCGGCGATTTTCACCGCCTCGGGGATTGGCGTCAGACCCTGGGCATCCTTGTAGACGCCAACGCCGAGGTCGAACTTGCGCGGATTGGCATCCTGCGCATAGGCCTCCATCAAACCGAGAATCGGGTCGCCGGGGACCCGGCCGATGGCGTCGAAGTGCATTACTTGCGTCCTTCTGCGGTCTTCGCCACTTCGTCAGTGCGCGCAGCCATGATGAAGTCGTTGCGGTGCAGGCCTTTGATCGAGTGGCTCCACCAGGTCACGGTGACTTTGCCCCACTCGGTCAGCAGGCCCGGGTGGTGACCTTCGGCCTCGGAGATCTCGCCCACGGCGTTGGTGAAGGCCAGCGCATGCTTGAAGTTCTTGAACAGGAAAACTTTTTCCAGCTGCATGATGCCGTCGCGTACTTCGATGTTCCAGTCAGGGATCTGCTTGATCAGGATCGGCAGTTCTTCGTCGCTGACTTGTGGCGCATCGGCGCGGCAGGCTTCGCAGTGGGCTTGGTTCAAAGTCGACATGGTGTATTCCTGAAAACGAGTGTGTTTTTTATTAAAGCGCGTGTGCCGTCAATGCCGTCACGCTAAAGCAAAGTGGCGGCGACGGACAGACGCAATTGTCAGCAAAAGTCGCGGTTCAGGCGGCTTTGGGTTTCGGCGGAAATTTCGGTGCGTGCAAGCCCAACTGCATGCCCTGACGAACCATGGCCATGATGTCTTCATGGGCCACATCGAACAGGCGCTTGAGATTGGGCAGGACGAAGTACAACGGTTGCAGAATGTCGATGCGATACGGCGTGCGCATGGCTTCCAGCGGATCGAAGAACTGATGCTCGGGCTCGTCCGACAGGCAGTAAACGGTTTCTTTCGGCGAGGACAGAATTCCGCCACCGTAGATGCGCTTGCCCTGCGGGGTGTCGACCAGACCGAATTCGATGGTCATCCAGTACAGCCGCGCCAGATACACGCGCTCTTCCTTGGTCGCTTGCAGGCCGAGCTTGCCGTAGGTGTGGGTGAATTCAGCGAAATACGGGTTGGTCAGCAACGGGCAATGACCAAAGATCTCGTGAAAGATGTCCGGCTCTTGCAGGTAGTCGAGTTCTTCGCGGGTACGAATGAAGGTGGCGACGGGGAATTGCTTGCTGGCAAGCAACTCGAAGAAGGTCTGGAAAGGAATCAGCGCCGGCACCCGGGCAACTTGCCAGCCGGTGGTCTCGCCGAGGACTTTATTGATCTCGGCCAGTTGCGGGATGCGGTCGTGGGGCAGACCGAGTTTTTCGATACCGTCCAGGTATTCCTGGCACGCGCGACCTTCGATCACCTTCAACTGGCGAGTGATCAGCGTGTTCCACACCGCATGTTCTTCGGCGGGGTAGTCGATAAAACCTTGCGCATCGGGCTCGCGAGCCACGTATTGCGTCTGCTTCATGCTGCTCTCCTGCTAGGAAATTCGTTGTTGTTATGTCCAGCGATGGCTAAAGGAATACCCCAAAGCGCGAAGCTGCGCAGCACGTTGAGCCGCGCATGCGTAGGAAATTTCGTCGAGTTTCGTAAAGTTATCGTTACGCATTGTCGGGTAATGCGCATTTACGGTGATTGGCGGGTTTGAAAAGGGCAGGAGCTGTCACATAATCTTGACAACTATCTGCGTGCCTCGACAGAAAACTCTGCCTCGGCGCGCCACAAAACCCTGTGGGAGCGAGCCTGCTCGCGAAAGCGGTCTGTCTGACACATCGATACTCGATGTGCTGGCGCCTTCGCGAGCAGGCTCGCTCCCACAAGGACATGTGTTTACCTTTCAAACCTGTCGGGCCTTTTTCTATGCGCATCAAAGTCCACTGCCAGAACCGCATCGGCATCCTGCGCGACATTCTCAATCTGCTGGTGGCGTACGGGATCAACGTCGCCCGCGGTGAAGTTGGCGGTGAGCATGGCAATGCGATCTATCTGCACTGCCCGAACCTGATCAACATCCAGTTCCAGGCGTTGCGCCCCAAGTTCGAGGCGATCGGCGGGGTGTTTGGGGTCAAGCGCGTCGGGCTGATGCCCAGTGAACGCCGGCACATGGAATTGAACGCACTGCTTGGCGCGCTGGAGTTTCCGGTGTTGTCGATCGACATGGGCGGCTCGATCGTTGCGGCCAACCGCGCGGCGGCGCAGTTGCTCGGCGTGCGCGTCGATGAGGTGCCGGGGATTCCGCTGTCGCGCTACGCCGAGGATTTCGACCTGCCGGAACTGGTGCGCGCCAACAAATCGCGGATCAACGGCATGCGCGTCAAGGTCAAGGGCGACATCTTTCTCGCCGACATCGCGCCGCTGCAATCGGAGCACGATGACAGCGAGGCCATGGCCGGCGCCGTACTGACGCTGCACCGCGCCGACCGCGTCGGCGAGCGTATCTACAATGTGCGCAAGCAAGAGCTGCGCGGTTTCGACAGTATTTTCCAGAGCTCGAAAGTCATGGCCGCTGTGGTCCGCGAAGCGCGACGCATGGCGCCGCTGGATGCACCGCTATTAATAGAAGGCGAAACCGGCACCGGCAAGGAACTGCTCGCGCGCGCCTGTCACCTCGCCAGCCCGCGCGGACAGTCACCGTTGATGGCGCTCAACTGCGCCGGACTGCCGGAGTCGATGGCCGAGACCGAACTGTTCGGCTACGGCCCCGGCGCTTTCGAAGGCGCTCGCGCTGAGGGCAAGCTTGGCCTGCTGGAGTTGACCGCTGGCGGCACGCTGTTTCTCGATGGCGTCGGCGAGATGAGCCCGCGCTTGCAGGTCAAATTGCTGCGCTTTCTTCAGGACGGTTGCTTCCGTCGCGTCGGCAGTGATGAAGAGGTCTATCTCGATGTGCGGGTGATCTGCGCGACCCAGGTGGACTTGTCCGAATTGTGCGCGCGCGGCGAGTTTCGTCAGGATCTCTATCACCGCTTGAACGTGCTGTCGCTGCACATCCCGCCACTGCGCGAATGCCTCGACGGTCTGACGCCGCTGGTTGAACACTTTCTCGATCAGGCCAGTCGGCAGATCGGCTGTCCGCTGCCGAAACTGGCCCCGGCGGCGATGGATCGCCTCAGCCATTACCACTGGCCGGGCAACGTGCGGCAGCTGGAGAACGTGCTGTTCCAGGCGGTTTCCCTGTGCGACGGCGGCACGGTCAAGGCCGAACATATTCGCCTGCCGGATTACGGCGTGCGGCAGCCGCTTGGCGATTTTTCTCTCGACGGCAGTCTGGACGAGATCGTCGGGCGTTTCGAGAAAGCGGTGCTGGAACGGCTGTATTCCGAGCATCCAAGCAGTCGGCAGTTGGGCAAGCGACTCGGTGTTTCGCACACCACCATTGCCAACAAGCTGCGTGAGTATGAGGTTGGCAAGTCTCAGTCATAGCCGCAAGTGATCGTTCCCATGCT
>NZ_RCNX01000064.1:0-7794 GCF_004307595.1 Pseudomonas sp. Sample_23
AAGATCGCCGCCCGCGACAGGCTGTTGTGAATCGCCGGACGCGCGACATTGGGCAAGGGAAAGCGGGTTCGGCGGTTCTCATGATCGATCCAGATCACGCCATCGCCGTCGAAGGCCAGCCGATGCGCCAGCGTATGGCTCCAGCCGAAACCCAGGCCGATGTCGATCTCGACCGCGCTGCTGCGGTACAAGCGGGTGAATTCGAAGGGCAACACGCCATCGAGCACGGCGTCGGTCAGGGTCAGCAGTTCTTCGCCGGTGACCATCGACACCGGGCAGCCGTTTTTGCAGGTTTTGGGCACGCAATCGGCGGCATCGCCGTTGGGGTTCTTTGCTTGGTCGGGCGCGTCGTCGTGTGGCTCGTCCTTCTTCAACATGGCGTTGCGCTTGGCATCCCAGCGCAATTGCATCCGGCCCTTTTTCACCCCGGCGGCGATGCCCCGCGCGGCAACGGCTTTGTAGCGGTCGACGTATTCAATAAAGGCGTTGACGATGCTGAACAGCGCCTTGACCAGACGCTTGGCGACGTTGAACAGCTGCGTTGCGCGGTCAGCCAGACGCAGCGTCAGATAAGCGATCCCCGCCCCCGCTCCGACAAACGTCAGCACCACGCTGATCAACACATCGATGATCAGTTGCACGATCATCATCGACGCCACTTCAGCAGACTTGCCGGCAACCTCGCTGGGCGGCAGCATGTCCAGCCACAGGCTCGCCGACCGCAGCAGCAAGCACATCGCCGCTTCGTCACTGACCAGCAACTGCAGCTTTTCCATAAGATCCGGAGCGGTCTGCGCCAGCTCGATCAGCTCAGCCGCGCCGCTGCCTAGACGCTCGGCAAACTTGCCGGGGTCCTGGAGGATTTCCGAGAGCAGACCGAGGCTGTCCCATACCCCTTCGATGGCCGCCCAACTGCCGGCGAGCATGCCGTTGCTGGCTGCGGTCGCCACCGACTGTGACCACTGCGGCTTGAAACCTTGCCACTCGCTACGCAGCCAGCGCTCAAGTTCGCCGGTCAAACCGTCGTAGGATTTGAACAGCTCGTCGACTTGACTGGAGGTGACAGCGCTGTGGACCAGAACGCGGTAGAACTTGCCCTCGTCGCCTCTGAACTCGCCCTTGCCCTGCTGATCAAGGGTGACCGGCGCGGTTTTGCCGCTATCCACGTCGACCACATCGACGGAAATGTTGCCCAGCGGGATGTCGTAGACCGATTCGAACTTGCTCTCGATTTGCATCAGCCCGCCGTGCGGGCACTGGACGACGCTGGAGGAAAATTCGTCGTCGCTGCTGCTGACCGACGTACTGCTATCGCCGAAGCGGATGATCCGCTCCATACCCACCAGCGATGGCAGGTCTGCTGCCTCGCTGATCTGGTCCGCCCTGCGACTGAGCCAGTGATCAAGCTGTTTGCGGTAGAGGCTGAGCGTTTGCGGAAAGCTGTCGAGTTCCTGCTCGATGCGCGCGATGGCTTGCATCAACACACGCGAGCAAACAAGGTGGACTGAAAAACGGGCTGAAGCATGAGCGGTCCCTCGCGCAAGAAATTAGTCGCGGGAACTGTGCGGGGGATCAAAGAGGAAAGAAGTCAGGCGAGTAGGCAAAGGATGTAGGACTAATCTGCAATCCAGCATCAAGCGAAAAACGTGCAGGCAGAAACGTAAACGCGGCGTGAGGAAAACCTCACGCCGCGTTTACTTAGAAGACATACATGGAATTACTGCGTTGAATCACCAGCCTTCAGCTGTTGCAGCTTCAGCTCGGCCAACGGATGCCCGGCCTTGGCGGCCATGCTCCACCAACGAGCGGCCTCAACGTGATCCGGCGCCTTGCTCGGGGTACCGGCGAGGCTGATCACGCCAACTTGATAAGCGGCTTTACCGTCGCCGGCCAACGCCGCCAGACGCAGCAGACGCACGCCTTCTTCACGCGCGCCCAACCCGACGCCGCGAAAAGTCAGAATGTGCCCATAAAAGCTTTGAGCATCGACATCGCCGAGGTTGGCCATGCGCGCGAACTGGCCTTCAAGCCAGCGCCAGCCACGCGGCTGGCGAACGAACCACGACCAATGAAACAGCCGGCGGGCCAGCCAGTAACCGGCCCGCGCCTTGAGCCGCAGAAACACTCAGGCCTCCGCCGATTCCGGGTATTCGTATTCGAAGACCCGCACCACTTCCGACGCATGCCAGGACGCCGCCGCGACGCCATCCGACGGCCCGGAAAAACGCCCCAGACGCTCGACACATTCAAAGAACCCGGTACGTGGCAAACGACTCGCGCCCTGACTGATGACCAGCGAACTGCGCAACGGCTGCTCGGCTTTGGCGTCCAGTGCGGCCAGATGCTCCAGTGCAGCCGTCAACGTCTGCATCGCCGGAGTCGGCAGCTGCAAACGCTCAAGCAAGGCTCGATAGGTCAGAAGATGGCGCTGACGACGCGCCTGGTCCAGTTCCCCCAGCAATCCGTCCCAATGTTGACGGCTGATGCGTACGCTCACGATTCATCCCTCCAACCTGGCACCGTCAGTTCCCAGGCCAGGCTGCGGCGAATCGCGGCGTCGGGCTGACGCTCACCACTTTCGATCATGGCCAGGTAAGACGGGCTGATGCCTACCGTGCGGGCCAGCGCCTCGATGGCGATGCCCTTCCCTTCGCGCAAACTGCGTAATTGATCCAGACCCGGAAGAATCGGCTCCGGCGAGGTGGCGAGCGGCGCTGCTGGCTGCGGCGCCGGTGTTGCGTTGATCCCTGCTGCTTTCAGTAAAGCCTGATATTGAGCCCACGGCAGAACCGCGTATTCGGGTTCGCCATCGCGTGCAATTATCTGAATATCCATGACTACCCCGTAGGACAACACCACTTAGCGAGTCGGCACTTTTCCCTAGAAGTGTAATCCTAACAGCGGCTAAGGTCGCGAGTGGTATCTATCTGTAGGCAGTCTTGGTCAGTCAGGGCTTTTTCGGGCCTTGCAACTGCAATTGTTCAGGGGTATCAGGGAGGCGTTCAACCACGGCCAGCTTTTCGGGCTGCTGGCGTTTGCGCCACAGGCGGAAGGCGTTGAGTTCGTCATCGAGGGTTTTCATCAACCAGGCGAGGACAGCGATGTCATCGAGCATGCCGAACATGGGAATGAAATCCGGAATGGCATCGACCGGGCTGAGGAAATACATCAGACCCGCCACTACCGAAATCAGCGACTTGGCACTGATCGCGCGATACTCGCCACGCCAGTAGGCCAGGCATAACGACTGCAGCAAGCGCAGATCATCCTTGAGTTTGCCCAAGCGATTGCCTTGCGCGGCGCCTTTGCTGGCCACGGCAAACAATAGGGTCGGCAGGCGTCCACGGGCCAGCAGGCGACCGGCCAACGGCAGGAATCGAGCGAAATTCCACGGAGCTTTCATCTATTCTTCCCGTTGAAATGTTATCCACACAAATTGTGGATAACCTTGTGAACAGAGCTGCATTTCAGCGCTGAGAGCCCCGTTTCATAAGGGCTGCGCTCAGATCGGGCGTTTTTTACTCACATAAAAAAGCCCAATATTTCATTGACTTGGCAGCTCAGGGCGTCTAGCGCGGGCAGCCTCAAAGCTATGACTGTGCTGATCGCCGTCAGTTCGCTCTGTTTACCTTCCCTGACCTGCAGATGCAACAACGCCCCGCATAAGCGAGGCGTTGTTTTCGAGCCGTTGCGTGTTACTTGGCAGCGGCGTCTTCTTTGGCCGGATCCTTGATGGCCAACAGTTCCAGGTCGAAAACCAGAACCGAGTTGGCCGGGATTGCCGGGCTTGGCGACTGAGCGCCGTAAGCCAGATCGCTAGGGATGTACAGTTTGTACTTCTCGCCAACGTGCATCAGTTGCAGACCTTCAACCCAACCCGGGATCACGCCACTGACTGGCAGATCGATCGGGCTGCCGCGCTCGACGGAGCTGTCGAACACGGTGCCGTTGGTCAGCTTGCCGGTGTAGTGAACAGTGACGACGTCGGTCGGCTTAGGCTGTGGGCCATCGGCTTTCTTCACTACTTCGTACTGCAGGCCGGAGGCGGTGGTGGTGACACCGGCTTTCTTGCCGTTTTCTTCGAGGAATTTCTTGCCGGCGGCTGCCGACTCTTCGCTCATCTTGGCCATACGCTCTTCAGCACGCTTTTGCAGCGAGGCGAAGGCTTCGACCAGTTCTTCATCTTTCAGCTTCTGTTCTTTCTTGCCAACGGCATCTTCGATGCCCTGGGCTACCGCTTTGGAGTCCAGATCATCCATGCCTTCCTGGGCAAGGCTTTTGCCCATGTTCAGGCCGATGCCGTAGGAAGCTTTTTGCGCCGGGGTTTTCAGCTCTACGCTGGTCTGCGAGTCACAACCCGCGAGTACCAGGCTAACCAGGGCTACCGCCGCCGCCAACCGATGCTGTTTCATGCTATTTCCTTGTTCATGCGCCGAATGGGCAATCGAGTAAAGCCGCGAGCTTATCAGGCCGCCACGACCAATGGCTACCGGCATGAGAGCAGGAATCTTCCGATAAGTTCAGGGATTAAAACGCATTTGGGCAACGGCTGGATGAAGCTTCTGTCATTCACGGACGACAAGGCTCGTCGGCTCCTGACTCAGTATCTGGCGTAATGGCCACTTGCCCAGCCAGCGGCGCTCAGGCATAACAGCGCAACAATTCGACAAGGATGTTCAACTTGCGCCTCTTATCCCGCATTCTCGCTCTGCTGATCATGCTGGCGGTAATCGCCCTCGCGGTGATCGTCTATTACGTCGCCAATCCGAAATTGCCCTTCTACATCCCGCCGCAACAGGTACGTTACCTGGATCAATGGAGCGAAGAGCAACGGCAGACCTACTACTTCACGCCCCAAGGTACGCAAGTCAAAGGCCTGCGTTACGAGTGGTTCCAGGCATTGGAATTGCCCTTCTCCGAGCAGCGCTTCGCCTCCCCTGAATATCTCGCCCGTTTCGGCTTCATGGTCGACCCGCAGCAGAAAGCGAGCGCGAACAACCCCGGCAACCTCCCCGTCGGTTTTGCCCGGCACCAGAATCCCGGCAACGCCTCCGAGCATTATCTGGACATCACCTGCGCCGCTTGCCACACCGGCGAGTTGCGCTTCAAAGACCAGGCCGTGCGCATCGATGGTGGCACCGCACAGCACGTGTTGCCTTCCAGCGTTCCTACTTTGCGCGGTGGCAGTTTCGGACAGGCCCTGGTCGCCAGTCTAGCCTCGACTTACTACAACCCATGGAAGTTTGAGCGCTTCGCCCGCCAGGTGCTCGGAGATGATTACGAAGCGCGCCGCGAACAATTGCGCAGCGAGTTCAAGACATCGCTGAACACCTTCGTCAAAGTGGCCTGGAACGACACTCATCGCGGCCTCTATCCGACCGAGGAAGGCCCGGGGCGCACCGATGCGTTCGGCCGGATTGCCAACGCTACGTTTGGCGATGCGATTTCCCCTGCCAACTACCGCGTGGCCGATGCCCCGGTGGATTACCCGCAGCTGTGGGACATGTGGACGTTCGACTGGGTGCAGTGGAACGGCTCGGCCCAGCAGCCAATGGCGCGCAATATCGGCGAGGCGCTCGGCGTCGGTGCCACGCTGAATTTCTTCGACGCCAACGGTCAGCCGCTGCAAGGCGCTGCGCGCTATCCCTCCAGCGTGCGCGTGCGTGATCTGCACGCCATCGAAGAAACCTTGCAGCAGCTGAAGCCGCCGACCTGGCCGGAAGATCTGTTCGGTGCGATCGACAAGCCGCTGGCCGCCAGAGGCCGCGCGCTGTTCGCGGAAAACTGCGCGGGCTGCCATGTCCCGCGCCAATCGCAGGAAGGCGAACGCTGGGTGCAGCACTTGCACATGATTCCCGTGGAGGTGATCGGCACCGATCCGAATGCGGCCAACAACATTGCCAGTCACCGTTTCGACCTGAGCGCACTGCAATGGGATGTCAATGAGCTGAAAAAGATGGACGTCAAACTGCACCCCGAACCCAAGGAGCCGCTTGATCTGAGCCAATTGTCGGTGGCCAAGGGCCTGGCTTACGTCACCGCATTCGTGGAAAACCGTGCCTATCGCGACGCGCAGATCACGCCGGAAGAAGAACCGCGCATGGATGGTTTCGGCCTGCCGATCGGCGTGCGCGAGAAAGTCGCTTACAAGGCTCGACCGCTGGCAGGCGTGTGGGCGACTGCGCCGTTTCTGCACAACGGTTCGGTGCCGAGCATCTATCAGTTGCTGTCACCGCAGGATGAGCGCTCCACCACCTTCTATAAAGGCACGCTCGAATACGACCCGCGCCACCTCGGCTATCGCACCGAGCCTTTCACCAACGGTTTTCTGTTCGACACGCGCATCAGCGGCAACCACAACAGCGGCCACGAATTCCGCGCCGGCGCTCGCGGCAACGGAGTGATCGGCCGACTCCTGCAACCCGAGGAGCGCTGGGCGCTGCTCGAATACCT
Organism: Pseudomonas sp. Sample_23; assembly: GCF_004307595.1. Lineage (NCBI taxonomy): Bacteria > Pseudomonadati > Pseudomonadota > Gammaproteobacteria > Pseudomonadales > Pseudomonadaceae > Pseudomonas > Pseudomonas sp. Sample_23. Next base: position 6,454 of record NZ_RCNX01000064.1, read on the forward strand.
GAAAGTACTGGGCGGACCACTGGAGGCGCAGTTGCCATGATCATGCCGACATTCAAAAAAGAACTGCCGCCACTGGCTCGCTTCTGGCTCTGGTTGGGGCGTTTGCTTGGCAAGACGCTGCTGATCCTGCTGGTCATCGCCCTGCTCGGCTGGGCCATCGCCACCGCATGGTTTGCCTGGCAGCATCGCGGGCCGGTGTCCGCGCAGGAACAGATTCCAGCAGGCGAAGCGGCGATGACCCAGGACGTCATCCAAACCGCAGTGCGCATCGTCGACCAGCACCGCGAACCCACGCGTTATCTGCGCGATGCCCACGCCAAGGCGCATGGCTGCGTGAAGGCGCAAGTGCAGGTGTTACCGGAACTGGCGCAATCGCTGCGACAGGGTGTGTTCAGCGAGCCGGGCAAGACCTGGCAGGCGCTGATCCGGTTGTCCAACGGCAATGCCTATCCGCAATTCGACAGCATTCGCGACGCGCGCGGGATGGCAATCAAGCTGTTCGAGGTTCCTGGCAAGCAACTGTTCGGCAATCGCCAGGACCAGCATGAACAGGATTTCGTGATGTTCAGCCATCCGAATTTCTTTGTCAGCAATGTCGCAGAGTATCGTCAGAATGTGGCGGCGCAGGCTGACGGCAAGAAGGTCATGGCGTTTTTTCCGACATGGGATCCGCGCACCTGGCAGGTCCGTCATCTATTCATCGCGCTGGCTACGCTGTCAGCGCCGCCGGACAGTCCGACCGAGACCACATATTTCTCGGTATCGCCCTACAAGTTCGGTGAGGCCAATGCGAAATTCCGCGTCGTGCCGGATCCCGAGCGTTGCCCGGCGTATGCGCTGCCCAAACAGAATCACGACTTGCCGAACTTCCTGCGCAGTGCACTGAATCAACAGTTGTCGACGGATCGGGTGCCGGCGTGCTTCGCCTTGCAGATCCAGCGCCAGGACGCGAACAAATACATGCCGATCGAGGACACGAGCATTGAGTGGCGTGAGCAGGATGCACCGTTTGAAAACGTGGCGCGGATCACCCTGCCCGCGCAGGACTTCGACACGCCGGCGCTGAATCTGCAATGCGACAACCTGTCGTTCAACCCGTGGTTCGGCATCGAGGCGCATCGGCCGATTGGCGGGATCAATCGCTTGCGCAAGGCAGTGTACGAGGCGGTGAGCGATTATCGGCATGCCCGCAATGCGGCGCAGTAGCGCGGCGATTTTATAAATCGCAGACAGCAAAAAGCCCGCACAAGGCGGGCTTTTTGTGGTGTCTGGCGTTCAGTTCCAGATACCGAATATGGCGCAGCGGACGGGACTCGAACCCGCGACCCCCGGCGTGACAGG
>NZ_RCNX01000081.1:0-6983 GCF_004307595.1 Pseudomonas sp. Sample_23
ATCTCGCTGATGTACACGATCCAGAATTGTGGGAGCGAGCCTGCTCGCGAAAGCGGTTTATCTGACACCCGAATGTTGAATGTGCTGAAGCCTTCGCGAGCAGGCTCGCTCCCACAGAGGTTCAATTGTGTGTCTGGGGCTGATGGATTTCATAGTTATCCAGCACCCGGTTCACCGCCAGTTCCGCCAGCATGATCACCTGCTGGATGGCCAGTATGGTGTGCCGCTGTGGGCTGTCGACGTGGGCGGCGATGTCGCTGCTCATGATGCTCGCCGAGGCGAGGGATTCGCAGGCGTGGGCCAGCAGGCTTTCGTTGTCCTGGTCCGGGGCGACCTGGAACATGGTGCTGGGTTTGTGGCTTTGTTGCGCGGTGGTGGCCGGTTTGAGGTAGTGATCCAGCGCGCGCTCGGCGGCGTCGTGGAGTTTCGTCGAGTCCGGGGATTGGTAGGGTGAGGTGCTTGCGGATTCGGGGGGATTGGGTGTGGGTTTGAACATGGTGAAACTCCATTCGGGAAGTGGAGTTCGCCACTGACTGCGACCAAGCAATCGGGTGGCGAACCGTACGCGGGTTGGTCGACCAGGGAATGGAAACCCGGCAGGGCCGAGGCCCTCCCACGCACAGCTCGCCATTAAGCATGCTTGAAAATGTGCGCCATTCTAAACCCGGACGACCAAGCCCGGTCGCTGATTCGTCAGCAACCACTAGATCCTAGCCAGCGCACTTCCGACGGACAACCTGCAAAACCTGTCGGAAACTTCCCCGTAAACACCGCGATGTAGGAGCTGCCGTAGGCTGCGATCTTTTGATTTTTTAAACAGCAAAATCAAAAGATCGCAGCCTCGTTGCACTCGTCAACTCCTACACGAAGTCAGCGGTGTTTAAAGTCAGGTGGCGACGCGCGCGCCAGCCAGACTCCCGCTCAACTCATACGCAACCAATTCCGCCTGATGCGCCGCCAATATTTCCGGCAACGATCCGCGCAAATATTCCACCCACGTCTTGATCTTCGCATCCAGGTACTGCCGCGACGGATAGATCGCGTAGAGGTTGAGTTCCTGCGAGCGGTAGTTGGGCATCACGCGCACCAGAGTGCCGTTGCGCAGGCCTTCGATGGCGGCGTAGACCGGTAGCACGCCGACGCCCATGCCGCTGGTGATGGCGGTTTTCATGGCGTCGGCGGAGTTCACCAGGAATGGCGAGCTGTTGATGGTGACCGTTTCTTGGCCGTCCGGGCCATCGAATGCCCATTTCTCCAGCGGGATCACCGGGCTGACCAGGCGCAGGCAGGCGTGGTTGAGCAGGTCGCTGGGTTTTTGCGCGGCGCCGTTGGCTTTTACGTAGGCCGGCGAGGCGCAGACGATGCTGTAGGTGATGCCCAGGCGTTGCGAGACGAAGCCGGAATCGGGCAGTTCGCTGGCCAGCACGATGGACACGTCGTAGCCCTCGTCGAGCAGGTCCGGCACGCGGTTGGCCAAGGTCAGGTCGAAGGTCACGTCGGGGTGGGTCTTGCGGTAGCGGGCGATGGCGTCGATGACGAAGTGCTGACCGATGCCGGTCATGGTGTGCACTTTCAGTTGGCCGGCGGGGCGTGCGTGGGCGTCGCTGGCTTCCGCTTCGGCTTCTTCGACGTAGGCGAGGATCTGTTCGCAGCGCAGCAGGTAGCGTTTGCCGGCCTCGGTCAGGGCGATGCGCCGGGTCGTGCGATTGAGCAGGCGGGTTTGCAGGTGGGCTTCCAGGTTGGAGACCGCGCGCGAGACGTTGGCGGTGGTGGTGTCCAGTTGCACGGCGGCGGCGGTGAAGCTGCCCGCTTCGGCAACACAACTGAAGGCGCGCATGTTTTGCAAAGTGTCCATGGGGTGCTCTCAAGGGAGATGGCAAATTGTGACACGAAGTTTCAGGGGCTGAGACCCCCGACCAAGGGATTATCTCGTTAACCGTAACAAAGATTCACAGAAATCCCAGCTTATCGCCGCAGAGGCAGCTCCATAGAATTGCGCCGATCCTGTGCCGGCGCTGCCGAAGGCTGCGGTCTTTTGATTTTGTTTTAAGGGAAGCAAGATCAAAAATCGCAGCCTGCGGCAGCTCCTGCACGGTCCTCGATCTATCCCTCTCTCAGGAATTCGCAGCTGTGCCGCGTCGCATCAACAGAGCGCTTTTGCCGCTCAGTGTTCTGGCTTTAACCCTGGCTCTCGGCGGCTGCATCTCTACCCAAGGCATTGCCCCTCACGGCGAGGCACTCGCGGCCGATTCACTGGCCACCGACGCTGCCATTGCCGAGGCCGCCAAAGACGCCCACTGGCCCAGCGCCCAATGGTGGCAGGCGTTTGGTGACGCGCAACTTGATCGCTGGATCGACCTCGCCGTGCAAGGCAGCCCGAGCATGGCCATGGCCGCTGCGCGGGTGCGTCAGGCCAAGGCCATGGCCGGTGTTGCCGAAGCGGCCGAGGCGTCGCAGATCAATGGCGAATCAACCCTCAAGCGCCACAACTGGCCGACCGATCAGTTCTACGGCCCCGGCGATCTGGCCAACACCACCACATGGGACAACAACGCCGCGCTCGGCTTCAGTTACGCCCTCGACCTCTGGGGCCGCGAGCGCAATGCCAGTGAACGCGCGGTGGATCTGGCCCATGTGAGCGTGGCCGAGGCTCGCCTGGCGCAGCTGGAGCTGCAGAACAACATCGTCCGCGCCTACATCGAGTTGTCGCTGCATTACGCCCAGCGCGACATCGTTGCCGCAATGCTCAGGCAGCAACAGCAGATTCTCGATCTGGCGCAGAAACGCCTGAGCGGCGGGATCGGCACGCATTTCGAAGTCAGCCAGGCCGAAACACCGCTGCCGGAAACCCATCGCCAACTCGATGCGCTGGACGAGGAAATTGCCCTGAGCCGCAACCAGATTGCTGCGCTGGCCGGTAAAGGCCCGGGCGCCGCTGCGCAACTGCAACGGCCGACGCTGTCCCTCGCGGCACCGTTGAAGTTGCCCTCGGCATTGCCCGCCGAACTGCTCGGCCAGCGTCCGGACGTGGTCGCCAGTCGCTGGCAAGTGGCGGCGCAGGCGCGCGGCATCGATGTCGCCCACGGCGGTTTCTACCCCAACGTCGATCTGGTCGGCAGCCTCGGCTACATGGCCACGGGCGGCGGCGCGCTGGAGTTTCTGACCGGTAAGAAACTCAACTACAACGTCGGCCCGGCGATCTCGTTGCCGATCTTCGACGGCGGTCGACTGCGTGGCGAATTGGGCGAAGCGGCGGCCGGTTATGACATCGCCGTGGCGCACTACAACCAGACCCTGATCAACGCGCTGAAGAACATTTCCGACCAGTTGATCCGTCGCGAATCGATGGATAAGCAGCAGGACTTCGCCGCCGAGTCCGTTGCCGCAGCGCAGAAGACTTACGACATCGCGATGATCGCCTACCAACGCGGCCTCACCGATTACCTCAATGTGCTGAATGCGCAGACCTTGCTGTTCAAACAGCAGCAAGTGCAGCAGCAGGTGCAGGCGGCGCGGTTGAGTGCGCATGCCGAGCTGGTGACTGCCTTGGGGGGCGGCCTCGGTGCCGGTGATGACGTGCCGACAGCCGAGCAGACCCAGGCCCCGAAAACCCCGGCGCTCCTGCGTTGAACACAGCATCCATTGTGGGAGCGAGCCTGCTCGCGAAGAGGGCGTATCAGTCAATGAACATGTTGCCTGAGACTGCGCTTTCGCGAGCAGGCTCGCTCCCACAGGTTTCGAGTCCGCATTGCATGCCTGAGTATTTTCAATGACCTCCTTGCCCGCCCCTCTACGCTGGCTCCACTCCCTGGAATGGCGCCGCGGTTTCTTCGACTGGGCCCGCAGCGATGGCGTGACCTGGGTGTATATCTTCAAGGTGTTGCTCGCCGCGTTTCTCACCCTGTGGCTGGCGATGCGGCTGGAACTACCGCAACCGCGTACGGCGATGATCACGGTGTTTATCGTCATGCAGCCGCAGAGCGGTCAGGTGGTCGCCAAGAGTTTCTATCGCTTGCTCGGCACGCTGGCCGGGTCGGCGATGATGGTCACGCTGATCGCTTTGTTCGCGCAGAACACGGAGCTGTTTCTCGGCTCGCTGGCGATCTGGGTCGGCATCTGCTCAGCCGGTGCCGCACGTTGCCGCAATTTTCGCGCGTATGGTTTTGTTCTCGCCGGTTACACCGCAGCGATGGTCGGTCTGCCGGCGCTGGCGCACCCGGACGGCGCCTTTATGGCGGCGGTATGGCGGGTGCTGGAAATCTCGCTGGGGATTCTCTGTTCGACGCTGATCAGCGCGGCGATTCTGCCGCAGACCGCCAGTGCGGCGATGCGCAACGCCTTGTATCAGCGCTTCGGCGTGTTCGCCCTGTTCGTCACTGACGGCCTGCGCGGGCGCAGCAAAGCCGAGGCGTTCGAAGCCAGCAACGTGCGCTTCATTGCCGAAGCCGTGGGCCTGGAAGGCTTGCGCAGCGTGACCGTGTTCGAAGACCCGCACATGCGCCGGCGCAACGGCCGGCTAAGTCGTTTGAACAGTGAGTTCATGGGCATCACCACGCGCTTCAACGCCTTGCATCAGTTGCTTGAACGCCTGCGCGGCAATGGCGAAGAGCATGTCGTGGCAGCGATCAAACCGGGCTTGCAGGACCTCGCCGAAGTGCTCGACGGCTTCAGCGGTCGCGCGCTGACCAGCCCCGATGCGGCACGTTTGGCGACCGCGTTGGCCAGCTACAAGGAAGGTCTGCCGGCACGGGTCCGAACCCTGCGCGGGATCTTTCAGGACACTGCTCCGAGCGAAGCCGAACAACTGGATTTCCACACCGCCTACGAATTGCTCTACCGCTTCGTCGATGACCTGCACAGCTATGCACAGACCCACGCGTCCCTGGCCGAGCACCGCCACGAACGCGAGCGCTGGGACGAGCCGTTCACTCCGCAAACCAACTGGTGGGCGGCGGCCGCGTCGGGGATTCGTGCCTCGTTCATCCTGATTGTGTTGGGCAGTTATTGGGTCGCCACCGCGTGGCCGAGCGGGGCGACCATGACCCTGATCGCCGCCGCCACCGTCGGCCTTTCCGCCGCCACACCGAACCCCAAACGCATGGCCTTTCAAATGGCCTGCGGCACGTTTCTCGGTGCACTGATCGGCTTCGTCGAGATGTTTTTCATCTTCCCGCTGATCGACGGTTTCCCCTTGCTCTGCGTGATGCTCGCGCCGGTGATCGTGCTCGGTTCGTTCCTCGCTTCACGACCGCAATACGCCGGTGTCGGCCTCGGGTTGTTGATCTTTTTCAGCACCGGTTCAGTGCCGGACAATCTCACGATTTACAACCCCTACACCTTCATCAACGACTACATCGCCATGGTCATGGGCATGCTCGTCTGTGCCGCAGCGGGGGCGATCATTCTGCCGCCGAACAGTCGCTGGCTGTGGCAGCGCCTGGAGCAGGACTTGCGTGGCCAAGTGGTCTACGCGATCAGCGGCAAACTCAAGGGTCTGGCCTCGCGTTTCGAGAGCCGCACCCGCGATCTGCTGCATCAGGCCTATGGCCTCGCGGCAGGGCAACCGAAAGTGCAAAAGAGTCTGCTGCGCTGGATGTTCGTGGTGCTCGAAGTCGGCCACGCGATCATCGAATTGCGCAAGGAACAGGCGATCCTGCCCGTGCACCCGGCGTATGCCGAATCGCAGCCGTGGCGCCAGGCAATCCGCGTGATGGGGCGTGCGCTGGTGCGCCTGTTTTTGCAGGCGAACGCGAGCAATCTCGAACGCGCACTGGTGGCGGTCGATCACGCGATCAGCCGCGTCGCCGCCACCGACGAGCCGTTCGCGCCGCACTTCGATACCTCGGCGTTGCGCCGGGTGAAAAGCTACCTGCACTTCATCCGCACCTCGCTGCTCGACCCGCAATCACCCCTCGCCGAATTCGCTTCTGCCAGGCCCGAAGGACTTGCCCATGCCTCGTGAAATCGCCTTCCACGGCGTGTACATGCCGACCATGACCCTGATGTTTTTCATTGCTGCGGGACTGGCCTGGGCAGTTGACCGCTTCCTCTCGGGGTTCGACCTGTACCGTTTTTTCTGGCACCCGGCGCTGCTGCGTCTGAGCCTGTTTACCTGTCTGTTCGGCGCCATGGCGCTGACTGTCTACCGTTGAGAACATCTTGATGAAAAAGTTTTTCAGCCTGCTCGCGACCCTGCTGGTACTGGCCCTGGCGCTGTGGATCGGCCGCACGTTGTGGGAGCACTACATGAACACGCCGTGGACCCGCGATGGTCGCGTGCGTGCCGACATCATCAACGTCGCCGCCGACGTCACCGGCGAAGTGGTCGAAGTGCCGGTGCGCGACAACCAGTTGGTGAAGAAGGGCGATCTGCTGATGCGCATCGACCCCGAGCACTACCGCATCGCGGTCAAGCAGGCGCAGTCACTGGTGGCTTCGCGCAAGTCGACCTGGGAAATGCGCAAGGTCAACGCCCATCGCCGCGCCGACCTCGACAATCTGGTGATCTCCAAAGAGAACCGCGACGACGCCAGCAACATCGCCGACGCTGCGCTGGCCGATTACCAACACGCCCAGGCGCAATTGGAAGCCGCCGAACTCAACCTCAAACGCACCGAAGTGCGTGCGGCGGTGGACGGCTACGTGACCAACCTCAATGTGCATCGCGGCGACTACGCGCGCATTGGCGAGGCGAAGATGGCCGTGGTCGACATGAATTCATTTTGGGTTTACGGCTTTTTCGAAGAAACCAAACTGCCTCACGTCAAAGTGGGTGACCAAGCCGACATGCAATTGATGAGCGGCGAAGTGCTCAAGGGCCATGTCGAAAGCATTTCGCGCGGGATTTACGACCGCGACAACCCGGAAAGCCGCGAGCTGATTGCGGATGTGAACCCGACGTTCAACTGGGTGCGGTTGGCTCAGCGGGTGCCGGTAAGGATTCACATTGATGAGGTGCCGGCGGGGGTGTTGCTGGCGGCGGG
>NZ_RCNX01000030.1:0-6889 GCF_004307595.1 Pseudomonas sp. Sample_23
CGACCGATGGCTGACAAGGAGTTGCGCTTCATGGAAATTGAAGAATTCGGCTACAAGCAAGAGTTGAAACGTAGCCTGACGCTGACCGATCTGGTGGTGTACGGGATGATCTTCATGATCCCCATCGCCCCGTTCGGTGTGTATGGCTACGTCAACGCCGAAGCACCGGGGATGGTGCCGCTGGCGTACATCATCGGCATGGTGGCGATGCTGTTCACCGCGCTGAGTTACGGCAGCATGGCCAAGGCCTTTCCGGTTGCCGGCTCCGTATATTCCTACGCGCAACGCGGGCTTAATCAACACGTCGGCTTTATCGCTGGCTGGCTGATGCTGCTCGATTACCTGCTGATTCCACCGCTGCTGTACCTGTATTCGGCGATGGCGCTCAACCATTTGTACCCGGACATTCCCAAGGTCGGCTTCATCCTGGCGTTTCTGGTCAGCGCGACGTTCGTCAACCTGCGCGGCATCACCTTCACCGCGAGGATGAACATGCTGTTCCTGCTGGCACAACTGGTGGTGCTGGGCATCTTCCTGTTCTACGCCTGGAACGCCCTGCACAACGGTGGCGGTAACGGTGAGCTGACGCTGGCGCCGCTGTATCACCCGCAAACCTTCAACTTCGCCCTGCTGATGCAAGCCGTGTCCATCGCCGTGCTGTCGTTCCTCGGCTTCGACGCGATCTCCACCCTCGCCGAAGAAATCAAGGAAGATCCGGGCCGCAGTGTCGGCAAGGCAGCGTTGATCACTCTGGCAGTGATGGGCACGATTTTCGTCGTACAGACGTGGATCGCCACCGATCTGGCGGCAGGCATGGGTTTCAAATCCGCCGACACCGCGTTTTATGAAATTGCCGAAATCGCCGCTGGCAGCTGGCTCGCGACCCTGACCGCCGTCGCCACGGCGCTGGCCTGGGGCGTTGCTGTAGCGATCACCTCGCAGGCCGCCGTCTCGCGCCTGCTGTTCGGCATGGCCCGCGACGGCAAGCTGCCGAAGGTGCTAGCCAAGGTCCACCCGAAACACAACACGCCGTACCTGAGCATTTATCTGGTGGCGGTGTTGTCGCTGCTGATCTGCTACCTGTTCATCGACGCGGTCGACATTCTCACCTCGCTGATCAACTTCGGCGCCCTCAGCGGTTTCATGCTGCTGCACCTGACGGTGATCAACCACTACTGGCGTCGGCAGAAGTCGGGGCAGTTTGTGCGCCATCTGCTCTGCCCGGTGATCGGCTTCGTCATCGTTGCCGCCATCATGTACAACATGGGCGTCGATGCGCAGAAACTCGGCCTGATCTGGATTGCCTTGGGCCTGGTGTACCTGTTCTTCCTCAACAAGCTCGGCGCCAGCACAGCGCTGCCCGATCCGAGCAAAGGCTGACAAGAAAAAGAGCGGCGTCTGACAACAAATCAGGCGACCGCCGATTCAACGCGTGGAAACCGACAGTGATAGTCAGGTTCGGCGAATGGGCCGAACCTTTTGATACAGGAGTACATCCATGCTGGTCTTACGCCCAGTCGAGCAGAATGATCTGCCCCAGCTACAGCGCCTGGCCCGCGAGAGCCTGATCGGCGTGACCTCGCTGCCGGATGACAGCGAACACCTGCGCGAGAAAATCGCCGCGTCGTGCGCGTCCTTCGATAGCGCCGCCACAGCCCAGGGGCCGGAAAACTATTTCTTTGTGCTGGAAGATCTCGAACGCCGGCAATTGGTCGGCTGCTCGGAAATCCTCGCCACCGCCGGCTTCAAGGAGCCGTTCTACAGCCTGCGCAACCGCCATTTCACCAGTGCTTCGCGGGAATTGAACATCGAGCACGGCGTACCGGCGTTGTCGCTGTGCCATGACCTCAGCGGGCATACCTTGCTGCGCGGTTTCCACATCGATGCAGCGTTGGTGCGCACGCCGTTTTCTGAACTGCTGTCGCGGGCGCGCCTGCTGTTCATTGCCGCGCATGCACAGCGGTTCTCCGAGGCGGTGATCACCGAAATCGTCGGCTATAGCGACGAGCAGGGTCATTCGCCATTCTGGGATGCGCTGGGCAAGCATTTCTTCGACCTGCCCTACGCCGAAGCCGAGCGGCTCTGCGGTTTGCAGAGCCGCACGTTCCTCGCCGAACTGATGCCGCAATACCCGATCTACGTACCAATGCTGCCGCCAGCGGCGCAGGACTGCATCGGCCGCGTGCATCCGGACGGCCAGGAAGCCTTCGACATCCTCGCGCGGGAAGGCTTCGAAACCAACAGCTACATCGACCTGTTCGACGCCGGCCCGACCCTGTATGCGCGCACCGCGAACATTCGTTCGATCGCCGACAGCCATACCGCCATTGTCCGCCAACAAGCATCGACCGACGCCCGTGGCCGTTACCTGCTGAGCAACGACGCCCTGCATGACTACCGCGCGATGGTCACCGAACTCGACTATCACCCCGGTCAGCCGCTGCCCCTGCCCCCCGCCATCTGCGCGGCGCTGAAGGTCAGCGATGGCAGCTCGATACGGCTGGTCGCTCTGTGAGCCGCGTTAACCATCCGTGCCTGAATCGGTCCGCCAAAGGAGTTGGAGCATGATTGTCCGTCCGGTAAAAGTCAGCGACCTGCCTGCCTTGATGACCCTCGTCGAACAGGCAGGGCCAGGTTTCACCACCCTTCCCGCCAACGAAGACCGCTTGGCGCACCGGGTGCGTTGGGCACAGCGCGCATTCGCCGAACAGGTGGAACGCGCCGATGCCGATTACCTGTTTGTCCTCGAGGATGATGAGCAGCGCGTGGTCGGTGTCAGCGCGATGGCCGGCGCCGTTGGCCTGCGCGAGCCCTGGTACAACTACCGGCTCGGCGTCACCGTCAGTTCGGCACCGGACCTGGGCATTCAGCGGCAGATCCCGACATTGTTCCTCAACAATGAACTGACCGGCCAATCGGAGCTGTGCTCGCTGTTCCTGCGCCATGACCAGCGCAACGGCAGCAATGGCCGCCTGTTGTCGCTGGGTCGCTTGCTGTTCGTCGCTGAATTTCCGCACCTGTTTGGCGAGAAGATGATCGCCGAACTGCGCGGCAGTGCCGATGAAAACGGTTGCTCGCCGTTCTGGGACAGCCTGGGCCGACACTTTTTCCAGATGGATTTCACCCACGCCGATCACTTGTCCGGCCTGGGCAACAAAGCCTTTATCGCCGAACTGATGCCGCGCCAGCCGCTGTATACCTGCCTGCTCACCGAACAGGCGCAGGCGGCGATCGGCCAGACGCATCCAAACACTCAACCAGCGTTGAAAATTCTTCAAGCTGAAGGCTTTGCGCACAAAGGCTATATCGACATTTTCGACGGTGGCCCGGTCATCGAGGCGCCAATCCGCAGCATCCGCACGGTGCGCGACAGTCTCGAACTGACCCTGAGCCTCGGCACCCCCGACGAGCAGGCGCCGCTGTGGCTGATTCACAACCGCCGGCTGGAAAACTGCCGCATCACCGCGGCCCACGGTCGACTGGTGGGCAACAGCCTGGTGGTTGATCGTCTCACCGCCAAGCGCCTGCAACTTCAGCCGGGAAATTCGGTGCGCGCGGTGCTCCTGCCCCATCAACAGCAACATGCCGTGGCGGCCTGATATTTCCGGCACGGGAGATTAAACCTTTCAGCCGCCAGTCCTGCCGCGCAAATTCGTCATGATTCTTGACCCATTCGCGTGATAGCCTTTTCATTCTTCGGCGTTGACACCTTTGCTCAAGCCTTTCCATTCCTTATGTATTGGTGGAACTCGTATGACCAGGCTTTCCCATCAAGATTTGCGCCGCAATTTCCGTCAGCTGCTGGCCTCCGACACCTGCTACCACACCGCTTCGGTGTTCGACCCGATGTCGGCCCGCATCGCCGCTGACCTGGGTTTTGAAGTAGGTATCCTCGGCGGTTCCGTGGCCTCGCTGCAGGTGCTTGGCGCACCGGACTTCGCCCTGATCACCCTCAGCGAATTCGCCGAACAGGCCACGCGCATCGGTCGCGTCGCCCAATTGCCAGTGATCGCCGACGCCGATCACGGCTACGGTAACGCTCTTAACGTGATGCGCACCATCGTCGAACTGGAACGCGCCGGCGTCGCTGCACTGACCATCGAAGACACCCTGCTGCCCGCGCAATTCGGCCGCAAATCCACCGACCTGATCACCGTGGCCGAAGGCGTCGGCAAGATCCGCGCGGCGCTGGAAGCCCGGGTCGACACGGAAATGGCGATCATCGCCCGCACCAATGCCGGCATTCTGCCGAACCAGGAAATCATCAGCCGCACCCGCCAATATCAGGCGGCGGGCGCTGACGGCATCTGCATGGTCGGCGTGCAGGACTTTGATCAACTGGAACAAATCGCCGAACATCTGACGGTGCCGCTAATGCTGGTCACCTACGGCAACCCGGCCCTGCGCGACGACAAACGCCTGGCCGAACTGGGCGTGCGCGTGACCATCGACGGCCACGGCGCCTACTTCGCCGCGATCAAGGCCACCTACGACAGCCTGCGCGAACAGCGACAGATCTTCACCCAGGCCTCCGATTTGAGCGCGACCGAGTTGACCCACACCTATACCCAGCCGGAGGAATACATTCTCTGGGCCAAGGAATACATGAGCGTCAAGGAGTGATGCATACGCTGTACCGGCCCCTTCGCGAGCAGGCTCGCTCCCACAGTTGAAATGCACTCCCCTGTGGGAGCGAGCCTGCTCGCGAAAGCGTCTATTGCGGCACCGCTAAACCGGCGTCTTATACCCCTCCTCCCGCTGCGCCGCCCGCGCCTGAATCACATTCAGAATCGCGCAGCCCTCGCGCATCAGCAGATGAACCGCGCTGGTCACCCGCGTCAGATCACAATCGGAAATGCCCTTGAGGTTGAGGCTGGCGAAAGTGTCAGCCAGATCACGCACGACCACAAACCGGTGCATCGCACAGGCGGCCATGTCGCTGAGTTCAGTGTGGGTATTGATGAAGAGCACCGGGGATTCGGCGTCGTAGGTGTCGATGGGGAGATAGCGCGGCATTACTTGGTCGGTCATAAAGTTCACTCCAAAGAGGGGTCTGGTGCTGTATTCGACCGGCCAAGATCGTCGCAGAGTTATCTGCGCACGGAGACTATAAAAGTCGCGCCCAACGGCCGCAACCAGAGCTTCTGTCGGACTTTTCGGTATTTTTTGTACGCCGCCCTCGACTTCCACACTTCCCACAAAAAGCCCCTCACCCTAGCCCTCTCCCAGAGGGAGAGGGGACTGATTGGGGGATGCTCTGGATCTACGCCGACGTGAGAGATCGCGTTGAATGCGAATTTGAATTCAACTTGATCTGGCGGTTGCCACATGGACCACAAACAACGCGGTCAGTCCCCTCTCCCTCCGGGAGAGGGTTAGGGTGAGGGGCCGATTTCTCTGGCACCCCGCCCGGCCTCGTCACACCGCAAACCCCATCACCGCGGCTTCGCCAACTCCATGATCATCCGCGACAACAGATAAATCCGCGGTGCCACACTCGCCACTTCGGCATATTCCTCAGGCGTGTGAATATTGCCGCCGACAATGCCGAAACCATCCAGCGTCGGCGTCCCAACGCCTGCGGACAGACTGGCATCCGCCGCGCCACCACTGCCCTCCTCGGTGAGCTTGCGGCCGATCTCGCCGTAAATCCCTTGCGCCATGGCCATCAGGCGATCCGACTCAGCGGTCTGCGGCATCGGCGGCAAACCGCGCTGCAAGGAGGTTTTCACTTCGGTATCGGCAATCAACTTGTCCTGCGATACCCGCGCCAGATCCTTCTCGATGCGATCAAATTCCTCCGGCACTGCCGCGCGCACATCCGCCTTGGCCGTGGCCTGATCAGGAATCACGTTGGTGCGATCGCCGGCCTTGAGCACGGTGAAATTGATGGTGGTTTTCTTCGCCTCATCGCCGAGCTTGCCCAGTTGCAGAATCTGGTGCGCCGCTTCCATCGCCGCGTTTCGTCCCAACTCTGGCGCGACGCCAGCGTGGGCGGCCTTGCCTTTGACTTCGACCAGCGCCGTCGCACTGCCCTTGCGCCACACCACCAGGCCATCGGCCGGGCGGCCCGGTTCGAGGTTGAGGGTGACGTCGTGCTGTTTGGCGGTTTTCTTGATCAGGTCGGTGGCGACGTCCGAGCCGGTTTCTTCGCTGGCGTCCAGCAGGAAAGTGATCTGCGCGTAGTCTTTGAAGTCGAGGTTCTTCAGCACTTTAAGCGCGTAGATGCCGGCGACGATGCCGCCCTTGTCGTCCATCACCCCCGGCCCGTAGGCACGCCCGTCCTTGATGTGGAATGGCCGCTCGGCCGCGGAGCCTTCCTTGAACACCGTGTCCATGTGCGCCATCAGCAGGATTTTCGCCTTGCCGGTGCCTTTGAGCGTGGCCAGCACGTGGTTGGATTTTTCCGGGGTGTTCGGCACCAGTTCGATAGTTGCGCCGAGTTTTTTCAGTTCATCGATGGCAATGTCGCTGACCTGTTTCAGGCCCGGCTCATAACCGGAACCGGAGTCGATATTGACCAGCCGTTCCAGTAACTTCAGGGCTTCGGGCTGGTACTGCTCGGCATCGGCGAGCACTTGTTTATGTGGTTCGGCGCGAGCGTTTACCGCCGAGAACGCGAGGGACAGACCGAGGCTGGCGGCCAGCAGAGAGCGGGGAAATGAGAACGTCATGAAGCAGTCCTTGTTTCGTGTCGGGGGACTTCAACCGTAACCGACATCGGCGCGAGGCTCTATAGCGGATGCGACACTTGCCCGACTGACACCGAACAAACTGTAGGAGCTGCCGAAGGCTGCGATCTTTTGATTTTGATCGTTCCCACGCGCAGCAAAGGAACGCAGGCCGGGACGCAGAGCGTCCCAAAAGATCGCAGCCTTCGGCAGCTCCT
>NZ_RCNX01000078.1:0-6282 GCF_004307595.1 Pseudomonas sp. Sample_23
TACCGGCCTGTCACGCCGGGGGTCGCGGGTTCGAGTCCCGTCCGCTGCGCCATATCTGTTTCAAGGACCACTGAACGCCTTGAAGCGCCGAAACCAGCCATCGGCTGAATCGGATCGATAGCAAAGACCCTGGTCGAAAGACCGGGGTTTTTTGTGTCTGAAATTTGGTTATTCCTATTCCTCGCTCCTGAAGCTAATGCAAATTCCTGTGGGAGCGAGCCTGCTCGCGAAAGCGTCGGCACATTCAAAATCTGTATTGCCTGAAAAACGCTTTCGCGAGGAGGCTCACTCCCCCATAGGCACGCTCTGCCATCTCGGCGGATCGGATGCGGTGCCACGTCGCATTGATTTTTTTGATTATTTAGTCAGGTTTTTGTAACTGGTTGTTTGCTGTGGGCGCAGAAACCTTTAAAGTTAACCTTTCGGTCAGCTTTGCACTGTCAACACAGCTCTTTGCTTCGCCAGAAAGAGCTTCTGCACGACTCGAGATCCCCAGTAGATAACCACAAGGGCGGACCTATAACCGCCCAGAGGATGATCCATGTCCAACCGTGAAATATCCCGGCGCTCGTTCCTCCAGGGCGGGCTGGTGGCGGGTGTGAGCGTTACGCTTACGCCGCTCAGCAGTCAGGCGCTGGCTGCCTTGATGGAAAACAGCGTCACCGTGCCGTCCGAGAAATGGCTCGGCAATAACGGCAAGGCGCGGCAACGTAACGATGCCTTGTCCAAGGTCTGCGGCAGCAAGGTGTTTGCCCGCGACATCCGCGCCAAGGACATGCCTGGCTGGCCTGAGCAACAAGGCCACGCCATGCTGCTGAAAACCATCAAGGCCGACCGCATCTACGCAGGCTACGACCTGTCGTGGCTCGGCGCTGATCTGCAGCCGGACCGCATCGTTACCGCTGCCGATCTGGACAAGGACGGTATCGTCTTCCCCGAAGAGCACGCGCCTGATCCATTGCTGCCGGAAGGCAAAGTGCCGATGTTCATCGGTCACCCGGTAGCGATTCTGATCTGGAACGGCTTCGAGCGTTTCCGTCAGGCCAAGAATCAACTCAAATTCAATGACAAAGCGATTCGTTACGGCGCCAAGGTGCCGTTCTACGAAGGCGATCCCTACGGCAGCTTCCGCTATGTGCGCGTCGGTGGCGCGACCTCGGCGGATGAAGACGAGTTCGCCAGCCTCAAGGATTCGATTCTTTTCCCGATGCTGAAGAACCGCCGTCCAGTGTGGAATGCATCGCCGAACCTGCATGGCAACCTCACCGAGCGCGGTCTGTTCTACGCCGACCGCATGAAGCAGGAGATCGACACGCCGCCAGACAACTGGCTGGTGTTCGATGAGCGCTACAAGACGCCGTCGATCGAACCGGCCGCCCTTGAGCCGGACAACGGCAACGGCTGGTACGACCCGAAAACCAAAACCCTGCATTTCGTCGTGGCGACGCAGTGCCCGCTGGAAGTCGCGACCGAGACCGCGAAGATGATCGGGCCGTCGCGTTTCGGCCTGGCCAACCTGAACATGCACCCGGGCTACACCGTCGGCTATGGCTCCAAAGACCACAACATTTTCGTCTACTACGCAGCCCTGGCCGCGCTGTACGGCGCCGGTGTGCCGGTGCGTCTGGCCAACGACCGCTATGAGCAATTCCAGAGCGGCATCAAGCGTCACCCGTTCGACATCCGCTACCAGTTGGCCGTGGACAAGAACGACTACACCTTCAAGATTTTCCGCGCGGAAATGAGCGTCGACGGCGGCGGTCGGGTCAACTACAGCCCATCGGTGGCGGCGGTTGGCGCCACGGCTGCGCAGTCGATCTATTACATGCCGCAGAACGACCTGCAAGTCACCGCGTATCACTCGCGCGCGGTCGAGGCGGGCTCGATGCGCGGTTACGGCACCCTGCAAAGCATGGCGGCGACCGAAATGATGGTCGACGAAATCGCCAATCGTCTGGGTGTCGACGCTATCGACTTGCGCCGCAGGAATGCCCTGCGTTCCGGCATGAAAAACACCCAGGGCGCAATCCCGGCCGGCGCACTGCGCCTGCATGAAATTCTCGACAAGGCCTCGGTGCACGAAGTCTGGAAAAACCGCGACACGATCAAGCGGCAACGCGAAGCTGCAGACCCGGATAACTGGTACGGCGTCGGTTTCGCCATCTGCCAGAAAGACTTCGGCACCGGCTCCGAAGCGCCGATGGCCAGCATCGAATTCACCGCTGACGGGCGCATCACTCTGCGCCACATCGGCATCGAAATCGGCACCGGCATGTCCACCTCGCAAGCCTTGGTCGTCGCCGATTTCCTCGGCAGCCCGGCGCACGAGGTGAAGACCGGTGAAACCGAATGGCAGGAAATGCAGCTGATCACCAGCGGCAACCCTTACATCATGAGTCAGGCCGAGCAGGACAATCTGCTGCGCAACCCGCGCTGGGTCGGCAAGCTGGCGTCGGCGTCTTCGGCGACCAACTCCGCCTATTACTTCAGCCACGCGACCCGTGAAGCGGCACGCGTGCTGTTCAACCACGGCTTGTGGCCGGCGGCGCTGGAGATCTGGCGTCAGGGTCCGTACGGCGGCCAGGCCAACCCTTACGTGGTGCGCCGCGAAGATGCGCATTGGGTCGACGGCAAGCTGACCGCCAACGGCATGCAGCCGCTGAGTTTCGAAGAGCTGGCCAAGCGCGCCCACGAACGCGGGCTGGTGACGGGCGCTACGGTGCACGGTTTCAACCGTTGGAGCTGGGCCGAGGCCGAGTACAGCATCGACGGCGTGCGCGAGCGCCTGCCGCTCGACGGTCTGGCGGTGAAATACGGCGATGGCGCGCCACAAGCGAAGAAATCGCAGATGAACAGCGCCGGCTTCCACTTGCTTGATCGGCAGAACGTCAACTACCCGGTAGTGCAGTTGAACAACGCTGCCGTGACCTATTACAGCCCGGTCGCCACGTTGGTCGAGTTGAAGGTCAATAAAGGCTCGGCGGAAGTCCAAGTGCTCAACCACCATTCGTGGATCGAGTGTGGTCGGGTACTGGTTGAAGAGTTGGTCAAGGGCCAACTTGAAGGTGGCATCGCCATGGGTATTGGTCATGCGCTGATGGAAGAGATGCCGTTGTACGAAGGCGGGCCGGGGGAGGGTGACTGGAACTTCAACCGTTACCGCCTGCCGATGGCGCGTCACGTTGCGGTGTGGAAGCAGACCGCGGAGATCCTGCCGCCGCTGTCGCCGAGCGATCCGTCCAAGGGCATCGCCGAAGTGGTGATGATCCCGATTGTCGGTGCCATCGGTAACGCCGTGGCGCACGCCATCGGTAAACGTGTTCGTGACTTGCCTATCACCGCTGCGCGCATCAAGGAGGCCCTCAATGGCTAACCGTCCGCTTCAACTGACCCTCAATGGTCAATCCGTCGGCCCGGTGGACATCCCTGATGACCTGCCGATGATCGACTACCTGCACGAATACAAAAACCTCACCGGCTCGCGGCTGGGCTGCGGTCAGGGGATCTGCCACGCCTGTGTGGTGATCGTCGATAACCCCGACGGCACCAGCGAGGAAGTGCGCACCTGCATCACCGGTGCGCATTACTTCGAGGGCAAGAAAGTTCGCACCATCGAAGGCCACGCCACTCGCGACGAGCAGGGCCAGGTCACCGAGATCAATCCGATCCAGCAGCGCTTTGTCGACGAGTTCGCTTTCCAGTGCAGCTACTGCGCGCCAGGCTTCGTCAACGCAGCGACCGTGTTGGTCGAGAAGCTGCAGCGCCAGCCGATCGTCAAAAGTCAGCTGGAACAGGTTATCGAGGACAGCCTCGGCCATCACGTCTGCCGCTGCACCGGGTACGTGCGTTATTACAACGCCACGCGCAACGTGCTGACCGATCTTGGTCTGGTCAAGGAGGGTTGAGCATGAAGCGTTTACTGACCCGCCTGGCTTTCGCGGTCGGACTGGCTGCGCCGCTTTTGGCGGCCCACGCCGACGATCAGATCAAGCGCGGCGAATACCTCGCCCGCGCCGCCGACTGCATGGCCTGCCACACCGCACCGGGTGGCGCGCCGTATGCCGGCGGCCTGCCGATCGTCTCGCCATTCGGCACGATCTACGGCACCAACATCACCCCGAGCAAAGAGCACGGCATCGGTCTGTACAACGATGACGAGTTCTTCGCTGCGCTGACCGAAGGCAAGCGGCGCGACGGTGCGAATCTGTATCCGGCGATGCCGTACACCTCGTATCACCTGATGCCGCGCGCCGACTCCGATGCGATTCACGCGTATCTGAAAACCATCGAGCCGATCGAACGCGCCGCGCCGGTGACCAGCCTGAGCTTTCCGTTCAATGTGCGTCTGGGCCTGACCGGCTGGAACATGCTCTACGGCAAAGACGTCAAGCTGGAACCGGTCGAGGGCAAAAGTGAAGCGTGGAAGCGCGGCCAGTACATGGTCGACGTTCTCGGTCACTGCGGCGAATGCCATACGCCACGCGGCCTGCCCGGCGCGATGCAAATGGACAAGCGCATGACCGGCGGCATCCTCAATGGTTATCTGGCGCCGAGCCTGCTGGCCACCGACCTGGCCGCGCGCGGCTGGAATCAGCAGGATCTGAGCACGTTTCTCAAGCACGGCATGAGCGCGCAAGGGACGATGTTCAACGAGATGTTCCCGGTGTTTCACAACAGCACTCAAGGTCTGAGCGATGCTGATCTGGCAGCAATGGCGACATTCCTTCTCGGCGAGCAACCGCCACCAGCCAAAGAGCTCGTCGCAGTACCGCTGGACAAGCTCAGCGCGAGTGCCCAGCGCGGCCGTCAGGAATACCTGAACGTCTGCGCCGGTTGTCACGCGGCTGGCGGTGAAGGCAAGCCGCACATCGCAGTGGCCATGCGTGGCAACACCACGTTGCGCCTGGAAGATCCGCGCAATCTGTTGCGAGTGATCGAGGACGGCATCGGCGAACAGAAATTCTCCGGGTTCGAGCACATGCAGCCGATGCCGGGTTTTGCTGAAAAGCTCAGTCCTGAGCAATTGACTGATCTGCTCAACTACCTGCGTCAGGGTTGGGGCGGGCATGGTGCTGAACTGGCGGTGAGCGAAGTGCAGAAGCTGCAATCCGACGCACCGAGCATCGAGCACAGGGCCCACTGATATGCAGCATCTCGATCTGCAAGTGGTGCGTCGGGCGCTGGAATGGTCGGTGGCCGGGCAGCGAATCTGGCTGTGCACGGTGCTGACCACTTACGGCTCGGCACCGCGCGCGCCGGGTTCGCTGCTCGCGGTGAACGAAGGCGGGCAGTGGATCGGTTCGCTATCGGGCGGTTGCGTCGAGGAGGATTTCCTTGAGCGCGTCGCCGAAGGTGCGTTTCTCGAAGCGGTAAGCGTCGTGCGTTACGGCGAAGGCGATGATCCGCGCTCGCGGGTCAGTCTGCCTTGCGGCGGCATTCTTGATGTGCTGGTTGAGAAACTTGACGCCGACTGCGCGGTGCAGGCGCACCTGCGTGAACTGGAATCGGCGCTGCTGGGTCAGCGTCGTCTGCTTCGCGAAGTTGATCTGGCCAGCGGTGCGCGCAATCTGTTTGCTGATCGCGAGCAGGGCGCGCGGATCGAGCGTGAGATCGATCGGGTGCGCATTCGTGTCGGTGCAGCACAGCGCTTGTTGCTCGCTGGCTACTCCAGTGTGGCGCAGGCCTGTGCCGAGTTCGCGGTAGGGCTTGGCTTCGAAGTGATTCTCTGCGATCCGCGTGATGAAGCGCTTGAAGGTGTGGTGCTCAATGGCGTGGAAATCCGTCGGCAGTTGCCTTCGGTGTTCATTGCCGACGGAGGCTGCCATCGCGACACGGCAGTGGTGGCGCTGACCCATGATCCGCGCATCGACGATCTGGCGATGATGGAAGCGGTGCGCACCGAAGCGTTTTACATCGGTGTGATGGGATCGCAGCAGACGTCGCAGAAACGCTTCGAGCGCTTACGCCGCATTGGTGGCTTGAGTGAGGCAGAGCTGGCGCGGGTTCATGCGCCGATCGGCCTCAACCTCGGCAGCAAGACACCGGCGGAAATTGCGCTGGCGGTGCTGGCGGATATCCTGCGGATTCGTAGCGGGATCGCTCGGGATCAGCTCTGATCCTAAGCCTTGCTGAATCTACTGTGGCGAGGGGATTTATCCCCGTTGGACTGCGCAGCAGTCCCTCCTGCTCAAGAGGGGGCGCTTCGCACCCCAACGGGGATAAATCCCCTCGCCACAATGGTGTTTATAGGCCGTACTTATCGCGCAGCCCGTAATACCAGGC